>JADGGD010000087.1 GCA_019690095.1 Chloroflexota bacterium
GTCGAGGACCGTGCGGGGGTGCCAGTCTGCCCGTTCGCGGCGGACCCGGGCCAGTGCCGCTGTCAGCGCGGCATAGGTCGCCGGCAGGCGCGCGACCGCATAAGCGAGCACCTCCATCGGCGCACGTGACACGCGCGTACCAAGGCGCGCTCCGGACCGATACCGTTCGGAGAGATCTGCGACCGCGCGCGTCAGATCGCCTAATGGGATACCTTCCAGGCGTTGCTCGATCTCTGCGCGCAGTTCGCCCGGGAGTTCAACGAGCATATCCCTGCACTCTCCGTCATGGGCACGGACACGCCCACATCCAGACCATTCAAAGATAAAGCTTCAAAGATAAAGCTCTGGGGAGAAGGTTGTCGGCCGGAGCCAGCCGATCAACGCACAGCCCCCGCAGAGAGTATTCATTCTATTCTACCGAAGACGCCGCGTGCCGCCCGGGGGTGGGCCAGCACGATCATCTGATCTGCCTGCCTTCTTCCTCGTGAAAATGGCGGCGCCTCCACCGATAGAGCCGCCTCCATCCCGTGCACTACAGACCAAGAGAAAGACCAACTACTCCTTCCGTCAGCCTGTCGGTGGTATTCCACAGCCTCCCTTCCCCGGTCGGTACCGTTCTTGCCAGGCTGCATCATGCACGATTCAGCATCAGCGCTCGCCTGGCGAGCAGGAGGAGTATGGATGGCTCTTACCTACACCGATCAGGAGATCCGGCAGAACGTCTGGGATGAGATCTCCCACGACGTGCGGATCGATTCCAGTGACATCACGGTAACCGTCACCAACGGCGTTGTGTACCTCAGCGGCACTGTCCCCACCTACTCCCAGAAGATCACTGCCGCCGAGGATGCCCGCCGCATCAAGGGGGTGGTGGACGTGGTCAACAACCTCACCGTCCGCCTGCCCCGGGTCTGGACCGATGCAGAAATCCGGGATACGATCCGGCGCAATCTGGATCGGGACGTCCGGATCAGCAGTCCGGCGGACATCAGTGTGGTGGTGAGTGGGGGAGTCGTGACCCTGAGCGGGACAGTGCCGAGCTACAGTCAGAAGAGCGCGGCCTCCGACGATGCCTGGGCCGCCCCGGGCGTCGTGGATGTGATCAACAACATCGCCGTGGCGCCGCCGGTGCGGCGGACGGATGCGGAGATCGAGGCGGATGTCCGCCGCGTGCTTGATCGAGACCCGGATATCAACGCTGCGCGCATCACCGTTAGCGTGGTCAACGGCGTGGTATACCTGCGGGGCAGTGTGCCGACCTACTATCAGATCGACCAGGCCTCGGATGACGCCTGGAGCGTGCCCGGGGTTGTGGACGTGGTCAACGAACTGACAGTCAGCTAGGCCGCGACAGCTGTGCCGGCCGCGAACGCGGCACAGTGATCGAGATCGCGCCGAGATAACCGGGGCGACGGCTGTCCTCAGCATTAGCGAGATGAGACGCTATGCCGTACCACATCCGGGGACACCGTCCCTCTTTCCAAACAAGCTGACCACCAATCCGGGAGCGGAAACTGCTTCCAGCAATACAAAAGGCCAGGCGGCCGGGGAGTTCACCCGGATCCACCTGGCCTTTGTGCGGCCCCTGGTGTGGAAGGCGCCGCGGACTTCCCAGGTTGACCAATTGCCGCAGCGGGCAGCTGGGGTTCTATCGTTGCAAAGGTGCCCTCCGGATTGGCCTGCTGGATTGAAACACCGCGGTCACAATATCCGGGCGTGCCTGGGGAATGCCCAGCCATCGGGGTCCGCCGAAGGTGTGTTCGAAGAGATAGGTGACTCAGCGGCAGATCACGGAAAAGTAGCGTGGCTGTACCCGGCCATCAGGCTGGCATTAGCCAATTGAGGTCTTCCAGCGCAGTTCGGCCTTCTTCCTCATAAAGAGAACTTATTCTGGGTCCACACTGCCCGCTCCCGGGTAGGCCGGGCGGACTCCAGGCGCGCCTCTGGTGCGCGGTGAGATCACAGAGCGGCAGCAGAAGCAGCCACAGAATGGCCAACGAAACAGCAAGGCTACTCACAGCAGGAGAGTAGGCCGCCGCCAGGAACACCACCGCGATCGGCACAACGCCCAGGCGAAATTGACGCTGTCCTCGCCCAGCTGCCGAACGATATGCGAGCTTCTCAGTCTCAGGTTCCATTACCCTTCCCCTTCCTGGAGGGTTTGGGGGTGAACCTGGGACCAAAAAGCAAAGCCCTACACAGAGCCTTTCGGTCTCTAGTAGGGCTCCTGGCTCCCCGACCAGGATTCGAACCTGGAACCTAGCGGTTAACAGCCGCCCGCTCTACCGTTGAGCTATCGGGGAATGTACCAGACACAATTCTATCCTCGCCGGGCCGGTGAGTCAAGCCATCTCTGAAGCCTCCGCTGCTCGGCCGCAGGCCGGACGATCAGCGGCCGACCTAATCAGAACATGGCATCACGCACAGGATGATCCTGGCCTGGCGCTCCGGCCCCCGGCGCGTCCGCCACTGTACGCCGTCTGTCCGGTGTTGTTCTGAGAATCTCACCGATGAATGTCAACTGGCTACTTGCCTGGTCTATTCGCCGAACAGGGCATCCTGGCCTCCAGCACACCCCTAGCAAACCATCTGCAGGCGGATATGACACAGCGCCCGATGCGCTGTGCTATCCGATACCTTTGCCGAGCGGTGTCAGCAGTTGCCGCCGCTCAGTCGGCGAGACGCGGGATGATCTGCTCCGAGATCCGGCGCCAGTTATCCGCAAACTCCGGACTCCACGCACTGACGATAAAACGTCGGATGCCGATATCGATGTATGGCTGGAGGCCACGAAGTATTGCGTCCGGATCACCGGACAGGACCGACTCGCGGATGCTGTCCGGCGTGCGCCCGGTGATCTCGGCGATCCGAGCGACCGCCGCTTCAGACAACGGCCCGACCCAGATCGAGGCGTCGGTTGATTTGACGATTTCACCCCCGTCCCGGCCATAGTCGCGTGCGTAGCGGTCAATAAGGGAAATCTTACGCTGGAGGGTCGGGGGATCGCCAAAACCATGCCAGACATCCGCATGCCGTGCGACCACGCGGAGGGTCAGCTGTTCTCCACCACCCCCGATAACGATCGGCGGATGAGGCCGCTGGACCGGCTGCGGGTTGATGAAGAGATCAGTGGCTCGGACGTATCGTCCTTCGTAGCTTACCTTCTTCCGGGGATCACCGCTCCAGACCAGCTTCGCCAGGTCCAGCGTTTCGCGCAGGGTGCCGATCCGGTCGCGCGGCGGAGGGAATGGAATGTTGAACGCCCGAAACTCCCGCTCCGCCCAGGCCGCGCCAATGCCGAAGTCGAAGCGGCCGTTGGAGATCACATCGATCTCGGTGGCCATCTTGATCTGAAGCGCCGGATTCCGATAGACGACCCCGCTCACGTGCGCCCCGATCCGGATCCGGCGCGTCACTACAGCCAGGGCGGCCAGCGTGGTGTAGCACTCGTGCTCGGAACCGTCCATATCCCCAAAGATGGGCATGAGATGATCCCAGGTCCAGAACGTTCCGAAGTCAAGGCTATCAGCGATCTCGGCCGCCCGCTGATAATCACTCCACTCGATGTTCTGCGGAGGAAGCTTCAGGTCAAGCTGGATCCGTACCATGATTGCAGCTATCCTTTCCTGATCAGGTATCCTCTGGTATGCCAATCATCGGCGCGATCGGTGCGCCCATCCACTCGCTGTCTGCAAAAGCAGGCCCGGAGCCACGTGCCGATCACTGGTTCGCTACCAGCGGCAGATAGACGCGATTCGGCAAAGAGGGAAGCGTGACCCGCGCCGTCGCGGTGCCCCAGTTCAAGGCACAGGCACTTCCCGAGGTCGCAGTCGTCGCGGAATACTCTGCGGTAACCCACACTGACGACGGATCAAGCGGATCCGGAACTGCCGCCGAGTAATCGCCCCATCGATTCTCGCCCCCTGCACAGGCAGTCAGGTTATAGATGCCGGTGCCATTCTGAAATGGGATGATTCCACTGACGACGTTGGCCACCCCGGCCCGCTGAACCAGGGTCGCCGCGGTCGGATACAGGCTCGCCGACGAGAGCGTGAACGAGACGTAGGCATTGCCCACAGCATCCATAGTAACCGCCGGGTAATAGAGATCCATTCCGGCCTGTCCGACATCGAAGCTCTGGGTGATGCGCGGAGCCGCCCCGATGGTCAGAATCTGGATCAGCCGAAGGCAGGAGCGGACGACTGCGTCACCGGGCGGGGTGCAGGCAGTGTTCGTGCCAGTCCACAGGAGCCCGTACTGCCAGACTGCTGAGAGGGTGCGATCATCGTTTGTCGCAATGCCCGGCCCATTCCCCGGCTGGGCTCCATCCGGTGGCATGCTGGTCGGGGTGATCGCTGGATCGACCTCGTTCCAGGCGACATTCTTCGCCGATGGCGTGCCGGTCAGCCAGACAATCCCAAGGCTCCCGTAGTTGAAAACCATGCTGTTATTGTAGACGAGATAAGCCGTGCTCGTCGGGCTCAGCGCCTGGGCCGGAACCAGATTGAAGCGGTATGGATCAGGAGTGAAGAAAGCATACGCGACCGTCCCTCCGGCCAGTAGATCCGACTTCTGAAGAACCCACGTCTCGGAACCGACGAACTGCTTCTGGCTGTTGAAGTCATTCCAGGAGATCACCACCTTGTCACTGCTCACCCCTAGCTTCGGCTGGTCGCGCACAATCCCCGAGCGAGTCGCGGGGAGAGTGAAGACGTGCCAGCTCGCCGGATCCTGGATATCCGGCGCCGTGCTCGTCGAGACTGCCACGTAGACGAGGCTGTCATCCAGCCCTGCTGTGACCGAGAGTCCGGATACGAACCAGCGCTGGCTCAGGGGGTCGTAGAGAATGCGTGGGTCGCTGAAGAACTGGTCCGATGGCACCGGGAAGAAAGCGGCGAAGTCACGGGAGGAGATGAATGTCCCGTCGCGCGTCCAGGCTGAAAGCGTGCTGTTTATCGCCTCAATCAGTTGTGTTGGACCCACTGCGAGTTGGGTATCCGGCGGGCTGATCCCGTAATACTGAGGGTACGACTCGGCCTGACGATCATGGCTCATCACCGGGAAGCGCGCGATCACCTGCTCGGCAGCCACCGCGGGCCCCGGAGCAGCCGCGCGAGGCGCGGGCATTGCGGGGCCAGCACCAGCTTGTGCGCGCATCGCCCGCGTGCGTTCCTTATCCGCCCGGAGGGCCGATGGATCGACCGGCAGGAACGGAAGAACCGGCCGCTGCAGCGGCCGTACAGGTACTGCCCGTCCTCGCACGAGCACCACCTCCTGGATGACACCATACTGCGGGGGAGGAGGAGCCCCTGGCCCACGTCCCAGGGACGCGGCAACACCAGGTGTCACCGACAGGCTCAACACGAGGACGACAATCACCTGACCGATCAGCCTGACCCGTGCCGACCGGCGGCGTGATCCTACGAGCCTGCCCACGCGATCGCTTCAATAATGGGTCGAGACGTACCGGAGGGGGGTGCCAGGTTACATTTCCAGCCGTGAATCACCGACAGAGCGTAAACCCCGGCAAGGCATCTGGGCCATTTCCAGCCACGGCGCATCATAGCGCCTCCGCCTCCACCGCGCAAGCCCCGCTTTCGCCAGTCTGGTAGCGCGCCGGATCAGGCCTCAGCCCAGGCCTTCCGCAGAAAGTCAGCGGCCTCCTGCAGCGCCTCGGTAGGCGTTCCAACCAGACGGCATTCGACGCCCAGATACCCGTCGTATCCCGCCTCCTTCAGCGCACGGAAGCCAGGGCGGAAATCAGTGTGCCCTCGCCCAGGCTGCAGCCGGTTGCTATCGGCCACATGGACGTACCGGATGAACGGCGCGGCCTGCCGGATGCTGGCCGCGATATCCGCCTCCTCAATGCTCATATGGAAGAAGTCGGCCATGATTCGAATCCCCTCCCGGTTAACCCGTCGGCACAGATCGGCTCCCTGGTCGAGGGTGTTGACCAGGTGCGTCTCGTAGCGGTTGAGAGGCTCGATCACGAGCGTCACGCCCAGCCGCTCGCAGTCCTGAGCCAACTCCTTCAGCTCAGTCAGGAGCAGTTCCCGCTCGAGTTCGACCGCCGTCCGCCACGGGCTCAAATCGGGGATAAGCGGTCGGCCGAAGATCGGAACAAGCAGAACCGCCGTTGCCGCAATCTGCCGGCAGAGCTCAAGCCGCTGCCGAAGCAGGTCCATCCCGGTGCGTCGCTCCGACGGATCAGGGCTGAGCAGCGTGCGAGCGCCGTCGATCGTCGTCGGGCGGACGCGGCGCCCCGCGAATGCCCGACGCAGATCCTCTGCATCACGCCCCAGCGACTCCGGGGTGTGGAGCTCGATGCCGTCATAGCCAAGCCGCTCGAGTAGATCGAGCTTCTCCTCCAGGGTCGAGCCCGGTACCATCCCCTCGCGCACGGCCAGCCTCACGAGATCTCCCTCCAGTATGTACTCGTCCGTATTGCCGTCAGGCAACCGGCACCATCATACACCGGAGGAAAGGAGCCGAGTACTCCGTCTGCGATCAGCTGACCGGATCCCGTGCATTCCGATCACGCCGCACGGCACGCCACTCCTCAATCTCGTTGAGAAGCCGCAATGGATCAACACCGAGAACCTCGGCCAGACGCGCGAGATTGCCCGGTCGGATCCGTGAGCCGCTTTCCCACGCCTGGACCGCGTTCACGCTTACCCCGACCCGCTGAGCCAGCTCGCGCTGAGTCCACCCCCGGGCGATGCGATAGCGTTTGATCGGATGCACGATAGAAAGCCTTCCTTATTTCGGCCATGAGCGCGTCAGCCAGGAGCGTGCATCTGGCTCTCAGCCACCGGCCGCTTCCAGGTCGCTGATCCAGCCCTGGATGATCAACCGATCCGGCGCGCCGGAGATGAGCGAAAGATAGCCGCGGTAGTCAGCGATCGCCGCCGCAAACCGTCCGAGGCCGACGTCAGCGATGCCCCGTGCGCGGAGCGCTGCGGCCGTCCACCGATCCGGGGATGACCCGCTTTCGATCACCTGTGAGAGGTCCGCAACGGCTTGTGTCCAGTCGCGCTGCCAGAGATAGGCAATCCCGCGGCCGAGGCGGCAGGAGCGGTTCTCGGGCTCCAGAGCAAGGGCGTGTGTATAATCCACCACCGCGGCCGCGTAGGCCCCCTGATGCATCTGGCTATCCGCTCGCCAGCAGTAGTACGCCGCCGTCCGGGGGGCAAGCGCAATCGCCCTGGTCAGGTCAGCAACAGCGCCGGCATAGTCACCGGCCTGGTGCTCCTTCAGGGCCCGGTCAAACCACTCCCGCCCGGGCCATCGGGACAGTGAGAAGACCGGCGTCGCTGACCACGCCAGGAGGGTATCACTATCCTGGAAGAGCCCGGCGACCAGCATGATCGTATGGAGCCCCGACGGGGGCCGGTAGGATACCGCAAGGGGAGTGCTTCCCGAGCCAGCCGGCACCCAGACGGCATTACGGGCCTGGGTGGTCGCTGTGTCCGAGCTGTCCTCAAAGATGAAAAGGAGGAGAAAGGCACGCGGTGCGCTGGCCAGGGTGTAGTTCACCGTGACCTCGAACTGTACCGGCGCTCCCCCGCCGTTCGATGACTCTTGCCGCGCCCGCACCTGTACCAGGCGCAGGGTGTCTGATCTACCGGCTGCGGCGACCGGTCCTGCGGCCAGCCCCAGCCAGGCAACCAGGGACAGAGCCAGATACCACACCCACCATCTCCGCCGCCATTTCATCGCTCTCTCCTTCGCACTGTCACGCGCACTGTCACGAGAGGTGCAGGAGGCCAAGCGCCGAATGGGCCAGCGCGGCCAACCAGGCACGCCGACGCCACGCCATGGCCAGCACGGCCGCCAGCAACACCAGGGCCAGGGCGACCAGAACAGGCACGGGTATTCCAGCTGACGACGGAGCGGCAGCCGGCCGCGGCGCGGTCTGCGCGACCCTCGGGCCAGCGGGGACAGACAGACGCGCTGACGGCACGACCACCAGGGGCCGTGGCGCACTGACCAGCGGGGCCCCGCTCGACGCGGCCGGCGCGATGCGCTGGACGGACCCCATCGGAATGGCTGGTGCCGCCGGTGCCCCGGCGCGGCCTTCGATCACCGTACCCTGACCCGCCGGGATCAGGCTCTGGCCGGGCATCGGGGGCACATCCGGGTCTGGGAAGCCGGGCCAGAGAGGAAGATCGATGACGTCCCAGCCGCCAACCGACCCGCCTCCCGACGCCGCAGTCAGGGTAACGTTCCCGTTGCTCCCCGAGCTGGTTATTCCGGACGGCGAGCCGGGCCGGGGGGTCGGCGTAAGCGGAACGGGCACCCAGGCGATCCCTCTTCCCCCACTACCCCCGGAGGGGAGCGAAGTCGGAGACGGAGGGATCGGACCGATGTAGGCAGGACCGCTCGCCGCGACGGCCGAGCCTGCCGTCCGAAACGCGTAGGTGGCGAGGTTTACCGCTGTGCGATTACGATTTCCCGGGCTCGCCGCGTTGCTGACCTGGAGATTTGTTGCACTGACCACGCTCTCGACGCCACTTCCCGTCGCGTTCCCAGAGACCGAGCGGGTAACGCTGGTGTTCACCACACCGGACGTGCCGACACTCGAGACGGAGGTGGTGGCGATGCTCGAGCTGCTGCCGGTCGACTGTCCAGGCGGGTCCGGGGCAGACCCGCCGACCAGGAGCAAGGTAGAGCCGGATCCGGTCGCGACGGCGTTTCCGGAGGTGGCCCGCGCCGCACCGATATTCTCAATCATTGTGTCAAACAAGATGTAGATGTCGATGGGCGCGTAGTTCGACCCATCGATGTCTACATCAACGTTCGACCATAGATCGACCTGATTGCGGGCATCCAGGCCAGTCGCATCCGCTGACCCGCTCCGGGCAACCGTCGTGACGTTGCCACCATACGCACCTGCACCGGCCGCGCCCGCAGTATGGGCATCGCCCGACAGTGCAGTCGCGCTCCCGTGACTGAAGAGCCGCACAACGAACTGCACGAGCACCCGGATAGGGTTGTAGTTATCGCCTGCTACGTGGATGGCGGTATTGGACCCCAGACTCACCTGATTGGTTACCACAGCGCCTGTCGCCCGGGCATTCCCGCTGGCAGCGGCGGAAGAGACACCGGTAGAGGGAGACCCCGGCATCGCACCCGATCCCAGGGTCACCGCCGTCCCGCCGGTCGCGCTGGCCGACCCGGACCCCGCGACTGCGCTCCCCAGGTTGACGATCCGGGTGACCGTCTGAATGATCACGTTGATCAGCCCGTTGTTGACACCGCCAACGTGCACATTCACGTTCGCACTGGTGTTGACCGTGTTCTGCGCCACAACGCCTGCGGCCGCCGCATTGCCAGTGGTCGCCAGCGTTGTCGTCTGGTTGCTCAGACGCACGGTCTGACCGGTTGGTGTCGATACACCGGCAGGCGATGCGGCGGCCGCAGGACAGCCCGTGCCGGCGCAGGTCGCGCCGGACACCGCCGCAGCGTGGCCATCAGTAGTGATGACGACATTCCCGGTCTGGATCACAGACAGCCCACTGGTTGCGGTGGGAGAGGCACTCTGCGTCAAGACAGCCGAGAGGGAATGATTGGCGGTCACGCCCGTCGCATTCACGTCCGCGCTGGTCGGCGCTTGACCGGGGACAACCGACGGCGTGGGCATAGCCGACACAGCCGTTCCACTCGCCGCCGACGCCTGGAAGTCGGTGCCGGTCGCGATCGTGGCCGATCCTCCGGTCGCCACGCTGGTGCCAGAGGTGCTGCTGGCCGACCCGCTGTCCGTGACCTCCACCTGGTTCGCTGAGCGCACCGATACGGGCGCGTTGTTTGCCCCCTCGATCCCGACCGAGGCTACCGAGGTGTTATTGACTGTATTCTGGGCAGTTACACCGACCGCAGTTGCACTCCCGGATCCACTGGTGGTCTGGCTCGTGTTCGTGATCGCCGGTCCATTCGCACCGATACTACTTACCGCCGGAGCACCCTGCGCGTCGGTCAGGCCACTCTGGCTGGTGGCCTGTCCCGCATCATTCACCGTAGCCCCGTAGGAATTGACCACGGAAACTGGGGCAGTCCCGCCGCCGGTCGTAACGCTGGATACCTGCTGATTGGAGAGGGCTGTCTGTCCCTGACTTCCAGTGGCATTTGTATCGCCGCTCACTGCCGTGGTGAGCGATGAGTTGACCGTGCACGTCGTCTCTGACAGGCTCGACGAGCTGACTCCACCGCATCCCCCAGCAGACGGCGAGGTCGTCGGAACAGTCGACAGCGGCGCGACCGGGGAGATCGTCGGGGAGACTGCTGGAGACACCGTCGGAGAGGTCGTTGGTGTAGCTGGCGGCGACGCGGACGGTGAGGGCGATGCCGTGGCAGACGCCGTCACTGCGTCTGCGGGCGTCCGGGTCGGTGTGCTGGTTGAGGACGCCGTGCCCACGGGCGAGGGCGTCGCCGACGGCGACGTCTCGAGCGGAGGGGTAACTTCCGGTGATGGTGAGGCAGGTGGCGATGAGGTCGCCATCGCAGAAGGACTGGCTGTGACAGACGACTCGGTCGACGACGATCGCCCGGCCGGGGTCGCACTCGTCGAGGGCGCAGGGGTGTTCGTCCCGGACACCGCCGTCACCGTTGCCGCACCGGATGGCTCAGAGGGAGTGGGCGCTGACGGAGATGTCCCGACCGGGGGTGTGACGGTCGCTGTGGACACTGCGGTCCCGGTCGGAGGGGGATCGGTAGTGGAGGCCGCAGACGGCGGCGCCGTGGGTGACGGCCCTCCGGGTGTTGGGCTATTCGCCGCCGATGGAGACGAGGCCGGCATCGGGCTGGATGAACTACTCGCCGTAACTACCGCGGTCACCGGGCTGACTGCCGTGCCAGGCGTCGTCGCCCTGGACAGGGCAGTCGTGCTCTTCTTTCCGTCCTGCCCGGTCGTGGAGCCGAGGGACGTGACCTTTCTCCCCTCTTTCGTCCCATGCCCATCCTTCGGGCCCGTGGTCGGATGCCCGTCTGGATGATCGGAGTGGGAAATCGCCCGGTGCACGGCAGTCGCGACATCGTGGCCCACGGACGGGGACGCGGCTGACTGGAGAACCTCCTGCACGGCGGCCGCGACCGCCGATCCCTGAGGACCCGGCGTATTCGACCGTGATTCAACCTTTCCCGTTCCAGGCGGCGGGCTACTGGTCGTCTGTAGCGTGCCGGATCCACCCGCGGGCTTCGTGCCCGCCCCAGCCGTCGCTGGCCCTGCGTTCCCCGGTCCCGCGCTTGAGGAGAGAGCTTCCGGGCCGGTGGAACTGGAGCTAGACCCAGCGCCGGGGGCGTGTGCCGCACTATCCTGGCTCCCATTTCCGCGTGAATCGCCTTCCTGGCTCACGGGCGATGATGCCGCCGATGACGCCGGTGCAGCGCCAGTCGACGATGAGACCGTCTGACCGGGTGTCGAACCAGCATCAGCTGTGACAGCTGTGGATGGGCCATCCGCCGCCAGCAGGCGGGATGACGCTAGCGGAGAGACCGCCACACTCGCGGCGATCGTCAGGGACAGGAGCAGCCGCATTCCACAGCTGGCAATCCGCAAGCGGGACACACGGACAGGATGCCGGGTCGCGCTCACGCTCGTTCGCGGCCGGGCTACGGGCCATTCGGAAGGTCTCACGCTCATCGCACCCCCTTGCACGCAGTATCGAGGGGAGTTCGGTCTCCCAGGCCAGGTGCTGATTGGCAACAGTGCCTTTAGATCGGGCTCCCGGCGCGATATCCATGGACTGCAGTATGGTTGCTTGCATCGCGGCAGGAGAGCCCGTGGAACCGGAGATGCCTACCCCTCCGGGCCCGTCGTGACCCTGGTTGCTCCATTCTCGGAGACAATCTGGATCGAGATCGTCTGGCTTCCACCGAGTCCGACACTCAGGCTCACGCTCTGGCTGCCTGCCGATCGCGCGGCCTGGTCGGGGTTAACGGAGATGGTCAGGTCCGCACATCCATCTGGCCGGCTCGCGAGGCGCGCGCTGAACCCACGCCCTCCGATAAGTTGCTCAATCGACTGCCGCGTCTGCGGATCAGGCGCGCCGCACAGACGGTACGTCGCCTGGAGTGCAGTCCCCGGGGTGGTCGGCGTGCTCTGGGCGGGAACCGCGGCGCCGGAAGGCGCAGGCGTCCCGGTCATCGGGAAGCAGGACGACCAGTCTGTGCTCGCATCTCCGCCGACGCTGTCTCCTACGCGGAGCGACCAGTCATCCCCAAATGGTCCCATGTCGGCGGCACGCGCATTCAGGGAGGGCGGCGCCCCCGATTCACCAATCAGGCGACTGAGAGACGGGCGTGCCGCAGGAGCAAGCATCCAGAGCGCCGCGCTGACCAACACAGTCAGGATCAGGCGCCAGTTGCGCGTCATTGGAATCCACCTCCGGGACCGATTCCGCGGTCCGCCGATCCGGAACACCGCGGGGAGCCCGGCCGGGGTCGGGACCGGGCTCCCGCACGGACACGCCGCGCCGGTGATGGCCTAGGCCGCCACACGAGCGGCGTGCGATAGTCTCCCCATTACGACCCGCCGGCACACTGGCAGCTGGTCTGCGAATTCCCAGCCGACTGATCAGACGACTGGTCGGCCTTGTTGAGCTGCCAGCTACTCTGATCGAGCGTGCCCTTCAGAATGGGGTTATTGTTTAGTGTCTGGGTGACTGTCGGTGTTGCGGTCTGGGTCAGGCTGGACGTCGCACTGGAGGAAGCACTCCCGCTGTTCGTTGCGGAGCCGCTGGTCGCCGTGGTATTGCCGGAGGTAGTCGCGTTGACGGTGAGGCCGTTCACCGCCGTGCCACCCGCCAGCATGGCCTCGGCCGTGTTGTCCCCGGTATTGCCGCCGTAGGCCATCGGCGCGGCCGTGCCACCGTTCGCCCAGGCCGAGTTGCTACCGGAGTTGCTGCCGGAGTTCCCGCCAGTACCGGACGTCGCAGTCGATGTCGCGGTCCCGGTGTTGCCGCCAGCGGTCGCGGATGGATCAGCGGTGATCTTCGAGGAGCCGGGCTGGCCCTTCTGGCAGTCATGGCCGTGGCTATCCTGACCATCCGGGCCACCCTTCGCGCAGTCCTTTCCACCGCCGCTGATCACGCCATTGATCGCGTCGGCATCGGACTTGTTCACCACGACCGAGGACGCGTGGGCAATGGAGTTCCCTCCATCACCGGTCTCCTGGTCGTTCTTCAGATACTGGTTGCCGCCGTTGGCGTAGGCGTCGCCTGCGGTTCCGTTCGCGTCACCAGTGTAGTTGACGGCCACGGCCAGGCCCTTGGCCGATGCATCGGCGTCCTGCTCGGACTTGATGCCGATCACGGTCGTGTTGCCGTAGGCCTTAGCGTCACCGCTCTGGACCTCGTTCTTTGCCGAGCTATACACATCGGGATGCGCGATATTGATCGCCGGCGCATCCACCTCCGGCTTGAGGATGTTCGGCTGGTCCTGCTCCAGCTTCCCGAACTGAGCTGAATGGTTAGAGTTGTCAGCGTCCTGCTCGGACTTCTGGTATGCCTTACTCTTGGCGAGCTGGACCGCGACCTGGTTATCGTTGAAGGATCGTCGGAGGGTGATCGTCGGATCCGATGAGGAATCGGCGAAGGCCGTGGCCGGCAGCAAGAGTGACAGGCCAATTGCTGCGGTCGCGAAGCCGCTCACGGCCAGCCGCCGGATTCGACCGGGGTGATTGGTCATGGTCGATGCCTCTCCCTTTCGTGAACTCCGTGGATCGCGTTATGAACTACATGGACCGCGTATCGCTGAGTGCCGGGCGTCGGGGGAAGGATCGCCGCGCCGCGGCGGTCCGCGTGCCGACGCGGCGGCGCCCCGGACAGAAGCCGACCCCTGGCTTCGCGTGCTCGACCGCATCGTCGTCTCC
>JADGGD010000088.1 GCA_019690095.1 Chloroflexota bacterium
TCCACGTGCCGGTCCGCTGAGAGGGGGCGCGGTGGATACGCATACGCTGACGACGCTAGGGGCGATCTGGGTGCTCTGTGCGGTCGTCGCGGGCATCGTGGCTAGTGATAAGGGGCGCCGGTTCTGGGTCTGGTTCCCGCTCGGCATCCTGATCGGGCCGGTGGCGCTTTACCTGGCCCTGCGCGCATATGAGGTGGTGCCGCCGGAGCTAGCGATTATCTGCCCTGGCTGTCACCGGGCTGTGCGGAAAACCTTGCGCACCTGTCCCCGCTGTGGGCAGGTCCTTGTGCGCGAGCCGGATCCGGTCATGAAGGCTGGTCGGCAGGCCGCAGCCGCCTACATTCTCCTCCGACGGGCGGCCCAGAGATCCACGGCGGTTATCCGGGCCGAGCGTGAGAAGCGGCAGGCAAAGCAGAGAGAGGAGCGGCGATAGCCAGCTCCTCTCTCTGCTGTTTTGCCGCAGGATGAACGCTGTTCAGCGAATCTGCTCGAATGCCATCTTGCGCAGACGAGCAACCCGCTCGGCGGTTGGCGGGTGGTCGCTGAACAGCTTCTGCAGCATCCCCGGACCCAGGGGATTCATGATGAAGAGCGGCGCGGTCACCGCCGGTACGTTGGTCATCGGCCGGTAGGCGATCGCGCGCTCGAGCCGCTCCAGCGCATCGGCAAGTGCCAGCGGATTCCCGGTGATTCGTGCGCCGGTCGCGTCGGCGTTGAACTCACGCGACCGCGAGATCGCCAGCTGGATCAGCACAGCGGCCAGCGGGGCCAGGATGATCATGAGGAGCGCCTCCAGGCCGGCCAGCCCGCCTTCGCGATCGTCGCGGCGTCCGCCGTAGCCGCCGAACATGAAGGCCCACTGTCCCATCTGGGCGAGATAGGTGATGGCCCCGGCAATCGTCGCCGCGATCGTCGCGATCAGCGTATCGCGGTTACGGATGTGCGCCATCTCGTGCGCCAGGACGCCCTCAAGCTCCTCCGGGCTCAGCACGCGCAGAATCCCGGTCGTCACCGCGACTGCCGCGTGCCCGGGATCCCGGCCGGTTGCGAAGGCGTTTGGCGATGCCGAGTCAATGATGTAGACCCGCGGCTTGGGCAGGCGCGCCATGGCCGCGACACGGGCGACCAGGGCATGGAGCTCAGGAGCCTCGGCCAGTGATACCTCGCGTGCGCCGGTCATCGCCAGCGCGATCCGGTCCGAGAACCAGTAGCTCAGCGCGTTCATGCCGAGCGCCAGGATCAAGGCAATCGTCAGCCCGCCGGATCCGCCCAGCACCTGCCCCACGACCAGGAGCAGGGCCGTCAGACCCGCGAGCAATACCGCTGTCTTCAGTGTGTTTGTCATACTCTCTCACCCTGATACGCCGATTGAAGCATCGACCATCAGGCTGGCGAGAAGCAGAACCAGGGCCCGCGCATGAACGAGGGTCTCGCGTGCGGCGTCGCCCAGGATCCGACTTCTCCCGTCCTTTTGTCGCGCCTCTTTGATCGTCTGCTGAATCTCGGCCACCTCGCCGCGCAGACGGTCGAGCTCATGCGCCACCAGGCGGAAACGCTCGATAGCGTCGCCCACGGTGTCGCTCCCATTGCCGTTCAGGCTGGCCGCGATCTCCCGGAGGGAGAGCCGCCGCGCCTGAAGGGCACGAATCCGCGCGACGCGGGCCGGGGCATCTGCCCCATAGAGCCGGTAGTTGCCGTCTGTCCGCGCGATCGGGTGCAGGAGCCCGAGGCGGGTGTAGTAATCAATCGTCCGACGGCTCGTCCGGCATCGCCGGGCAAGCTCGCCGATCCGATAGCACTCGCTCTCCTCGGGCATGCGAGTCTGCTTGCGCCCCATATGCTCGCGCAGTGGCACTCCTCGACCGGTCTCTCTATGCCGGAGCATACAGCGATACGTTATGGTTGTCAATTTATCTCTGGCAGGAATCTTGTATAGGCACGGGGGGATCGGTCCGCACTGGCGGACCGGTGGTGATATGCCAGCAGGGAGGCGTGACCGACATGCGGCGCGGCACCGGGCTGATCGCGGCCCTCATCGCGATCGCGATGCTCCGGGTAATCCGAGGGCGGCTCTGGCCGCGGCAGGACGTGCGACGTACGACCATGGCCGCGCCGGCGCCCGATCAGCCAGCACGACGGATTGTCATTGTCGGCATCGGATTCGCCGGTCTGGCCGCGCTAGGGCGTCTCAAGCAGCTTGTGGGCGGGGATGCCCAGACCGAAGTCCTTGCCGTTGACCGTCGGAACTATCATCTCTTCACTCCCCTCCTCTACCAGGTCGCAACCGGCGGGGTGGAGCCTGGCCTCATTGCCTACCCGGCGCGTCGAATCGCCCGGGACCACCGGATCCGCTTCATGGAGGCCGTGGTTGACGGGGTCGATCTGGCGCGGCATCAGCTTGATACCGATGCCGGCCCGATTGCCTACGATGCCCTTATCCTGGCGCCGGGGAGCGTGCCCAACTTCTTCGGTATGGCCGATGCCGAGCAGTATGCCCTGCCACTGAAGTGGATCCGCGACGGGATGCGGATCCATGATCGAGTCATCAACGCGTTCGAGCAGGCAGACCGTGAGACGGATCGGGATCGTCGTCAGATGCTTCTGACCTTCGTTATCGTTGGCGGGGGTGCTACCGGGGTTGAGCTTGCGGCCTCGCTGAGTGATCTTGTCGCAACGCTCCTCCCGCACTATCCCTCAATCCGATCGGAGGAGGTGCGCCTCCTCCTGATTGAGGCCCGGGATGCCCTGCTCCCCGGCTGGAACCCGCGCATGGGACAACGAGCGGCACGCCAGCTCCTGCGGCACCACGTCGAGCTTCTACTCGGCACTATGGTCAGCCGCGTGACCGATGCCGCGATCGAGACGGCAGCAGGCCAGCGCATCCCGACCGCGACGGTCATCTGGACTGCGGGCGTGCGCCCGGAACCGCTGGTGGATCTGCTGCCGGGGCCCAAGCTCCGGGATGGGCGCGTGCGGGTAGATCGCTATCTCGCACTGCCGGGGTACCCGGGGGTGTTTATCGCCGGTGATGCGGCGGCGATGATCCTGCCTACTATGGACCATCCCCTGCCGCCAACGGCCCGGGCGGCGATCGAATCCGGGCGGGCCGCCGCCGAGAATGCAGTGCGCTACCTCGCAGGCCAGCCGCTCCTTCCCTTTGAGTACCGGGTGCCGGGTGAGCTGGTTTCCCTTGGACGCGGCGCGGCCGCGGCTGATATCCGCGGGGTGGTGTTCGACGGTCTGCCCGGCTGGCTTATCCGCCGAGGCGTCTATCTGACCAACCTGGTAGGCTTTCGAAACCGCCTCTTTGTGATCCTGGAATGGCTGTTCGTAACATTCCGCCAGCGGGCGATCGCCAGCTTCACCGAGATCCCAGGCCGCCGCCGGGCCGCGGCACCGTCTCTCGCTCCAGCCGCAGTGCGGGCCAGGGCGCGTGAGGGGGACGTGCCGGAGGGCTGATGCGCCCGCGGCCGGCCGCATCCCTTCGACTCGGGCTATAATCGCCGGGAGATGCTCTACCGTGATGTCCTGGGCTATCGGGTGCGCGCGGTCGATATCCTCGGCGTGCGCGTCGACGACGTGACGCTGGATGAGGCGGTGGCGATCTGCCGTTCCTGCATCCGTTCCGGAGAGCCGCACCGTGTCGTGACCCCGAATGCCGAGTTCGTCATGGCCGCCCGACGTCGACCAGACTTCCGTGCCCTGCTGAACTCGTCCACCCTGGCAATTCCGGACGGCGCCGGTCTTCTCCTGGCCGGATGGCTGCTCGGGACGCCCCTCCGCGAGCAGGTCGCCGGGACCGATCTGGCCGACGCGCTCGCGGGTCTCTGTGCGCGAGAAGGTTACCGTCTGTTTCTCCTGGGAGCGGCACCGGGGGTGGCCGATGACGCGGCCCGCCGCCTGGCGATCCGGTATCCTGGGCTCGCGGTTGCCGGAACCTATCCGGGATCTCCGGACCCCCGGAGCGATCCGGAGACCCGCGACCGGATTCGCGCGGCCGGTCGGGTGGATGTGCTTCTGGTCGCCTACGGCGCGGAGAGACAGGAGGGCTGGATCGCGAGGAACCAGGCGGCGCTTGGGATTCCCCTCGCCATTGGGGTTGGTGGAGCCCTCGATTTCCTCTCGGGCAGGGTCCCGCGCGCGCCGCGTCTTGTTCGGCGGGCCGGGCTGGACTGGCTTTTTCGCCTGATCATTCAGCCGTGGCGCTGGCGGCGCCAGCTGGCTCTCCCGCAATTCGTCGTGGCAGTTGCCCGCGAAGCGGCACGGCGGCGATTGATGGAACGGGCACAGCGCGGATGCGCTGGCTGACGATCAGGATCGCTCAGGCGGTGGGCTTGGATGCGGCGGAGATCCATGCCAGCCGTTCGCGGCGAACTCGCGCAGTCGGCGCATCTGTCCGGGCGTCGGAGTGATGATTGGCCGCCGTGCCCGGATGATCTCGACGGCATCCTCCGGCGCGAGGCCGCGGCGGGTGAGGACAGCAGCGCCAATCAGGACGCTCCGGCCGCGGCCGGCCTGGCAATGGATTAATGTCCGCCGCCCGGCGGCGAGCTGGTGTTCGATCCAGTCAACCCCCTCGGTGACCATCTCCAGGGAGAATGCACTGGCATCGGCCGTCGGCAGATGAAGGAAGGCAATATCCAGGGCCCGCAGGACGTCCACCGGATCGCACGCCTCGAAGCGGCAATCGACGACCGCTCGAATGCCGGCCGCGGCGATCGTCGGCCATTCCTCGGGCAGGATCTGGCCGCCAATTGCCAGATCCTCGGTAATCCAGGTGATGTCCGGTCCTTCACGGTTGGCCAGGTCAAGTGCGAGCTCCCGGGCCAGTCGTCGGAGCGACAGCCAGCGCTCGGCGAGCGATGGGGGGAGGTTGATTGGGCGCGCGCGATCCGATGGTTCCATTCGCCACACCTGTGTTGCGTTGGTGAATCTCCGGTGTCCACTGCACGGAGCCTTCAGCTGTCCAGTACGGCATCCAATTCACGGCGGAGCCGAACGGCCGGCGAGTCCGCCGGGAGATCGACCGCGTCAGATGGGATCGGCTCGCCCGGGGCGACATCACGGCGCAGGCGGGCGCCATCCGCCAGGCCGAAAGGCAGGAGCCCTTCCGCCCGGGCAACCTCGGCGCGTTCGATCAATCCACGCACCAGCCGTCCTCCACTGCCGTCGAGGATCTCCCCGGCGCGCAGTGGGCGCTTTGCGACCGTGATCACCTCGGCCACAGGCGTCGGGCGCGGGGTGGCGGTCGGGCGGCCGAGGAGCGCAGCCTCGGCGATTGAGAGCGGGGTCTCGATTCCGCAGAGGTGATACGGGCGGTACAGCGCCGCGTAGCCACCCGGCCCGGATGCGACAGCGATCCCTGGCAGGCCGTAGAACGGCAGGTCTTCGGCCAGGAGCGGGCTCCGGGTCCGCAAGATGACAAAAACACCGTTAGCCAGCCCATCCGGGAGCTCCTGGCCATCAGGCCCAACGCTGTTGGCCAGCTCGACCACCCCGGCGCGCTCAAGAATCCCGCCGTCCTCCCGGAGGGCGAAGACGCGGGGAAGATCCCGCACTCCGGCCGTGGGCTCGTGCATGCCGCGGCAGTCGGGAATGAGACCGGTCGCGTTCGCCAGGGCCGCCATCTCGATCTGGGCCTTCGAGCCGTCGCGAAACGAGTTGTACATCTGCGGGTTGAAGCGGCGGCGCTGGACCAGCTCCGGGCTGAAGCCGTAGCGAGCGAATGCCTCCTCGGGCACGCCGACCGCATCAGAGGGGAGGAAGCGGGTCCCGCGCCCGGCAGCAATGATCTCATAGCCGAGCGCCTGGGCCCAGTCGCAGAGTCGCTTGGTCACCGCAGGCTGATCGCCGTCGGCGAGGGTATAGACGACACCCCGCGCGGCTGCGGTGCGCTGAAAGAGCGGCCCCAGCAGGGCATCGGCCTCGACAGTCACATTCACGACGTGCCGACCGGCCGTGAGAGCAGTCATCACCGTCCGGGCGGCGATGGCCGGGCGGCCGGTCGCCTCCACCACAACCTCGACCGGCGCCGCGAGAGCGGCCTCGAGATCATCGGTGAGAACCGGTCGATCCTCCGCAACCGCAGTCGCAACATCGGTCGGCGACCGTGCCACGACCAGGCGGTCGCTCACCGCAGGGCCGCCAAACGCCTCCCAGGCACCGCGGGCATTCTCCGCCCGTACGTCACAGACCACGCCCAGGCGCAGGGCGGGTATCTGCCCCAGCTGGGCCGCGACGGTCGTGCCAAACCGTCCGGCGCCGATCAGCGCTACCCGGATCGGCCGGCCGCACGCGAGGCGCTCGTGGAGCGCCTCGATCAGCATCGGATACATAGTTCAACCCCAGTGCGCACCAAGAAGGGATGATCTGCGGCCGCTGGGCCCCGTCTCGGTCTGCGCGGGCCGTCGGGATGCCCTGTTCATCCGATTCCGAGTTGCCCGATCGGGGCCACCGCGGCCGGCTACCGGGGACCCCTCCGGGGACCACTCGTCTCGCGCGACGCCCCTTTATCCTACCACACGAGGGCGCGGTGGCCGAAGATCCGACCAGCGTATCATTGATCGATCACCGAGCCGTCAACATGGAGCCGGGTCTGGAACTCGCGCGGACGGTACGGGTACTTTTGGGCCGCGTCCTCGGCAAGTTCGACCCCGATCCCCGGGGCGTCCGGGATGATCAGGAAGCCGTTCTCCAGCCGAGGGATTCCCTTCACGATCTCACTCTTGGGTGGGCGGTCCTCCCCGAGGGGGTACTCCTGGAGGGCGAAGTTCGGGATGCAGGCCGCGAGCTGGAGACAGGCGGCAGTGCTGACCGGGCTGAGCGGATTGTGAGGGACAACGCCGACGTGGTGCGCCTCGGCCAGAGCGGCGATCTTCTTGCAGTGAGTGATCCCACCGGCCAGGCATACGTCCGGGCGCACGTATTGCACCGCATTTCGCTTCAAGAGCATTTCGAACTCCCAGATCGTGTGCAGCCGCTCGCCGGTGGCGATGGGGATATTGATGTGCTCGGCCACGTAGGCCATTTCGTCGAAGTTGTCCGGTAGAACCGGATCCTCATAGAAGAAAGGGTGATACGGTTCAATGCCCCGCCCGAGGGCGACTGCCTCGGCCGGGGTGAGCTGGCGGTGGATCTCGATGCAGAGGTCGACGTCGTTGCCAACTGCCTCCCGGTACAGGCGGACAGTCTCGATGGCGTCACTGATCTTGCTCGCGTGGGTCTTGAAGTACGGGACGCTCCGCGGCTCATCGAGGAAAGGCGTCAGGTGGCCAACCGCGGTGAAGCCGCGCCGCTTGGCCTCGATGCACCCCTGCACCAGTTCTTCGGTCGTGCGTCCGAAAACGTGGTAGTACACCCGGGCCTTCTCCCGGCATTTCCCCCCCAGGAGCTGGTAGACGGGCACGCCAAAATGCTTGCCGGCGATATCCCACAGTGCGATATCGATCGCGCTCAGTGCTCCCATGATTGCCGCACCGCGGAAGTGGCTGCAGCGGTACATGTACTGCCAGTGGTGCTCGATGCGCAGGGGGTCTTGTCCGATAAGATAGCGGCGGAACGTCTCGACCGCCTTCTCCGAAGCCTCAAGGTAGCCCCAGGCGCCAGACTCACCAAGACCGGTAATACCCGCATCAGTGTGGACCTTGACAAAGAGATAGCGGTCCACGGGAATTGTCTCGATTGCGGTGATCTTCATGCTCGATCTGCTCCTCGCTCGCGCCGGTTCGCTCTCCCGCCGCGCCAGAACGCGGCGGTGCAGATGGCGGACGTAATCATAGCAGGTTCGCGGCGCGAGACATCCGCACGGGATGGGGTGCTATGATTGACCGGGTACTGCTCACATCAGGCGTCCGGAGAGGGGACGCGAGGGAGGAGGATCCCGTGCGCATTGTCGACATCGTGCGTGAGAGCTACCGCTGGCCGCGCCGGAAGCCGATCAGCAACGGCAAGCATACCTACACCCACGCCGGGCTCGGCGTGGTGAAGATCCTCACGGATGAAGGGATCACTGGCCTCGGCATTGGAGCGGCTTCCGGGATCGCCGGGGCGGTCATCGATCACCTCCGGCCCTTGCTGATCGGTCAAAACCCACTCGATCACGAACGGCTCTGGCACCTGATGTGGGTTCCGAAGCTGATCGGCCGCCGCGGCATCACCACCCGGGCGATCTCGACAATCGACATCGCCCTCTGGGATCTTAAGGCGAAGGTCGCCGGCCTTCCGCTCTACCGCTTGCTCGGAGGCTATGCGGACCGGGTTCCCGCATACATCGCGGGTGGCTATTATGAGGAGGGCAAGGGGTTGAAAGAGCTAGCCCGCGAGATGGAAGAGAATGTGGAGATGGGGGCGCGCGCGGTCAAGATGAAGGTGGGGGCGCTCTCGATCGCCGAGGATGTCGAGCGCGTGCGGACGGTACGCCAGGCCGTGGGCCCGACGGTCAAGGTCATGGTCGATGCCAACTGCGCCTACCGTGCCTACCAGGCGATCCAGCTTGCTCGCCGAATCGAGGAGTACGATATCTACTGGTTTGAGGAGCCGGTGGCGCCGGATGATTATGAGGGCCATGCCCGGCTTGCCGCTCAAACCTCAATCCCGATCGCAACAGGAGAGAACGAGTATACCCGCTACGGCTTTCGCGACCTGATCGCGCGCGGCGGCGTTGCCATTCTGAACGCTGATGCTCAGGTTCTTGGGGGTGTCACCGAGTTCATGAAGGTGGCGGCGCTTGCCCAGGCCCATGATCTCGATATCGCCCCGCACGGTGATCAGAATGTTCATGTCCACCTGGTCGCTGCGATCAGCAATGGTCTGATCGTGGAGTACTACCGTGACACGGTGGATCCGCTGTGGCGGCAGATCTATCGGGAGACGCTCCTGCTGAACGCGGATGGTACCCTGAGCCCGCCGGAGCGGCCGGGGCTGGGCCTCGAGCTGAACACGGAGGCCCTGGCCCCCTACCGCGTCGCCTAGAGTGCGAGCGACGCGATGTCGGGAGACAGTCTTGAGAGATACGTGATCACCGATCACGCACGCATCGAGATGCAGCGACGGGGAATCACCGAAGCAGAAGTGGCGGCGGTCCTGTCTGCTCCCGAGCAGTGCGAGGTCGTGCGTCCCCAGCGGCTGGTCTTTCAGTCACGGGTCGAGCAGGGGGACCCACCGAGGACCTACCTGATCCGCGTGTTTGTTGACGTTGACCGTACTCCCCCGGAGGTCGTCACTGTGTATCGAACGAGCAAGATCGAGAAGTACTGGAGATAGATATGCGGGTTATCTACGATACCCGGACCGATACCCTCACGATCATCCTGCGCGACGGCATGGTCAGCGAGAGCGATGAGGAGCGGCCGGGTCTTATCCTGGACTACGATGCGCAGGGAAATGTGGTATCCCTGGAGATACTTGATGCATCGCAGCGCGTCGAGGCGCCGAATGAAGTGACGTATCAGCTCGCTGGCATCGGCTGACGGCATCCGAGCCGCGATCAGCAATGGTCTGATCGTGGAGTACTACCGTGACGCGGATGGTACCCTGAGCCCGCCGGAGCGGCCGGGGCTGGGCCTCGAGCTGAACACGAAGGCCCTGGCCCCCTACCGCGTCGCCTGAAGGATGGTCAGCCGACCCGAGGCTGGACGAGGCCGGGCAGTACCTTCTCGCCGTAGACCCGAATGAACTCCTCCTGATTGCGGCCGACGTTGTGAACGTAGATCTCGGTGAAGCCGAGAGCGATGAAATGCTCCAGGTGTGCCCGGTGCGCCTCAGGATCCGGCGAGATAAACACCCGCCCGATGAAATGCTCCGGACGCACCAGCTTTGCCATCGCCTCGAAATCTTCCGGGTTCCGAATGTCCTGCTTGGGGAAGTTCATGCCGCCATTCGGCCATTCCTGCATTGCCTGCTCGATCGCCATCTCTTCGGTTTCGGCCCAGGAGACGTGGAGCTGGATGATTCGGGGGAGTGCAGTGGGATCCTTCCCGGCCGCGCGTGCACCCTTCTCGAAGCGCTCCAGGAGTAAGCGAAGCTTCTCATCCGCCGCGCCGACGGTGATGATGCCGTCGCACAGGCGGCCGGTCCGTTCGCTCATCACTGGTCCCGAGGTGGCAACGTAGATGGGCGGTGGCTTTGGAGGGAGGGTGTAGAGGCGTGCGCTCTCGACGGTATAGAACTGCCCGCGGTGCTTGATCGTCTTGCCGGTGAAAAGCTTGCGGATGATCTCGATAGACTCAACCAGACGGTCGAGCCGCTCGGCGGGCTCCGGCCAGTA
This sequence comes from Chloroflexota bacterium, assembly GCA_019690095.1. Lineage (GTDB taxonomy): Bacteria > Chloroflexota > UBA6077 > FW602-bin22 > CADDYW01 > JADGGD01. The sequence continues at coordinate 10,265 of JADGGD010000088.1, forward strand.
GCCGCCGACGATGTGCTCGTTCAGCGCCTCGCCCGCTCCCAGGCCGAGGTAGAAGCGGCCTGGATACATTGCCTCCAGGGTCGCTGCGGCCTGGGCAACGATCGCCGGATGGTAGCGGTAGCCCGGTGGGGTAACGCCCGTACCGAAGCGGAGGCGAGTCGTCGCGCCCAGGGCACCGAGGAGCGCCCAGACGAACGCACTCTGTCCCTGCCGCGGCGTCCAGGGATGAAAGTGATCTGAGACCATCGCGGCGCGAAAGCCGGCTTCTTCAGCCAGCCGGCAGTAGCGGAGGAGATCGGTCGGGTGAAACTGCTCGCACATTGCGGCATAGCCGATCGTGATCAACGGAAGACCTCCTGCCTTGGAACCAGGCGCGGCGACCGACTTCCCATGGGTGATCGCCTCTCCCCATTCGAACATCCTCTATCGAAACAGATCGCGCGTGGGATCCATCACCAGGTCGCGCGCGGTGCCGGGCGTGCCCGTGAGCTGAAAGCCGCGAATGACCGCCACCGGGCGGCGGGCCAGCTTTCCCATCACCAGCTCTGCCGCCGCGGCCAGCTCATCGGCCACTGCCAGGACACTCGCGCGCAGTTCATAGCCATTCGGATCGCGATGTCCTCGATAGTCGGCGAAGGGGGCCAGGCCAGCGAGGCCGATCGCAACGTTGATCACGCCATTCCGCCAGGCCCGGCCGAACGAGTCGCTGATAATCACCCCGACCGTGATCCCGAGGCGTGCCCGGAGCCCCTCCCGGATTCGCGCGGCCGAGGCATCAGGGTCGATTGGCTGGAGGCAGAGGACCTCCTGACCGTCCACATTCGACGCATCTACCCCGGCGTTGGCGCAGACGAAGCCGTGACGGGTCTCGCTGATGATCAACCCGCGATCCATCCGCACGATCCGCGCACTCTCCCGGAGGATGACCTCAACATGGCGGGCATCCCGTCCCCAGGCATCGGCGAGCCGACGGGCAAACGGTGATGGCTCGATCTCGCTCAGCCGCACCAGCCGTCCCTCGGCCTTGGAGACGATCTTGTGCGTCACGACGACGATTTCGCCGCCCTGGAGCAAGAGCCCCCGTCGTTCCAGCGCGCCGGTGATGAGCCCGACCAGATCATCGCCCGGTCGGACCTCCGGAATGCCGTCGAGGCCAATAATCTCGAGGTCGCTCGATCGGTCGAACACGCTAGAAGCCGCGCTCGTACGCGTGCTCAATCGGCACGCGGATCGTGACCCGCTCCTGCTTGCGGAACTCGGCGATCGCAGATGCCGCATGCTCCGGTCCGTGGTAGCGGGTTGCCAGGGCGGCGATGTCCGCCTGGGCGATGGTCGGGTCGTCGATCAGGGTAGCGCGCCCGCGGATCGTCACGAAGCGATAGCCGTCAGCGACACAGATCGAGACCCGGGGATCGCGGCGCAGGTTCTTCTCCTTCAGTCGTCCCCGCGCCGTGTTCATAATGATCTCATCGTCGCGTAGCAGATACCACATCACTGTCTGCTGTGGCATCCCGTCTCGACCGATCGTCGCCAGGACCGCAAAGCGCACCTCCTCCAGGAAGTGGCGGGCTTGATCGCTGAGCTTACTCATCGAGTGCCCCTCGCATCCATTCACTGCTGATCCACGCCGTCTGGAAGCCCCTCTGCCGGGATGTCCGCGGCCGCGGGCTCGACCTCGCGGCTGAATTCTATCACACAGCGGTTGCGGGCCAGCGGAGTGCAGCCTGGCCTGTCGTGTTGACGCGCCCCTCCCCACTGGTTATCCTGTGCCGCCGGTAGTGGTGATCGCCACCCGATGTCACCGAGCACGGAGAGGAGCTTGCCATGACCACGCCTCTGCGCTGGGGGGTCCTTGGCGCATCTCGAATCAATCGGCGAACGCTGCCCGGCTTTCGCGCGGCCGGTCAGGTAATCGCGATCATCGGTAGCCGCGACCGCGAGCGCGCCCGGTCCGCCGCCGCGGAGTACGGGGCAGAGCGCTTCGGAACGTACGAGGACGTTCTCGCGGCACCGGACGTGGAGGCGGTCTACATCTCTCTTCCGAACAGCCTCCATGCGGAATGGGCCGTCCGTGCGGCAGAAGCTGGCAAGCATATCTTGTGCGAGAAGCCCCTGGCGCCGTCCACCGCTGAATGTGAGCGCATGATCGCCGCCTGCGCGCGTCACGGTGTTCAGCTCGTCGAGGCGTTCATGTACCGCTACCATCCCCAGTGGCGGCTGGTCCGTGATCTGGTGGAATCGGGGACAATCGGGGGGCCGCGTCTGCTTCGGGCGACCTTCTCGTTTCTGCTCCGCGACCGTGCGAATATCCGCCTCTCCCCCGAGCTAGGCGGCGGTGCGCTCCAGGACGTAGGCTGTTACTGCGTCAATGTCGCGCGCTGGTTTCTCGGCGAGCCGACGCAGGTGCGTGGCTTCGCGCTTGATCTCCAGGGAGCCGGCGTCGACACCCATGCTGCCGCCGTTCTTGACTTCCCCTCCGGTGCCCTGGCTATGCTGAGCTGTAGCTTTGAGACAGCCAGTCAGCAGATCGTTGAGATCGTTGGCGAACGCGGCCGGATCGTAGTTCCTCTGGCGTTCGTGGCGCTGGGCGACTGCCGCGTGCACGTGATCGAGGGAGGCACTGAACGGGTCGAGACCGTGCCCGCAGCAGATCCATACGCCCTCCAGGCGGCCGCGATGGAGCGGCTGATTCGCGCAGGCGAACCGGTGCTGACACCGGGCGCGGATGCGGTTCCAACTCAGGCTGTTATCGCGGCATGGAGGCAAGGCGGCTGAGAAGCCACCGGGCGGTTCACCGCCCCTTCCAGACCGGCTTCCGCTTCTCCAGGAAGGCGCGAACCCCTTCGCGGAAATCTTCGCTCATGTAGGCAGTGAGCACGAGGTCCTCGGCCCGGGGTAATCGCCGGTGGGCCAGAATCCGGCGAATCGCCTCCTTGGTCACCCGGATGGTCAGCGGTGCATGGCTTGCGATCTCCTCGGCGACTTGCTGGACACGCTCTTCGAGTTGCTCCGGTGGGACAACCTCGCTGGCGAGGCCGATGCTCCGTGCTTCCTCAGCCTCGATCATCCGGGCGCGGAAGATGAGCTCTTTCGTGCGGGCCGGACCGATCAAGTCGACCAGGCGGGCATAGTTGCTCATCGAGAGGCAGTTGCCC
>JADGGD010000089.1 GCA_019690095.1 Chloroflexota bacterium
GAGGATGATCGTGCTGGGCCGTGAGGTGTGTGGAAACCTCGAGGCCGCACTGGAATGCGAGTGGCTGGTCACAAACGGAATCGGCGGCTATGCCTCCGGCACCGTGGCAGGTGCGAACACGCGCCGCTACCATGGACTTCTCGTGGCTGCCCTGGATCCGCCGCGTGGACGGACGCTGATGCTGGCGCGGGTCGAGGAAGAGCTTGTCCTGGGTGACCAGACCTTCTACCTGGCGACAAACGAGTATCACGACGGGACGATCTACCCTCTGGGGTACCTGCACCTGCAGGAGTGCCGTCTTGTGGATGGAATCCCGACCTTCACCTTCGCCGTACCCGGCGTGACCCTGACCCGGACGGTCTGGATGGAGGATGGCCAGAACACAACCTACCTCCGCTACGCGCTCAGCGAGGCGTCACGTTCAGTCACGTTGCGAGTATCCCTGTTCACCACCTATCGGGATCACCATGCCGGGACCATCGGCGTTCCGGACTGGGAGTTCGCGGTCTCCCAGCAGGATAGAGGGGTAGAGATCATCGCCCGGGAAGGGGCCCATCCTCTCCGCGTGGCGGCGTCGCGCGGCTCTTTTATCCAGACCGGCGTATGGTACTGGCGCTATCTTCACCGGCGGGAACGGGAACGGGGCCTCGACTATCTTGAAGACCTTTACACGCCGGGTCTTCTGGTAACCGACCTCCAGCCCGGCGAGACGGTAACGCTCCTGGCGAGTGCGGAGCCGTGGGAGGCCTTGACCACAGACTTCGCTGATGCCTTCGAACGACGGCAGATGCGTCAGCGGCGGCTCTGGTCGGGATCTCCGCTTGCCCATCAGTCGGAGGCGCTGCATGACCTGGTGGTCGCGGCAGATCAGTTCGTCGTGCGCGTTCTGGATGAGGGCCAGGGGACCGCGCCATCGGTCGGGATTATCGCCGGCTACCACTGGTTTGAGGAATGGGGCCGAGATGCCCTGATCTCCCTGCCCGGGCTTCTCCTGGTCACCGGTCGTTACGCTGAGGCACGTGCTCTCCTCCAGCGCTACGCCCGGCTTGTCGATCACGGTATGCTTCCGGTCCGCCTGCCCGATGCGGGGACGCCTGCCCAGTACGAGTCGATTGATGCCTCTCTCTGGTACTTCCAGGCACTCCACCACTATCTCCGCACGACTGGCGATGACGATCTGCTCACCGCGGTGTATCCCACGCTCGTGGAGATCGTCCGTACCTATCAGGATGAAGCGCGTTTCGGCATCGCGGTCGATGACGATGGCCTCCTTGCCGGCGGCTTCCCTGGCCTCGCCCTGACCTGGATGGACGCCCGGGTGGATGGGTGGGTTGTAACACCCCGCCGGGGGAAACCGGTGGAGGTGAACGCCCTCTGGTACAACGCAGCCCGTCTCCTGGGTGACTGGAGCGACCGGCTGGGGAAGCCGAGCGACCATTTCCACGCCGCGGCGGACCGCGCCCGGCAGAGCTTCAACGAGCGCTTCTGGTACCCGGAGGGGGGCTACCTTTACGACGTGGTTGACGGCGAGGCGGGCGATGATCCCACCCTCCGACCGAACCAGCTCCTGGCGATTGGCCTCGCCTATCCCACCCTGGATCGACGCCGCTGGGAGACGGTGTTGGAGCGCGTCGAGGAGCGCCTCCTGACGCCGCGTGGGCTGCGGACGCTTGACCCTGCGGCGCCGGGCTACTGCGGACACTACGGGGGCGATCAGCGCACGCGTGACGGGGCGTATCATCAGGGAACGGTGTGGCCGTGGCTGACCGGTGCGTATGTGGACGCGGCGCTCCGATCCGGCCGGCACGCTGATTCCCTCCGCGCGTTTCTGACTGGCATAATCGCCACCCTGCGTGAGGGGGGCCTGGGCACCATCGGAGAGATCTTCGATGGAGATGCCCCCTATCAGGGAAATGGATGCATTGCTCAGGCCTGGAGCGTCGCTGAGATCCTCCGCGCATGGGAGCGGCTGGCGCGCGCGTAGTCCCGGTCGGGATCCCGACCGCCACCGGAGAGGAGAAGACAGATGGCTCGCGATCTTCCCATCGGGAACGGCACACTGCTGGTCAATTTTGACTTCCTGTATCAGCTCCGCGATATCTACTTCCCTCACGTGGGTATGGAGAACCATACCGCGGGTCACCCGTGTCGGTTCGGGGTCTGGGTCAACGGGACCTTCCGGTGGATCGCCGATCCTGGCTGGCAAAGGCAGCTTGGCTACGAGAGCGATACGCTGGTGACGCGGGTGCTCCTGCGTCATCCGGATCTTCCGCTGGCTATCGTCTGCACTGACGCGGTGGATTTTCACGAGAATCTGTACCTCCGACGGGTCGCGGTGACCAGTGAGGCTGACTCTGCCCTGGAGGTGCGCTTCTTCTTCCACCATGATTTCCACATCTACGAGAACGAGGTCGGCGATACTGCCTACTACGAGCCGCGCCGCCGGGTCGTCTTCCACTACAAGGATCTGCGCTGGTTCCTGATCAATGGTTTCCGGGGACCGGATGATCATGGGGTGGATCAGTTCGCCACTGGCCAGAAAGAGATCGGGGGGTTGGAGGGAACCTGGCGCGATGCCGAGGATGGTACTCTGAGCGGGAACGCGATCGCCCAGGGGTCGGTAGATTCGACGGTTGCTCTCCATCTTACGCTGGCGCCGCGCGGGTATGGTGAGGTGTACTACTGGATCGCGGCGGGCCAGACCTTTGATGAGGTCACTGCGATCAATCGGCGTGTCGTAGAACGGGGGCCAGCCGTCTATCTCGAGCGTATACGGCATTACTGGCAGCTCTGGGCCCGGAAGGATGGGAACGAGATGGGCGAGCTCCCGGTTGAGATCGCGCGTCTGTTCACCAGCAGTCTCCTCATCCTGCGAACCCAGATCGACGTGGACGGGGGAATCCTCGCGGCGAATGATTTTGATGTCACCCAGTTCAATCGCGATACCTACTCTTACGTCTGGCCCCGTGATGGGGCCATCATCTCCACGGCGCTGACTCGCGCCGGCTACTCGACGCCAAGTTCGCGCTTCCTGGCCTTCTGTGCACGGCTCCTGACGAAAGAGGGGTATTTCCTGCACAAGTACAATCCGGACGGTAGTCTCGCCAGTTCGTGGCATCCCTGGTTCGCCGATAACCAGCCCCAGATACCGATCCAGGAAGACGAGACCGGCCTTGTACTCTGGGCGCTCTGGCAGTTCTTCGAGCATTTCCCCGAGGTCGAGTTCATCAAGCCGCTGTATCGAGATCTGATCATTCGCGCAGGCGAGTTTCTGGCATCCTACCGGGATCCGGAGAGCGGTCTACCGTTACCGAGCTGGGACCTCTGGGAGGAACGCCGGGGGGTGCACGCCTGGACAGTGGCGGCAACCTATGCCGGCCTGGTCGCTGCGGCGCGCTTTGCCAATGCCTTCGGCGAGGAGGATATTCGCGACCGCCTCCTCACTGCGGCGCGGGAGGTGAAAGCGGGGGCCGATGCCTGGCTCTGGCACGAGGAGCTCGGCCGCTTCGTGCGCACTGTTCATCCGCGGCCATCTGGTGGATACGACGTTGACCAGACGTTCGATGCAAGCGTCGCGGGCCTCTTTCTCTTCGGGATGTATGCGGCAACTGATCCCCGCATCGTCCGGACGATGGAGTCGCTACGGGAGCGGCTCTGGGTGAAGACCCCTATCGGCGGCGTCGCTCGCTATGAGAACGATTATTACCACCAGGTCAGTCACGATCTCGCAAACGTGCCGGGGAATCCGTGGATTATCTGCACCCTGTGGCTGGCGCGCTGGGAGATCGCCCGTGCCGGGCGACCGGAGGAGCTGGAATCTGCGACCGAGTATCTGCACTGGGCTGCCCGGCGTGCCCTGCCCAGCGGGGTTCTGGCCGAGCAGGTGGATCCCTACAGCGGGGCGCCGCTCAGCGTGTCGCCGCTTACCTGGAGTCACGGTGAGGTCGTGCTGACGATCGTTGATTACCTTGATAAGTTGACCCGTCTGAACCTTTGTCCTGCGTGCGGCCATCCGCTATTCTTACGGGAGCGGCGTCGGATACGCGCGCTGCGGCTGATGGATGTCGCGGGAGACGAACTACCGGCATCAGAGGAGGTATAGATGGCGATGAACCGAGGCGTCGAAATCCAATGGCTCGGGCATGCGACGTTCAGGGTTCGCACGCCGGGCGGCAAGACCGTGCTGATTGACCCATGGGTGCAGGGAAACCCGGCCTGTCCAGAAAATCTGAAGCGGATTACATCACTCGATCTCATGCTGATCACCCACGGGCATTCCGACCACTTCGCGGACGCGATCAGCATCGCCCGCGAGACGGGCGCGCGGGTCGTCGGCATCGTCGAGGTCTGTCGCTGGCTCGAGCGGAAGGGCATCACAAACGTCCTGGAGATGAACAAGGGAGGCTCCCAGACCATCGACGGCATCCGGGTGACGATGGTGCACGCTGATCACAGCTCCAGCATCACTGAGGATGATGGGACGATCGTATGCGGCGGCGAGCCAGCCGGCTATGTGATTGAGCTGGAGAACGGCTTTCGGCTGTACCACGCTGGGGATACCAGCCTGTTTGGGGATATGCGCCTGATTGGCGAGCTGTATCGGCCGGATCTGGCTCTCCTCCCAATTGGCGACCTCTATACCATGTCACCGCGCGAGGCGGCGTATGCGATTCGCCTCCTCGGGGTGCGTCAGGTTATCCCGATGCACTGGGGTACCTTCCCCGCTCTCACGGGGACGCCAGAGCGCCTGCGCGAACTAACGGCCGATATCCCCGACCTGACAATCCACGAGATGAAGCCTGGCGATATCCTCACCCGCTGAACACCACCCCAGTGCGGTGTCCCCCGGTAGCTGACCAGCGGCGGGGGATGCCGCACTCACTCCGGAGGACCGCGTCAGGCCGGGTGCTCCCGGAGCCAGCGCTCGGCCTCGTCGTGCAGATCCGCCAGATCCGGGCGGTCGCGGATCATCAGCCACATTCGGCGCTCAATGATATCCCTGGACGCCCGGGCGAGCTGCTGAAGCCCGCGGTTGCCGAGACGACGGCCCCACTCCGCGGCGACCGCACGGAGCCGCTCTGGATCGCGGGATCGGAGGGCACTGACCAGTGCCTGGTTGTAGTCACTAATCGTGCGTTCGCTGTCCATCGGCTTCCTCGACGCGGATCATCGCGTCCGCGTCCCCTGTGACCATGGTAGCACCGGTAAGGGCGTGGACACCGCCAGTGTCTCTCCGTCCAGTGTTCGGACTGGCTCGCTGACGGGATGGCCCGGCTTTATCCTGGCAGGCGTCCGGCATGTCTTTCGGTTGAAAATTGTCTGACCATCAGGGGGCGTGCTAGAATTCCGAACGATTCGCGGGAGGAGGTAATGGCCGCGCGGCCGAGAGATCTCGCACGGTTTGTCTATCGCTGGCGAGAGGGCCTCGGCCTCATAGCTCTCCTCCTCGTCGGGCTGGGGCTCCGTCTCTACCAGGTCGACTGGGATCAGGGGCACCTCTATCATCCCGACGAGCGATACATCTTGATGACCACGGCCGGTCTGTCCCTGCCGTGGCCGCCAGACTGGAGCCTTCTATTAAGCCCGCGCAGTCCGCTGGATCCGCACGGCTTTGCTTACGGCTCGTTCGCCTTCTATTTGCTCCGCCTGCTTTCGGTCCTCCTCACGACGCTCGGCAGCCTGCTCCCTGGCCTCGAGTTCCTACGCCAGCTCTCTGATCTGGCCAACCTCCGTTTGATCGGGCGCCCGGTCTCGGCCCTGTTCGATACCGGCTCGATTGCCGTCATCTACCTGATCGGGCGGCGCCTTTATGGTCGGTGGGTCGCGTTCCTGGCCGCTTCCTTTGTTGCGTTCTCGGTGTTGAACATCCAGCTCTCCCACTTCTATGCGACCGACACGATCATGACCTTCTTCGTCCTCGCGACCATTCTGGCGGCCATCAGCCTGATGCGGACGGGATCGACGCGGGCGGCGATCCTGGCGGGCATCTGCCTTGGGCTCGCTCTGGGGACCAAAGTGAGCGCGGCACCGGTCGCCGCGGTAGTGGTGGTCGCGGTGGCCTTGCGTTTCTGCTGCATAGAGGATTCGGCCGGGACGGCCGGTTGGCGCGTCCCGGAGCCAGCCGCACTTCGGGAGGTCGTCCGTCTGCTTGTGCTCGCATTCGCGGCGGCCGGAGCGGCGTTCCTGATCGTTGAGCCCTACGCGGTGATCGATGTTGGGAGCTTTGTGCAGGGTGTATCCGAGCAGGGGAGCATGGTGCGCGGCATCGCCGATCTGCCGTACACTCGCCAGTTTATCGGCCGTCCGCCGTACCTGTACTTTCTCCAGAATCTCGTGCTCTTTGGCGTAGGCATCCCGCTCGGGGGCGCGATGGTCGTCGGGCTTCTCTATGCCCTGGCCCGCGTGGTGACCCGTCCCCGTCCGGGTGATCTTCTCCTCCTTTCGTTCGTCATTCCCTACTTCGCGATCACCGGTGCCTTCTACGCCAAGTTCATGCGCTACCTGCTGCCAATCACGCCGTTGCTGGCGCTGTTCGCGGCCCTCGCCCTGGTGCGGGGGCTAGAGACGGTGCGGGCGTGGCGGCGCACGGCCCGTGAGCCAGCAGTGGATCGGGGGGATCGAGAAGCTCTGCCGGAGTTCGTGCCGGACGAAGCAACAGATCTCGATGACCTCCGGTTGCTGGATGGTCCCGAGCCTGTTCCGGAGGGGGTCGAGCTCGGGACTGCCGGGGAGGCTGCGCTGGCCCTTCCGCCAGAGGCGGTACGCTTCGCACGCCTCAAGGGGCTATCGCTCGAGCTGTTCATGACCGCCGCAGATCCAGCCGGGCCAGGGATGGGCGGGGCCGGAGGGACCGCTGTCGACTCGATCGGCAGTGCGGTAACCCCGGTTCGCGCGTGCCTTCCCTCGTGGATCCGCGGTTTCCCTGCCGTGGCGTGGCTGGTCTCGTCGGGTGTCCTCGAGTGGGTGCTCTCCGCCGTTCTCGTGATCACGGTCGGGTTCAGCGCGTTCTATGCCCTGGCGCTTGATCACATGTACGCGTCGCCCACGACGCCAGTTGAGGGATCGCTCTGGCTCTATCGGCATGCCCCAGAGGGGGCGGTGATCGCAACGGAGCATTGGGAGGAGGGCATGCCGGTGCCGATCGCCACAGCCGCTGGCGTGGAGAGCGCAGAGAGTCACCATTTCACGATCGTGACGATGCCAATGTACGACGATGACACACCGGCCAAGCTCGATACGATCGTGAATAACCTCGAGGCGGCTGACTACATCGTCTTCTTCAGCAACCGCCTCTATGGGACGATCCCTCGCCTGCCGGAGCGCTATCCGATGTCGCGGCGGTATTACGAGCTGTTGTTCGGGGAGAAGCTGGGCTTCACGCTCGTAGCCGCCTTCGAGCGATATCCGAATCTTCTGGGTGTTGCGTTCGCCGATGATACCCTGCGCGATCCCGGCCTGCCGATTCCGCCGCTCCTCCGTGCGCTGAGGCCCGCGCCGGTGACAATTGACCTGGGCCACGCCGATGAGAGTTTCTCGGTCTACGACCATCAGCGGGTGCTGATCTTTCAGAAGACCCGCTATCTCTCACCGACGGAGCTGCGGAACCTTATCGGACCGGCCCCGACGCCCGGGCAGACCGTGCCAGCCGCGCTGGCCCCGGCCGGTAAGTCTCTCTTGCTGACACCTGCACAGGAGGCGCTGGTCCGGGCGGGCGGAACGTTTCGAGACCTCTTCGACCGCACGTCCATTGTAAACCACTATCCGCTCTTGACCTGGATCGTGCTCATTATCCTGGTCAGTGCTGCGGGCGTCCCCTTGGGCTTTGCCGTCTTCCGCTTCCTGCCGGACCGCGGCTGGCTGATCTCGCGGACGCTAGGCGTTCTTGTCCTCACCTGGCTGGACTGGATCGTGGTCAGCCTCGGCTTCACCGAGGCTACGCGCCCGGCGACGCTCGCTCTGTTCGCGGCATACCTGCTGATCGGTCTTGGTGTGCTGGTATGGCGGGGACGCGAGATCCAAGGGTTCATTCGACGGAACAGCTCGCTCCTTCTGTTCGAGGAAGGCCTGTTCTGGGCGGCGTTTTTCTATGACGTATACATTCGGAGCCTGGATCCCGACCTCTGGCATCCGACCCTGGGCGGCGAGAAGCCCATGGACCTTGCCTACTTCACCGCGGCGGCTCGGAGCCCGATCTATCCACCGTACGATCCGTGGTTCGCTGGCGGCTACCTCAACTATTACTACTTCGGCCAGATCATTGTCGGGACGCTTACGCGGATCAGCGGGGTTCTCCCCACGACCTCATATAACATCGTCATCCCCTTACTCTTTGCCCTGACTGTCGGTGGGGTGTTTACGGTTGGCCTGGCGCTCGCCGCACGCCCGGGCCCCGGCGGTCGGCGCGTGGGCATCACCGCTGGGCTCTTTGCCGCCCTGCTGGTCTGCATTGTTGGCAATCTGGGCGGATTCATCCAGGTCGTGGACGAGATCGCAGCGCCCAGTGGGGAGGCGGCAGTTGGCGGCATGAACGCCCTGGACGTGCTCGGGCGTCTGGTGGATGGAATCGCCGCGCTGGTGAGTGGCCGGCAGTCGTTTGTGCTTCCCCAGGACTGGTACTGGGGAAGCACGCGTGCGCTGGCGCTCCTGAACCTCCCGGGCACCGGCTCGATTAACGAGTTCCCTTACTTCACCTTCCTTTTTGCCGATCTACATGCCCACCTGATCGCCCTCCCGCTGACGCTCCTCGTGGTGGCGCTGTGCGTCAACGTGGTCAAGGCCGGCCCGGCGCTCGCGTGGCCGCGGCTCCCTGCTCCTGCGTCAGGGATCATGGCGGCGCCCATTCGACCCCGGTCAGCTGTTGAGGCTGGTGAGCCGCAGGCTGTGGGAGCGTCAGCGCTGATTGCGCTGGTTCTATCGGCGGCGCTGACAATCGGGGCGCTGTACCCGACCAATACATGGGATTTCCCCACCTACCTCGGCCTGTTCGCCGTGTCCCTCCTGATTCCGGTCTACCTCGCGCCAGTTGTTCGAGGGAAGCGGGTCCTGGCGCGGCTGGGAGTGCTCGCAGTGACCGTAGTCCTGGCCCGCGTGCTCTACCAGCCCTTCTACGCCGCGTTTCAGTCGTTCTACTCGGGCGTTCATCCGTCGGATGAAAAATCCGCAGTCGTCTGGTTCCTGGTCATTAACGGCCTCTTTGTAGCCATTATGCTCGGCTACCTGCTGGTGGAAGTGGTGCATCGGTACCGCCGATCTGCACTGCTTCGGAGTGCACGGCTCTACATAACTCGATGGGAACTCACGCCGCACATTGCGGCGCTCCAGGCCCGGCTGGTGGGGCCGTGGAGTGATCGGGAGGTGCTCGTTCTGTACGCAGCCGCTGTGACGGTGGTGGTTGCCGCGGGGGCGGTGCTCCTTGGCATGGCGCTGACAGGGCTCCTGATCATTCTGCTCGCGCTCACCCTGCTCGTCGGTCTGCATCGCGGCCGCACGCCAGAGGAATGCCTGGTCACGCTGCTCTTTGCAACCGGCCTGGCGCTGGCCATCGGGACCGAACAGCTCACGATTGACGGTGATGTCGGGCGGATGAATACCGTCTTCAAGTTCTATGAGCAGATCTGGGTGCTGTGGGGTACGGCGAGCGGGGTTGCAGCGGTCTGGACCTGGCGCCGCCTCGGAGCGATCGCCCACGATTCATACGTTCGCCCGGTCTGGGCCGCGATTATTGGAATCCTTGTGCTCATGGCGGCGATCTACCCGGTTCTGGGAACGATCAGCCGGGTCTCGAACCGTTTCGACCCGACGATTCCACCGACCCTTGATGGCACCGCCTTCATGGATACGGCTGTGTACGTGGATGATGGGAAGCCGCTCCAGCTCCGGACCGATAAAGAGGCCATTATCTGGCTGCAGGATCATCTGACCGGCACACCGGTGATCCTGGAGGGTGTCCGTCCGCTGTATCGCTGGGGATCGCGGATCTCGGTGTATACCGGCCTGCCAACAGTGATCGGTTGGGACTGGCACCAGAAACAGCAGCGCTGGGGGTATCAGGACCAGGTGGACCAGAGATTGGCCGACGTCGCGCGGATGTACGATGATCCCTCGGTGCCTGCCACTATTGCTCTGCTGCGGCAGTACCGCGTTGGCTACATTATCGACGGCCAGCTCGAGCAGGCGTTTTATCCAGCGGCACGGGCTAAGTTTGATAGCATGGTCGGGACCTATCTCACCATCGTCTATGATCGCGATGGGGTTCGAATCTATCAGGTGCATTGAGCGATGATCCCGGTGCCGTCCCTCCGGCCGTCGCTGGCCCAGGAGCCCTGACTGTTATGCTCGATGTGCTCCGGTGGTACATTGCCGTTCAGCTGTGCGGGCTGATCGGCCTGCCATACGCTGCTCGTTTCTTCCGCGGCCTCCCGGACCGGGGATATGCGTTCGCCCGCCCGCTTGGTCTCCTGATCCTGGGGGTCGTGCTCTGGTTCGGGGCGATCTTCGGCTTCTGGGAGAATACGGGAGCGATGATAGCCGTGCTTCTCCTGGTCCTTGGAGCGGCCGGCTGGCTCGGGTTCGGTGATGGGACAGAGGCCGTCCGGGATCTCTGGCGAGCACGGCGGCATTACCTGCTCGCGATCGAGGGGTTGTTTGCTGCAGCGTTCTTGATCTGCAGTGTCTGCCGGGCCTACTTTCCCGAGATCCAGGCGACCGAGAAGCCAATGGACTTCATGTTCCTCAACGCAATCATCCGCAGTCCCCGCTTCCCGCCGCTGGACCCGTGGCTTGCTGGGTACTCGATCAGCTATTACTACCTGGGCTATCTGCTCATTGCGATCCTCACCGAGCTCTCCGGCGTCGCCCCTGCGGTGGCCTTCAACCTGGCGATTGCCCTGCTCTTCGCCCTTTCGGCCACCGGTGCCTTTGCACTGGCCCACGCGCTGGTCGAGGGGCTACAGGGGACCGCTGGGCTCGGCGATGGCGCGCACGCGCGTCGGGCGTGCTCTCATCTGCCCTGGATTGGTGGGGGGCTCGGGGCCCTGTTTGTCGCTGTGCTCGGTAACTGGGAGGGGGTTCTCGAGCTTCTGCACGCCCACGGCGTTGGTGGAAGCGCATTCTGGCGGTGGATCGGCATCAATGGATTGGACCATCCCTTTTTCAGCCGGGCCTGGTATCCTACTGATCCCCCGGATACGTGGTGGTGGTTCCGAGCTTCGCGCATTATTGCAGACTACCCGCCCGGTGGTGGACAGCCTCTCGATTACACGATCAATGAGTTTCCTTTCTTCAGCTTCCTCCTCGGCGATCTCCATCCGCACGTGATGGCGCTTCCCTTTGCCTTTGTCTGTCTGGGCTATGCGCTGAGCTTCCTCCGCTTGCCCGTGGAGAACACTGCCGGGTGGATTCGGCGCGAGCCTGTCCAGCTCGTCTTTATCGCCTTTCTCTTCGGGGCGCTTTTCCTGCTGAATGCCTGGGATATGCTCACCTATCTCTTTGTCCTGGTGTGTGTCTTCGCCGTTCGGCGCTATCTCGGGCGTCCTGCCTTTGATCTCGCCTGGATACGCGATACCGCCCTCTTCGGCCTGAGCGTTCTGGCGGCAAGTATCGCGTTGTACTGGCCGTTCTACGTCACATTCCGCTCCCAGGCGACTGGATTGCTCGGCGTTGTCGCAGTACACAGCCATTTGCGGCACTTTCTCATCTTCTGGGGGCCACTGGTGTTCCTGTCTGGCTCGCTCCTGGTGGCCGAGCTGGTCGGCGGCCTCTCGCCGCTGCCGCGCCAGGTGCTCGCCGGATCAGGGCCCGCCTGGACGCGTCAGCCGATCGTCTGGGCCGGCGTTGGAGTGGTTACCGTTGCGGCCGTGCTGGCGGGGATACCGGTGTTTCTGCTGATCCTGCCGATGCTGGTGGCCGCCCTGGTGCTCATCCTGCGGTACCTGACCGGCCTCTCATCGCTGGTCGACCGGCAGACCGTCATCATGCGCGCGGAAGGTGGACGGCGCGGTCGCGCCAGCGTGGCCGGGGGTGCGGTCCCGGCCTCTCTGGCCGCTGAGCACGTGTTCGTGCTGATCCTGCTCTTCACGAGCCTCCTCCTGCTCCTGGGGACGGAGCTGGTTTATGTGGATGACTCGTTCCACGATCGAATGAACACTGTTTTCAAGCTGTACTACCAGGCCTGGCAGATGCTGGCTATAGTCGGAGCCTATGCACTCTGTTTCCTGGGGCGTTACGCTCTCAGGAAGAAGGCGTTGGTGGTCGAGAGGGCCCATCAGCTGGGGCAGTTCGTGGCTGCCGGTTGGCTTGGCCTCGCGGTGATCTTGATTGGAGCGGCGCTGGTGTATGCTCCAGCTGCCGTCGCGGCTCGCTCGCAGGGCTTCTCGACCACGCCGACACTGGACGGCCTCCGGTATTATTCACAGTACCAGCCGTTCGATGCCGCCGCGATCCAGTGGCTGCGTGAGCATGTCGCCGGCGCTCCGATCGTGCTCGAGGCGACTGGGGGGTCCTACAGCGAGTTCGGCAACGTGGCCTGGATGACCGGTCTACCGACACTGCTCGGATGGGATTTTCATGAGGTCCAGTGGCGAGGTGCCGCGATCAGTGGGGTTGAGAGCGAACGCAAGCGGGATATCGATACGCTCTATCAGACGACTGATACCAGCCTCGCCCGGACCCTGCTCGCCAAGTACGGGGTTACCTACGTCTACGTGGGACCGCTGGAACGGCAGGTCTACTCGAAAGCCGCGGTTGGTCTAGAGAAGTTTCGGAGCTTCATGGACGTGGTCTACCAGAACCAGGAGGTCACTATCTATCGCACCCGAGGTGCAGCCTGATGGCACGGCCGAAGCGGCGAATCGTGACGACCGGTGCAGGAGGGGCACTGCGCAGCGACGCGGCGCGCAGGAAGGATGGCGCGGCACGTGCTCGGATCGTCGACCGCGAGCCGTCCACAGCCATCCGCGATCGGCTCGAGGTTATTGCCTGGATCAGCATTGCAGCGCTTGCCCTCGGGCTGCGGCTACTCAATCTGGATGGTGCCCCACTTCAGCCCGACGAGAGCATCCTCGCGCTGGATTCCTGGCGCATCGTACAGGGGCAGGGGATCGACCTGGGAACGGCACCGCTCCTGGTCTACGCGAACGCGGTGCTTTTCTTTGTCCTCGGAGCAACCGATGCGGTAGCACGGTCTCTCCCGGCCGTAGCTGGCTGGCTGGTGGCGTTGAGCCCACTTTGCCTCCGACGTCAACTTGGGCGGGTAGGCGCGCTTGTTGCGGGTCTGCTTCTGAGCACCTCGCCATCGCTGGTCTTCGCGGCGCGCAGTGTGGATCCGACTGCGCTCTCTGTGGCGCTGGGGATTGGGGTCGTCCTCGTGCTCACCTATGGGA
>JADGGD010000009.1 GCA_019690095.1 Chloroflexota bacterium
CGCCTCGGGGCCGAGGGAGTACCTCATGTCCTGCTCGAAGTTCGCCAGATGACCCGGATCAACGTCATGGTGCACGAGATCCGCATCGGGCGGCGGAGCCGGCTCTATCTTCCCGGGCCGCGCATCACCTCCCGTGACCTTGCCTCCCTCTGGGAGATGCTTTCCTTGCTGCCGACGGGCACGACGCTTATCATGGGCGGGAGCATACCGCCCGGTCTCCCCACCACCATCTATCGGGACTTCACACGGAACCTGGCGGCACGCGGCATCTCGGTGGTTGTCGACGCGTCTGGCCCGGCGCTCGCCGCGGTGCTCCCGGCGCATCCGATGCTCATCAAGCCGAACGTGGAAGAGGCGGCCGAGGTTCTGCAGCACCCTCTTACAAGCGACGCGGAGGTCTTCGAGGCGGCCGTCGAACTGCGCAAACGTGGGGCCAGCAATGTTGTGATCTCACAAGGAGCGCAGGGTGCCATTGGCGTTGGAACAGACGGCTGCTGGAAGGCAATTCCTCCTGCTGTGACGGCGCGGAGCACGGTTGGATCAGGCGATTCTATGGTCGCGGGCATGGCGATCGTCCTCAACGAAGGGGGACGACTGGCGGATGCCCTGCGCCTGGGCACGGCGGCCGGTGCAGCAACCGCGATGACCCCCGGGACGCGCCTGTGCCGCGCTGCGGATGTCCAGCTCCTTCTCCCGCGAGTCCAGATTCTTCCCCTGGGCGACGACACCAGCGGTCTGGCACGGTGAAATGATGGAGAAACACCCCGTGAGACAGCCCGGAACGGAGGCCGGGACCGGCTACGAGTGGGTTGCGCTCTCAGTCACGACGGTAGGAGCCCTGCTGGCATCGGTCCAGGGATCCGCCCTGTTGATTGCGTTACCCGCGATCCTGGTTGAGCTGCAGGCAACCTTCCTGACCATCATGTGGATGCTCCTGGGGTACCTGCTGGTGACCACCGCGGTGGTGCCAGTGATCGGTCGCCTGGCCGACATGTTTGGCCGCAAAAACCTCTATAACGCGGGCTTCGCTATCTTCACCCTTGGCTCGCTCCTGGCAGGTCTGGGACAGCCTGTCTTCCACGGCTGGGATCTGGTGCTGTTCCGCATGATCCAGGGCATTGGTGGGGCACTCCTCATCACCAACAGCACAGCCATCGTGACCGATGCCTTCCGAACCGGTCGCGTCGGTCTGGGACTGGGGGTAAATCAGATCGCCAGTGTATCCGGATTCCTCATCGGCCCGGTGGTCGGGGGCCTCCTCACTGCCATCTCCTGGCGCTGGGTGTTCCTGGTGAATGTCCCCCTGGGCATTTTCGGGACCTTCTGGGCGATGCACCGCCTGCGTGAACCAGTGATGCTCCCGCGGGGGCAGACATTCGACTGGGGCGGGAGCATCAGCTTCACGCTGGGGCTCGGCTCACTCCTCCTGGCCCTATCGCTCCTGGCACTTCCGGCTGCGGGCACAAGCGCGATTGGAATCCTTCTGGCGATCGCGGTGATCGGGATCGCAACCTTCATCGGCATCGAGTTGCATCATCCCCACCCGATGCTTGACCTTCGTCTGTTCCAGAACCCGCTTTTCGCCTTTGCCTGCACGGCCAATGCGCTCAATGGCCTGGCCCGCGGTGCCGTGCTGTTCCTGCTCATCTTCTTCCTCCAGGGACCCTATGGGAAAGACCCCCTGACCGCGGGCATCATGATGGCTCCGTTTGGCGCGGCGTTCCTCCTGGTTGGTCCCGTCTCGGGCTATCTGTCAGACCGCTACGGATCGCGCGGCCTGGCCACCCTCGGCCTTGCCGCTTCGGCCGTCGGCCTCCTCGGGTTAAGCACCGTCACCGCCACTACACCGTACTGGATCATCGCGGTGTATATGGCAATCATGGGGGGCGGTTCCGGCTTCTTCAGCTCGCCCAATACCAACGCGATTATGACATCCGTGCCGGCCGCGCGCCGTGGAACAGCCGCGGGCACCCGAACAATGCTGGCCAACACCGGCCAGATGCTGAGCATTGCAATCGCCTTTCCTCTCGTCCTCAGCCAGATTCCACCGGACGTTATGATGCGGGTATTCCTCTACGGTGGGGGCCTCGGCCGTGCACCCAGTGCGCTGGCGGCCTTTGAGCGAGGGCTTCATCTTGCATTCCTGGTGTCGTTCCTGGTGACCATCATCGCGGCAGTCGTGTCATTCCTCCGCCCGCCGCACCACACAATCGGATCACCACCGGTCCACTCTCCGCGTCCCCAACCGGCACCCGGGCCCTCTGGAAGGACGCCCGGCCAACCTCCCCGATGAGGGGATCCGTCCCGCTCTTTAACCCTCGAAGCGTTTATCGAGTGCTATGCCAGGGGGCGGGAGGTTGGGATGGATCGGTCGAAGGCGGCCCGCCCTTTGGGGCAGAGGCCGAAGCGGAAGCGGTACACCCGCACCTGTCCCGTCTGTGGACGGGAGTTTGCGACGACCGAGCGGGGCATCTACTGCTCCGCGCGGTGCCAATGGCGGGCGGCCAGCCGCCGCAAGCGGGCTGCTATGGACGCGCCGGACGTCGGCCACGCGGCGGTGACCGCCGCGCACGGAGAGGGCGGCACGGTCGTCGCTTGACCGGGACGGGGAGGCACGCGACCATGGAGCCGCATGTGAAAAACAAATGCCCCGGCACTGATGGCGCCCGTCCAGGGCATGGCCAGGCCAGATGGGGTGGCCTGACGTGGGCAGGATACCACACGCGACGGCTCGTCAGGACATCCTGGCGGGCCGTCGCGTGTGGGGAGCGTGACACCATCCCGACGCCACTGCGGCCGGGCCAGGCCGGCGCGTGGGTGCGGGCAACAGGGGAGCCGACGGGGGGATTCGAACCCTCGACCTAGTGTTTACGAAACACTTGCTCTACCGCTGAGCTACGTCGGCACGTCCGGTTCGCGCCTTTCATTCTACCATACGACGCCCCTCTGTGTCCACGCTCTTGATCGGGTTGACCGTGTTCCGGCGCCCGGTAGCGACTCGTCGAGCAACAGACCTGGCGAGCAAAACCCTGCATCTGCCCACCACGGGACGAATCGCCGGGATCCGATCGAGAAGCTCCCCACGTGACAGATGGGATCCAGATCCCCGGGTTCCGCAATGGCTCCGGTGGCTGGATCGTTACCCTGCTCCATGCTCTGATCCTCTGTGTCTAGCTCGCCGGCCTCTATCTCGGCTGAGCTGGTCCGTGACTTGCATTTCTTCTGGCGACTGCTCAGCGCACCTGTATCGATGGGCAGGACTGGTGTCCCCGGGGCCGGATAAGCGATGGATCCTCGACGACCTCTTCAGTCCGAAAGCCGCGAGTCGCGCCGGGGTCAACGCCGCCTGCGGACCTGGCGTCATCCGACTGGCCTGTTCTCGACCATTCGAAGTTTCCACACCTCGGATGTCGCGGCTATCGCCGAGGTGCTGATTGCGGCGGCCGGCCTGGGCCTCTTCAGTCTGGTGATCGCACTCCCCCTTGCTGCATACACCGCGTTCGTCTACATTGCCCGGGATATCCCGCCGGTCTCGACTGTCGTCAATCAACCAGTCTTCCAGACAACACGCATGTACGATCGGAATGGCGTGCTTCTTTATGAGCTTATTGACCCCAACCAGGGGCGCCGAATCCTGGTCAATCTCAATCAGATCCCGACATCCCTGATCGATGCGACGATTGCCGTCGAGGATCCCACTTTTTTCAGTAATCCCGGTGTCGATCCACTCTCGATCCTCCGTGCGGCCTATCAGAATCTCTCCCACCGGGAGATCGTGAGCGGTGCCAGCACACTCACCCAGCAGCTCGCTCGCAATCTGCTCTTCGATATTCAGGAGCGTCAGTCGCAGACGCTGGACCGCAAGCTGAAAGAGGCAATCTTCGCCATGCGCCTCACCCAGACCTATTCGAAACCCCAGATTCTCAGCATGTACTTCAACGAGGTGTACTACGGGAATCTCAGTTACGGTGTCGGGACTGCGGCTGAATCGTATTTTGGCAAATCAGTCGATCAGCTCGATCTGGCCGAGGCGGCTCTCCTGGCCGGACTTCCCCAGGCGCCAGCCGACTATGACCCGATCCATCATTTTGCGGCGGCCAAGGCCCGGCAGGCTTACGTTCTCGATCGCATGGTCGCGCGCGGCTACATCACCCCGGACGAGGCTGCCCGCGCCAGGGCGGAGCCCTTGCACTTCCAGAGCCCACGCTTCACCATCAAGGCTCCCCACTTCGTCAACTACGTGACCCAACTGATCGAAGAGCGATACGGCCGAGACGCCCTCTACAACCGCGGCTGGCGCATCCAGACCACCCTCGATCTGGGCCTCCAGCAGATCGCTGAGGCCAAGGCACGTGAACGTATCGATCAGATCCGCCAGCAGATGAATGCTCACAACGCCTGCGTGGTGACAATTCAGCCGTCAACTGGCGAGATCCTCACGATGGTTGGAAGCCTGGACTATTGGGATGCCAGCATCCAGGGACAGGTCAACGTCTGCACATCGCTGCGCCAGCCGGGCTCGTCGGTGAAGCCATTTACCTACGTCACAGCCTACGAGCGCGGCTACGTACCGGATTCGCTCGTCTACGACGTCAAGACCGCTTTCGACCGAGGACCCGGCCTGAGCCCGTATGTTCCGACTAACTTCGATTTCCAGTTTCACGGACCGGTCATGCTCCGAGAGGCGCTGGCGAGTTCGCTCAACATTCCTGCGGTCAAGCTCCTGCAGCGGATCGGGGTGCACGCGATGGCTGATACGGCGCACGCTATGGGGATCACCTCGATGACAGACCCTGACCGGTACGGTCTGACCCTCACTCTTGGAGCCGCCGATGTCACGCCGCTGGACATGGCCTTTGCCTACAGCGTGTTCGCGAACGATGGCTTCATGGTGGGCGAGGAGGTCCCGCTGAAGGATCGCGTCCTCGGGATGCGCCGGTACGAGCCAGTCGCGATCCTCCAGATTACCGATCCGGCGGGGAACATCGTCTATCGGTACCATCCGCCTCCGCCGATCCAGGTGGTCTCACCCCAGGCCGCCTATCTGATCACGAGCAGCCTGTCGGATGACCACGCTCGCCACTTCACCTTCGCGCCGGGCGGCGTGCTGAATATCGATCGCCCGGCTGCGGTGAAGACGGGCACAACCCAGTTCGAGCAGGACGCCTGGACGATCGGCTACACGCCCGATCTGGCGATCGCGATCTGGGTGGGAAACACCGACGGGACACCCATGAAGCAGATCGAAGGGGTAACATCGGCGGGATACATCTGGCACACCTACGCACCTGCTGCGCACCGATACCTGCGCTTGCCGGTTCGGGATTTTAAAGTACCAGCCGGCGTGGTGCACGGCCCGGTCTGCGGGAAAATCGACTGGTATATCCAGGATGTCCCCCCGATCTGCACGGTTGGATAGGCGGCAAGCCGTCCGAGGAGCGTGGACCTCTCGCGAGATTGTCGGCCGACCCGACCTTGCGGTATCATCGGCATGGCGACCACCAACCGGAACGGCGCAGGGAAGGGATGTCGTGACACTGGATTCCCCAGTCCCGCCGCGGGACTCCGACCTTGAACCAGGCATCCCGCACCATCTCGTGACCTGGCTCGAAGGACAGCGGCAGGCCGAGCACGAGCGGCTGAGCCAGCTTTCGCGCTATATTGATCAACTTCGCGATGAACTCCGCGACTGCAGCGCTCAGCTTGCCCGTGTCAATGAGGCGGCTAGCCAGCCCAATGCCCACTATATCGATCTGGTCAACCAGATTCGCGAGCGGCTCGCGGCACTCGACCGGTCGGTGCAGGAGCATCTGGACGCACAAGCACGCGAGGATCAGGCGCGAGCGGCCCAACGGGAACGGGATCAACGACAGCTTGCCGAGCTGGCCCAGCAGGTAAATGGGCTGACTCGCACCGTCGATGCGCTCGGTGGCCGCCTCCTCGGTCTGGCGGAGGAAGTGCGTCACCTGCGCGAGGAACGTGCGCCGGTCGCTCAGCTCCTAGAGGATCTCCAGCGCTCCCAGACCGCACTCCAGAACCGGGTCGCGACCCTTGACGAAATCACACGTCGGTATGCGGCGTCGCAGTCCCTCGCCGAGCAGGCTGACGAACGACTGCGCAGCGATATCGTCCGCCTGGATGGACTGGTGAAGCTGGTGGATGTCCGCCTCACGCGCGAGACCGGTGATCTTCGACGCGGGCTGGACAGCCTGCAGGCCCAGATAGAGGATCGTCTGAAGTCCGTGGCCGAGATGTCACGCCGGATCACGGTCCTGACCGATCAGCGGGATCAGGTCGAACAGCGACTGGCGGCCCTGACAAGCGATCTGGAAGGCGCGGTCTCGGAGATCGGCAGGCTCGATGCGCAGGGGAAGATCGACCGCTCCGCCCTCAAGCGGGTGGCTGATGCAGTCGATGCGCTGAGCCATCGTCTGGACGAGGTCGGCGTGGCCTCGTGGCAGCTCGGCGAACGGCTGAACGGGCTCGCCGCGAGCCTGGAGAGCCTTCAGGGTGTGGTCGAGAGTCTGGGAAACCGAATCGACGAGATCGATCAGCGTGAGGCGCATCTGGATGAAGAGCACCGTCGTCTGGACGAGGCCCTTGCCGCGCTGAGCGGTGACCTGCGCACCACCGAGATGAGTGCCCGGGATCGGGTGACCGGCCTTGTGGATCGCCTCGAAGGGGCGATCAGCGAACTCCGGTCATGGGTCGAGAGCTCTCAGCGCCTCTCGATCGAACACCTGCGCCGCACGATCAGCGAGCTTCAACAGCAGCTGCGCGAGCTGGAAGCGGAGCGTCCATCGTGACGACTGGTTGCGGTCGGATCTCCGCGCCGCTGGTGTCGGCGCGCGCGAGCCAATCCGCCCCGACCACACTGTTCGGGCATTCGCAACGGGGCTTCCTGACCGCCGTGGTCATCGTATGATCGAGCCGATCACCTCGCTGAATGACCCTCTCGAACCGCTCGCCGAGGAGGAGACCGACGAGCGAGGACATCACGGTGGACGCCTGAAGATCCTTACCGCCGTGATCCTGCTGGGCATTCTCATTCTCGTGGTTCAGCTCTATCGCCTCCAGATCGTCCAGGGGGCTGCGTTTCGCGAGGAGGCAGATAATAACCGCTTCCGCCTGATGACGATCTCGCCGCCCCGGGGCGTGATCTACGATCGCAATCACACCGTCCTGGCACGCAACCGGCCTAGCTACAGCATCGGGGTGGTCCGTGCCGACCTGCCCGCGGACCCGATGCGCGCGATCGTCTTTCGCCGTCTCGCCACCCTGATCGGGATGTCGGTAGCGGATATCACGCGCACCGTGGATGCCGATCCCGGCAATCAATTCAGCTTCATTCCTCTGCGGTCGAATGTGCCGCCGGAGATCGCGTTCCAGATTGAGGAGCGCCATCGCGACCTCCCGGGTGTGCACGTGCAGCCGGAGCCGATCCGGGAGTATCCGCTCGGACCGGTTGCCGCACCGGTTATCGGGTACGTCGGGCGGATCAGTGATGCCCAGTACCAGCGGCTCAAGGATGATCCAGTCCGGCGGTACAGCCGCAATGATACGATCGGTCAGGTGGGCATCGAGCAGACCTTCGAGAGTCAGCTCCGCGGGCAGCCCGGCGCGGAACAGATGGAAGTGGATGCGACCGGCCGCCAGGTCCGATCGCTCGGCGCGATCGATCCAGTCCCCGGACATAACCTGGTCCTGACGATTGATGCCAGCCTTCAGCAGACGATCTATCGTATCCTGTCGGCAGGCCTCGACCGCTACCAGATGGCGGCGGCAGTCGCGCTGGACCCCCGGAACGGCCAGGTCCTGGCGCTTGTCTCGGTGCCTTCGTATGATGACAATCTGTTCGCCGGCGGCATCAGCACTCGCGACTATGAAGCACTGCTCAATGACCCGCGGCACCCGCTGATCAACCAGGCTATCAGTTCGGCCTTCCCCCCGGGCGCGACGTTCCATCTTGTGACAGCTGCAGCGGGCCTGGAGACCGGGGTGATCTCACCCCGCACGAAGATCGATTGTAATGGCTCGATCACAGTTCCTAACCGCTACGATCCAACTGTGGGAACACGGTTGAATGACTGGAAGGCATTCGGTCCGCAGGATGTGGTGAGCGCCATCGCCGATTCCTGTAATGTCTTCTTCTATGAAGTCGGGGGCGGTGATCCATCCGGTCGCAGGGATGGCGTGGGAATCGACGCGCTGGGGCGGTATGCGCGCCTGCTGGGGCTGGGTACACCCACTGGAATCGATCTGGTCGGGGAAAGTGACGGCCTGGTTCCGACGGTCCGCTGGAAGCGCCAGACCCTCAATCAGGAGTGGGTTCCCATGGACACGTACCTCACCTCAGTTGGACTGGGGTACGTGACGGTGACGCCGCTTCAGATGGCGGTCCTTGCTGCCGCTATCGCCAATGGAGGAACCCTCTACCGTCCGCAGCTGGTGCTGGAGACAGTTGATGCCCAGGGACGCGTGGTCTCGCGCTTCACGCCCGATGTCGTGCGGCGGCTACCGCTTAAGCCGGAGACGCTAAGCCGCCTGCGTGAGGGCATGGTGGACGCAGTTCGGAAGGGACAGACGGACCAGGGGACATCTTACGACGGTGCGGCACAGCGCGCTGCGGTCTCCGGCCTGGCTGTCGCCGGCGTTGTCGGCTCTCCAGAGTTCGGGACACCGGACAAGAGCGGCGCGCTTTCCACCCACGGCTGGTTTGTGGGATTCGCACCAGCCGATCACCCACGTCTCGCCCTGGCAGTCTTCGTCTGGCGCGGGACCGGCCCCGGCGATGCGGCGCAGATCGCCAGCCAGATCTTTTCCACCCTGAAGGAGCACTCTTAGTCGTGGAGACGCGGGCCTGGCGGCACTTTGATCCGGTTCTCCTGCTGGCGATGATCCTGCTAGTACTCTACGGGCTGGCGATGATCCACAGTGCGACCTTCGAGCGGTCCGGCGCGGGCATCGATCCGCTGGTGTACCACCAGGCGGCCTACGGGATCGCCGGGTTTGGCCTGTTTATGGCTTTGAGCAGCCTCGAGTACCGCGTGCTCGGGAATCTCGCCTGGTCCTTGTACGCGGGCGCCATTGGCCTCCTGACCCTCGTTCTCTTCGTCGGACGCATTCTCCACGGCTCGCAGCGGTGGATCCAGCTGGGGCCGATTCAGTTCCAACCGTCTGAGTTCGCCAAGCTCTGTGTTGTCATCGCGCTGGCACGGTACCTGTCGCGCGAGGCCGACAACATCAAGAGCCCGCGCGTCTCACTGGTGTCATTCCTGATCGCGGCACTCCCACTCACTCTGATTGAGCTGCAGCCGGACTTCGGCACAGCGACAGTCTATCTGGCCATCTGGCTGGGGATGCTCTTCGTGGCCGGGGCGCCGCTTCGGGTCTTCGGCTTCCTCTTTGGGCTCGCTGCGGCTGGCGCGCCAGCTGCCTGGCTGCTCATGCACGATTACCAGCGACAGCGCATCCTAACATTCCTCAACCCGCAGAGCGATCCGCTTAACACGGGCTACAATACGATCCAGGCGCTGATCTCGGTCGGTGCAGGAGAGTTCCTGGGACGCGGTTATCTGAGCGGCTCGCAGAATCAGCTCCACTTTCTCCGGGTGCAGTACGCCGACTTCATCTTCTCGGTCGTGGCAGAAGAACTGGGATTCGTTGGCTCGGTAGTCCTGCTGTTCCTCTTCACCCTCCTGCTTCTCCGCGGCCTCCGTGCCGCCAGCCGCTCACGGGAGGACTTCGGGCGCCTGCTCTGCTGCGGCATCGTCACGATGCTGGCGTACCAGGTGGTGGTCAACGTGGGGATGAACGTCGGCCTGCTCCCGATCACCGGCGTGCCGCTGCCGATGATCAGCTACGGCGGGAGTTCGCTTATGACGTTCATGGGGTCCCTTGGTATACTTGAGAGCGTCGTGATGCGGCATCGAAAGCTAGAGTTTTAATCCAAGGCGGGATTCTGGTCGCATGAGCTATCTACCGGCGACAGCGGCCGACCGGGAACGGATGCTGCGAGCGATCGGCGCGCGTTCGACCGCCGATCTGTTCGAGGATATCCCGGCCTGCGCGCGACGGACCTTCCTGGCACTTCCCCCGGCTCTCGCGGAACTTGAGGTAGCCCGGCTCCTTCGAGAGCTGAGCGAGCGCAACGCTGATCTGGATCATCATCCCTGCTTCCTCGGTGCGGGCGCGTACTGGCACTATGTCCCAGCGGTTGTCGATCACATCATCGGCCGTTCTGAGTTCTACACGAGCTACACGCCCTACCAGCCGGAGATCAGCCAGGGGACCCTGCAGACGATCTACGAGTTTCAGAGCCTGATCTGTTTGCTGACCGGCATGGAGATCGCTAACGCGTCGATGTATGACGGCGCCTCGGCCCTGGCCGAAGCAGTCATCATGTGCGCGAATATCACGGACCGCGGGACAGTCGTGCTCGCGTCATCAGTCCATCCGGAATACCGGCGGGTGGTGCAGACCTACGTCCAGGGGCTGTCATTCCGCCTGGCGGCCGATCCGGTCGGACCGAGCGGATCGGTCGATCCGGGCGAGCTGGCGCGCCATCTGACGGATGACGTGGGGTCGGTGGTGATCCAGTACCCGAACTTCTTTGGTCATCTGGAGGAGATCGACCGGATCGCTGATGTGGTGCACGCGGCGGGTGCTCTGCTGATCGTGGTGGTTAACCCGATCGCACTCGGCCTGCTGACCCCACCCGGGGAGATGGGCGCGGATGTCGTGGTCGGGGAAGGCCAGCCGCTGGGCATTCCCCCGAGCTTTGGCGGGCCCTATCTGGGGCTCTTTGCGACGCGCGAGAAGTTCATTCGCCAGATTCCTGGTCGGATTGTCGGCGCGACGACCGACGGCCAGGGACGCCGCGGATTTGTCCTGACCTTCCAGACACGCGAGCAGCACATCCGGCGTGAAAAGGCCACATCCAATATCTGCTCGAACGAGGCGCTCTGCGCGCTTGCGGCGACGGTCTACCTCTCCTATATGGGGCGGCACGGCCTCCGGGCAGTGGCCGAGCTGTGCCTGCAGAATGCCCACTATCTGGCCGATCGGGTGACGTCTGTGCCCGGATTTCGTCTCGCCTTCACCGGGCCCTTCTTCAACGAGTTTGCAGTGCGGTGCCCGATCGCGCCCGCGGCAATTAATGCTCGCCTGCAGAAGGCAGGGATTATCGGCGGGTATGAGCTGGGCCGTGACTACCCGGAGCTCTCGGACGCCCTTCTCCTGTGCGCGACCGAGATGAATCGTCGTGCTGATATGGACCGCCTGGTCGAGCTTCTGGGTGAGATGGTCACCGAAGAGCGGACAGTCACTGCAGCTGGAGACGGGAGGACCAATGCCTGAACCGCTTATCTTCGAGCGGAGCTCGCCGGGGCGCCAGGCGGCGACGATCCCCTCGGCCGAGGTCCCGACGGTCGCGGTCGAGCATGTTCTTCCCGAACGGTTCCTGCGCCGCGACCTCCCGCTTCCCGAAGTGAGCGAGCTCGATGTCGTGCGCCACTTCACGCGCCTGTCGCAGAAGAACGCCTGCATCGACACGACGTTCTATCCCCTGGGCTCGTGCACAATGAAGTACAACCCGAAGATCAACGAGGACGTTGCGCGGCTGCCCGGATTCGCCCGGATCCATCCCTACCAGCCGATAGAGATGGTCCAGGGGGCGCTCCAGCTCATGTACGAACTCCAGGAGTACCTCGCCGAGATCAGCGGTATGGATGCGGTAACGCTCCAGCCCGCCGCAGGTGCGCACGGGGAGCTCACCGGCATGCTCATGATCCGCGCCTATCACACCGAGCGCGGTGAGACCGGGCGCTCGCGCGTGCTCATCCCCGACTCGGCGCACGGGACCAATCCGGCAACTGCCAAGATGGTCGGCTACACGGTCCAGTCCATCCCGTCAGACAGCCGCGGCAACCTGGACCTCGCCGCTCTGCGCCGCGCCGTTGGACCAGATGTAGCGGCGCTGATGATCACGATCCCGAGCACCTTCGGCCTCTTCGACGAGCAGATCCTGGACGTCATCGGGGCGATCCACGAGGTCGGCGGCCTGGTGTATGGGGACGGCGCCAATATGAACGCCATGCTCGGGCAAGCCCGCTTCGGCGACCTGGGCGTGGATGTGATGCACTTCAATCTCCATAAGACATTCACCACGCCGCACGGAGGTGGAGGGCCGCCGGCCGGGCCGGTAGCGGTGAAGGCGCACCTGGCGCCCTATTTACCGGTGCCGGTTGTGGCACGCCGCCAGGCACCCGATGGCTCAGTCGAATACTATCTGGACTATGATCGCCCGCGTTCGATCGGGAAGATCCGCGCTTTCTACGGGAACTTCGGCATGCTTGTGCGCGCTTACACGTACATCCGCTCGATGGGTGCTGAGGGACTGCAGGCGGTTGGAGAGGCAGCCGTCCTCAACGCGAATTATCTGATGGAACGCCTGAAAGGCGCCTATGACCTGTACGTTGATCGCCGCTGCAAGCACGAGTTCGTTCTCTCAGCACGGCGCCAGCGCCGCACGACCGGCGTGCGTGCCTTGGATATCGCCAAACGCCTCATTGATTATGGCTTCCATCCGCCGACGATCTACTTCCCGATCGTGGTCGAAGAGGCTCTGATGATCGAGCCAACCGAGACCGAGAGCATCGAAACCCTGGACGAGTTCGCGGAGGCCATGCTGGCCATTGCCCGCGAGGCCGAGGAAAACCCGGAACTGGTCAAGCAGGCGCCGCACACGACAGAGATCGGGCGGTTGGACGAGGTGGCCGCGGTACGGCGCCCGAATCTCCGCTGGAAACCGGCGTGACGCGGCCGGTGCGTCGGTCTATCCGCGCATGGGCAAGCCGCACCCGTGGCCTCAACCGATCGATATGGAGTGATTCGAGTGTGAGGCGAGTAGGCGGTCCGTTAGCGATCGGGAGACGCGGAGGGCGGCTCCTGTCCCGCCTGGCCGCTGGCTTCCTCCTCCTCGGGCTCCTGCTCCCGCTGATCACGGCGTGCTCGGCAGTCCGCGACAGCATTGGTGGTCTACTAGGCGGATCGAGCGGCGTCCTGCGCCTGTCTGGTGTCGAGCCGGATACGCTTGATCCGGCAGTAGCACAGGACGTCGTCTCGTGGACCTATCTTCTCCAGATCTACAGCGGCCTGGTCCGGCTCGATGACAAGCTCCAGGTGGTGCCGGACCTCGCCCAGTCCTGGACGGTCAGCCCCGATCGCCGCACCTATACCTTCACGCTCCGGTCGGATGCTCGCTTCCAGGATGGCCGCCCGATCACTGCCGAGGATGTGAAGTACAGCCTGGAACGAGCCCTGGATCCCGCCACGCGGTCACCGGTCGCGCGGACCTACCTGGGTGATATCGTAGGGGCAGTGGATCGTCTCCGCGGAACTGCATCGAGCGTAGCCGGCATTACGGTCGTGGATGCGCGGACCGTGCGCATCACGATCGATGCTCCCAAGAGTTACTTCCTTGCCAAGCTTACCTATCCGACGGCATTCGTTGTCGATCGCCGCAATGTTGCCGCGGGGCCAGACTGGTTTCGCCATCCGAACGCGAGCGGGCGCTTCACGCTGAAGTCGTGGACCCCCGGCCAGGAGATTGTTCTGACCCACAACCCCGGCTACTGGGGACAGCCATCCGGGCCGTCGGAGATCGATTTCTACTTCGGTCCAGACAGCCCGCTGTCGCTCTACGAGCAGAACAAGCTCGATGTCGCGACGGTCGGCGTGGGGGATGTTCCGCGCCTGACAGATCCCTCCAGCCCGTACCACGACCAGCTGGTAGTGACGCCGATGATGACGCTGTGGTACATCGGGTTTAATACGAAGCAGAAGCCCTTTGATGACCCGCGCGTTCGCCTTGCCTTCGCCTATGCAACAAACAAGAAGGCGCTCGCGAACGGTCTTTTCCGAGGCACCCGCACAGTTGCACAGGGAATCCTGCCGCCGGGCCTGGCCGGTTATGATGCGGGGTTTACGGGCGTTCCGTTCGACCCGACCCGGGCCCGAGCCCTCCTTGCACAGTCATCCTATCATTCGGCGGCGAACCTGCCGCCAATTACCCTTTCGGTCTCAGCCGGGAGCGGCCCACTCGGCGAGGCGTTCGCTCGTATGTACGAGGAGACACTCGGCGTCCACATCGCGGTAGAAGAACTGGAGAACACCTTCTTCGATGACCTCGCCGCTCACCGTCTCCAGATGTACTACCTGGGGTGGTCGGCGGATTATCCTGATCCACAGGATTTTCTGGATATCCTCTTCTCCGGTCAGAGCGATGCCAACTATTCGGGGTACGATGATCCCACGGTCAACCGCCTGCTGGCGACTGCGGCCAC
This sequence comes from Chloroflexota bacterium, assembly GCA_019690095.1. Lineage (GTDB taxonomy): Bacteria > Chloroflexota > UBA6077 > FW602-bin22 > CADDYW01 > JADGGD01. The sequence goes on from JADGGD010000009.1 coordinate 14,346, forward strand.
CGAGGCCAGCATGGACCGCCGCATCGCGCTGTACCGTGAGGTCCAGCGCAAGGTGATCGAGGATGCGCCGGTGATCCCGGTGGTCTTTGATACAGAGTACACGCTTGTCCGGCCGACTGTTCATGGACTGACCATTACCCCGCTGGGAATCGTATCGTTTGACGGGGTCCGGGTCGGCACATGATCAGACGGGGCGGCCGCGAATGACGGTGCTTCCCAGTAAGAGAAAGCAGGTAAGGGAGGACTGGTCGGGATTATAATTCCGGCGCAGTGCTCGCGACATGCACCGTTGACGCCTGCGGGCTGCTGAAAAGGGAGACCGGATGGTGAGTCTGTTCGCGCGGGATGCCGGTCGAGGGCGTGATGCACCTGACGCCATCGAGCCTCTCACGCCGGCGAGCGCCGGTCGGGTGCGGATCCCGATCGGCTGCCGCTTCACGGCGCGGACGCTGATCGAGCATGCACGCCGATACCCGGGGTTTGGATTTACCTGTGACGGCGGGCGTCAGTGGGCCGTCGCCGGTCCATGGCGTCGGCGGGACGACATCGCCGAGTTGATCGAGGTAACGCCCGGTCATCGGAGGGCGGCTCTGGTCGCGGCGATCGAGCGGAGCCTGGCTGCACGAGGGGTTCATTTGCTCCTTGTGGACGGAGGGCCGTATGAGGTCGATCCCGGACTGACGGCCGAGCTGGGCTTTTCTCTCATCGAACGCGTCATCGAGTACGAACGGCCGCTTGAGTCGGTCCAGCCGCGCCCCTCCGGCTTGCTCGTGCGCGCTTACTGTCCGGCCGATCAGGAGGCAGTCCTTGCGGTGGAGCGTGAGTCCTTCCCCTGGCTCTGGTGGAACAGCGAGGAGGAATGGCGCGCGTACGTGGCGAGTCCGGGCGTCTCGGTCATCGTCGGGCTCTGGAATAGCGAGATCGTCGGCTACGCTGGCTTCACCCGCTTTGGCGGCGATGGCCACCTGGACCGTCTGGCCGTACGCGCACGCGACCAGGGACGCGGCTTCGGGGCAACCCTGCTGGTCGAAGCACTACGGCAGCTGGCTATGCTGGGAACGCGCCGGGTGCGCCTCACGACCCAGGAGAACAACGAACGCTCGCGCGCCCTCTACGAGCGGTATGGCTTCCGCCGAACACGTGCAACGTACGATATCGTGGGGGTGTGGCTGTCGCATCCGGAGGGTAGGCCGTCGTGAGAATCCTGATGCTTTCCTGGGAATACCCGCCGCATGTGATCGGGGGGCTAGGCAAGCACGTGTCCGAACTCGTTCCGGCGCTGGTCGGCCAGGGAGTGGAGGTGCATCTAGTGACACCTCGCCTGCACGGGGGAGAGGCGCGCGCAGTGATTGGCGAGGCGGCGCCGGCGACCGATGGCCCGACCTCCACTGTGTATCGGGTGGATCCGCCAGCGAATAGCGAGCACGATTTCTTCACCCGCGTTACGCGCACGAACATCGTCCTGGAGCAGTTTGCGCGGGAGTTGTGGGAGAAGATCGGCCCATTCGCACTCATTCACGCGCATGACTGGCTGGTAGCCCCTGCGGCGGTCGGCCTCAAGCACGCCTATCGGACCCCTCTTCTGGCGACGATCCACGCGACCGAGTACGGCCGTTGCCGCGGGCACATTAACGGTGAGATGTCGCGTGCGATCAACAACGTGGAGTGGTGGCTGAGCTACGAGGCCTGGCGGGTGATCTGCTGCTCCGGCTTCATGGCATCGGAGGTCCAACGGGCCCTCCAGGCCCCACCCGATAAGATCGACGTGATCCCGAACGGGGTGGACACCCGACGCTTTGATGCCCTGGATGGTGAGGATCTTCGTGACTTCCGCCGAGGCTACGCTGCCCCGGATGAACAGATGATCTTCTATGTGGGACGGATCGTTCACGAGAAGGGTGTTCACCTTCTGGTTGAGGCAATGCCGCGCATCCTTGCCGCACGCCCGCGGACCAAGCTGGTCGTAGCCGGGACGGGAGGCTACCTGGATGCCGTTCGGCAGCGCGCTTATGATCTGGGCATTGGCGACCGATGCTATTTCACCGGCTACGTACCGGATGGTGTGCGCGACCGCCTCTTTCGGGTTGCCGATGTCGCTGTCTTCCCAAGCCTTTACGAGCCGTTCGGCATCGTGGCCCTCGAGGCGATGGCCGCGCGAACGCCGGTGGTGGTCGCGGAGGTCGGAGGACTGGCGGAGGTGGTGCGGCACGGGGAGACCGGCATCACCGTCTACCCGGACAACGTGGATTCGCTGGTGTGGGGCATCCTGCATACCCTGGATCGACCAGACTGGGCACGCCAGCGTGCTGAGAACGCCTATCGAGTGGTGATCGAGCAGTACAACTGGGCGGTGATTGCTGGCCGAACCATCGACGTGTACCGGCGGATCGTGGACGAACGTGCCCATGTCAGGTGGGATTGATTTTTCCCGCGCGCCGCGCCCGGCCTTCTGGCTGGTGATCGGCCTCGTTATCGGTAGCGCCGCGGGTGCGGCCCTGTGGCTTGGAGTGCCCCGGCGGTCGCCACCGGACCTGAGCTTGCAGCGCATCAGAGAGGCTGGCGTTCTCGTGATTGGCATCGATCCGAGCTATCCGCCTTTCGAGGTCGATAATAATGGCCGGCTCGCCGGTTACGACATCGATATTGCACGCGAGGTGGGACGGCGGCTCGGTGTTCAGGTGCGTTTCGTCACTGTCGACTTCGGCAGTCTGTTCGATGGCCTTGAGGTGCGCAAGTACGACGCAGCTATCGGTGGCGTGTCGCCGTATCCGGAGTACGCCAACATGCTTGACTACAGTGTTCCGTACTTCGATGACGGTCTCGTCCTGGTGGAGAAGCCCTCTGTTCCGATGCGCACTCTTGGCGTCGAGAGCGGCTCCGATGCCGATCTGAACGCGGATGCCCTCCGAGCGCGACTGCCGGGCTATTCCTTCCAGCAGTTCGAGACCCAGGATGATGTCCGGGCAGCGCTCGGTCGGGGCACTATCCGCGGTGCCATTGTCGACGCGGCCACGGCGAGCCAGTGGACAAGCACGATGAGTGATCTCGTGGTTCACCCGGAGCGCCTGACCAGTGTGCCATTCGTAATCGCCGTTCGGCGTTCCGATCAGGCGCTCCTGAAGGCACTCAATGGAGCGATCCGTGCAATGGAGGCGGACGGCTCGACCGCCAACCTGGCGCGGGTGTGGCTGCGGTGAGCATACGTTTCGACATCCTCACGATCTTCCCCGGCATGTTTCGAGGTCCGCTGGATGAGAGCATGATTCGCCGTGCCGTGGAGGCCGGTCTGCTTACGATTGAGGTACACGATATCCGTCAGTATGCCACGGATCGGCACCGGACGACTGATGACTATCCCTTTGGCGGCGGAGCCGGGATGGTCATGAAGGCGCCCCCCATTGTCGAGGCGGTGGACGATATCCGCGCGCGGGCGACACGCGCGGGATGGCCAGGACCGCCGCGGATCATCATTCTGACGCCGGCCGGACGGCGATTCACCCAAGCGGTGGCCGAGGAGCTGGCCCACTGGTCCCACCTGATCCTGATCTGCGGCCATTATGAGGGCATCGACGAGCGCGTTCACGAGCACGTGGCGACCGATGAGATCTCAATCGGCGACTATATCCTGACTGGCGGCGAACTCCCGGCGATGGTTCTGCTGGACGCGGTAGCACGCCTGGTACCGGGCGTTCTGGGTGCGCCTGCATCGCTGGAAGAAGAGTCGATCAGTAGCGGACTGCTGGAATACCCGCAGTACACGCGACCGGCGATCTATCGGGGCTGGACGGTCCCGGAGGTGCTCCTGTCGGGCAATCACCAGGCGATCGCACGCTGGCGGCGTGCCCGGGCACTGGAGCGGACGTTCCGTCGCCGCCCTGATCTGCTCCGGTCGGCCCATCTGACGCGCCAGGATGGCGATCTCCTCTCCGCGCTTGTCGAGTTACCCCCCAGCGCCTCCGATCCGTCGTATACTGAACAGGGATAGCTGGCGGTCTGGCAGCGACGGAATGTCCGCGGCCCGCCAGCAATCGGCGGCGCTCGGGGATATTCATGCGGCGCGCGATGCTCTGGGTTGGCAACGGACTGATTGGGCTCGGTCTGCTGGCGATTGCCACCGCAGTCGGGCTCCGCGTGTACGGCTTCTACGAGCAGAGCCTGTTCGAGCGCACGACCATCGCCCTCCTCACCCCGATCCCCTCCTCGCCGACGCCGATCCCCTCGCCATCGGCTGTGCCGACCGCCGGGTCGACGCCAGCGATCTGGCCGACCAATGCGCCGCGCGAGTTCGTCCCGTGGGCAGAGCGATTCTCAGCGACCCCAACGCTGGTGCCGACCGCGACCCCCTGGGAGATCCTGCCGGCCCGGCGCATCGTCGCGCCGACCATCCATCTTGATGCGCCGGTGGTTGAATCTCCCCTGGTCAACGGACAGTGGCAGATCCCCAAGTTTGCGGCCGGCCACCTGGAGGGCACAGCTCAGCCGCTCCAGGGGAGCAATGTCGTTCTTGCGGGTCACGTGGAGAGTATCTCCAGCGGCAACGTCTTCGCCAACATCCACCGCCTGCGGCCCGGCGACCCGGTTCGCCTGTATACCGCTCGAACGATCGTGTCATATCGAGTGGAGCGGATTCTCACCGTGAGTAATACGGATATTGGTGTCATTGCCCCTACGCCGCGGGAGACCCTTACCCTGATCACCTGTGCCGGCGCATGGCTTCCTCTCCAACACGATTACAGCGAGCGGACAGTCGTGGTCGCGACTGGCGAGAAGTAGCCTGACGTGCCCTCTCACGTTAGATCTCCCGGCCGGGAGGAGAGAACGCCAAGTAGCTGTCCGCTGGGTGACTGCAGTCGAAAAACTTGACCATAATTCGTGCTATAATACCAGGACTATTCTCACTCTCCGGCCGGCTCTTCTGTGCCGCGCCAGCCGTCGACTGGCGGCGCTCGGACGGGCATTCGCCGGCCTTCCAGTACCAACCTCGGTGGGGATGAGGGGATGAGAGATCCACGACAATGGCTGTCCGGCCTGACGCGGCGGGCATGGCTCATCGGCGCGGCCGCCTTCTTCGCTATTTGCCTTGGCACCGCGCTGTTTCTAATGCGGGATACGGCGCCCGCGCCAGCGACCATTCCGATCAGTCAGCTACTCGACCTCGCCGACCAGCATCAGATCAGGCGGGTGGTCATCGCGGATAACCAGCTCTACGCGACGGCAGTTGATGGACATCAATACCAGGCGACGAAGGAGCCACAGCAGACAGTGACTGAGCAGCTGCGGCGGGACGGCATCACGGTCGTTGTCGTGGATAGGGGCGGCGGTGCGATTGGCCTGAACTCGCTCATCGCCCTGGTGCCACTTCTCATCATCCTGGGGATGATCTGGGTCATGCTCCGCCGGGGTGGACCAAACAACCAGGCCATGTCGTTCGGCCGGAGTGGGGCACGCCGGTATGGCGGCCAGAACGTGACGGTCACCTTTGACGACGTGGCCGGGGTGGACGAGGCCAAGCAAGAACTCGCGGAGATCGTTCAGTTCCTCAAGCACCCAGAGCGATTTCGGGCGATGGGGGCGCGGATCCCGAAAGGGGTCCTCCTCGTCGGGCCGCCTGGAACAGGCAAGACCCTTGTGGCGCGTGCCGTGGCGGGCGAGGCCGGGGTGCCGTTCTTCAGCATCTCCGGCTCGGAGTTCGTCGAGATGTTTGTGGGCGTGGGAGCCAGCCGCGTGCGGGATCTCTTTCGGCAGGCCCGACGTCACGCGCCGTGCATCATCTTTATTGATGAGATCGATGCCGTCGGGCGGCAGCGCGGCACCAGCGTCGGCGGCCACGACGAGCGCGAGCAGACGCTGAACCAGCTCCTGGTTGAGATGGATGGATTCGATCTCCACACGAACATCATCGTGATCGCGGCGACGAACCGTCCAGATGTACTTGATGCGGCGCTTCTCCGCCCCGGTCGCTTTGACCGGCGAGTGGTTCTGGATCCGCCGGATATCCGCGGGCGCCAGGCGATTCTAGAGGTCCATGCGCGATCGAAGCCCCTGGCACCGGGCGTGGACCTGGCGGCGATTGCTCAGCAGACAGCAGGCTTCTCCGGGGCCGATCTCGCGAATCTGCTCAACGAGGCGGCAATCCTCGCCGCGCGGGCAAACAAACCAGCCATCGGGCGGGAAGAGCTTGAAGAAGGAATCATGCGGGTCGTGGCAGGCCCGGAGCGTCGGAGCCGCGTGGTCAGCGAGTACGAGCGGTCTATCATCGCCTACCATGAAGTCGGCCACGCGCTGGTGATGAAGGCACTCCGCCACGCCCTGCCGGTCCAGAAGGTCTCGATCATCTCGCGCGGCCAGGCGCTGGGGGTCACAGTGCAGGCGCCGCGCGAGGACAGCTACCTGACGAGCCGGGCTCAGCTCAAAGCACGCCTGGCATCACTGCTCGGCGGCCGTGCGGCCGAGGAGCTCATTTTTGGGGATGTGACAACAGGGGCTCGGCAGGATCTCGAGGCGGTCTCAGACCTGGCCCGACGCATGGTCATTGAGTTCGGCATGAGCGACCTGGGCATCGTTGCCACCCCCGGTCGTGATGCCAGTCCGCTGAGCGCTGATCTGGCCGCCCAGGTTGACCGCGCGGCGATGCAATTGATTGACGAGGCATTCGCGACAGCCCGGAGGATCTTATCGGAGCGGCGCGATAAGCTGGTCACGGTCGCCGAGCACCTGAAGAAGGTCGAGACGATGAGCGGCGAGGAACTCGACGCGCTACTCGGACCGGACTGGACTGTCTGCGACTGACAGCGCAGGGCCCGGGCGAGATGACCCGGGCCCTCAGTGGATCCGACACCTATGGATCAGGCAACGATGCGCTGGCGGCGAAGGGTTTCAAGCGTATAGCGCACGTCGTCATCGTACTCGCTCTGGCGAAACAAGGCACTCTCAATGTAGTTCGTATAGGCCTGATCCCGCCCGGTGCGCTCGGCGATCGCCCGCGCGAGGTACCCTTTGCGCTCGGCAAGCTCCTCATACTGCCGGAGAGGGCCGGCAAGCTCCCGCAGCACCGTGAGGATGCGCTCACGCAGTTCACCGATCTGTCTGGTTACCTCAGCATGCTCAGCAGACAGCCGCTGAAGGTCGCCGCGCTCGGACTGGCTCTGGAGCGCCTGGATGCGCTCCTCAAGTTCCTGGATCTCGCGCTTGCGTCGCTCGATCTGGATCGCGTGGTCCTGGACGGTCCGCTGGAGTTGCAGGAGCGCATCAGGGTGAAGGCGAGGATGGCCGCGCTGTCCTTGAACAAGCGCGAGCTGCCGCTCGAGCTCGGCGTGGCGCCGTTTGAGGTAGATCAGTCCCACTTCGAGCTGAGCCTTGGTTGACTTCAGAGCAACCAGATTCTCGATCTCTGACACTGGTGTCACCCTGCCTGGATGAGTGCGATTATGCCATGGCCGTCTGTCCGGGACAAGTCAGGTACGTGTGCGAGACGGTGCTACGGCGGTTGCTCGCCCTGCTCCTTGACGCCTGCTACAGCAGGCCAGTATGATCATCATGGCCGTGCTAGACGGGGAGCTAGCGGTGCCCTGTACCCGCAATCCGCTCGAGCGGGGTCGAATTCCCGCCCCCGGTCCTGTGCCTGTCGGGACTGTCCACATGGCAGAGGTGCTGACGGTTGGGTCCTGCGCGGCAGGAGCCTGCGAACCCCGCCAGGTTCGGAAGAAAGCAACGGTAAGCAGTCCCTCCTGGGTGCCGCAGGGGTGCCTGGCCCGAGCCGGCTGATGTGGATAAGCCGGGAGGCCTCGATCAAAGGCGGGTGCACGGCCGGACGCGAAATCAGCACGGGGGAGCCGGCATGGTCTCCCCCGTCGTGCTTTCGGCGGATTTGCGTAAGACGAGGCAGTCGCGGTGCACTCTTCCCCACGGCCAGACCCTGAGCCGCCCATTCCACCGCCGTTTAGCCCGACGGCCGGTGCGCCGGGGTCCCCCGCTGCCGTTCGCACCCTGCTCCGGTCGCTTGGTCTCCGGCCCCAGAAAGGATTTGGTCAGAACTTCCTGGTCGACGAGGCGATCCTCAGGCGGATCGTCCATGCGGCAGACCTCCAGCCAGGCGATCTCGTCATCGAGGTCGGGCCGGGGCTAGGGCATCTGACCCGTCACCTGGCGGCTCAGGCCGGGCAGGTGATCGCGATCGAGATTGATCGCGGGATCGTTCGGGCACTGCGGCGGCTGTTCCAGGAAACCCCAAATGTGGAGATCATCGAGCAGGATGTCCTGCGGATTCGGCCGGAGGAGCTGGCCGGCGACCGTCCGTATAAAGTCATCGGAAACCTGCCGTACTACATCACGTCGCCTGTTCTGCGCCTCTTCCTGGAAACTCCCCGCCGTCCATCGCTCATGGTCGTTATGGTCCAGCGGGAGGTCGCCTCACGCATTCTCGCGCGGCCCGGTGATCTGAGCCTGCTAGCGGTCAGCGTGCAGGCCTACGGTCAGCCGCGCCTGGTAGCCCGCGTCCCGTCGTCGGCGTTCTTCCCTCGCCCGAAAGTCGAGTCCGCCGTTCTTCGGATCGACGTGTACGATCATCCACGGTTTGACAGCCCGCCGTCGGCATTCTTTCGCGTAGTGGCGGCCGGATTTGCAACGCCGCGCAAACAACTCCATAATGCCCTTGCCCAGCGAATCTGGATGCCTCCCGACAGTGCTCCAGCAATCCTGCGCGAGGCCGGCATAGACCCGGCCCGGCGGGCGCAAACCCTCACTATTCCCGAATGGGATCGCCTGACCAGAATCCTCGTCGAACGCAGGCTGGTTTCGTGAGATTAGTGGCATGGGCGCCGGCCAAGGTGAACCTTGGTCTTGAGGTTCTGGGCCGGCGTTCTGATGGATATCACAATCTGGTCACAATTCTGCAGACGATCAGTCTTGCCGATGAGCTCAGCGTGAGTCAGGCGGAGACTCTCATGCTAGCCTGCGATGATCCGTCACTTGCGGTAGCCGAGAACTTGGTTCTTCGGGCAGCGCATCTCCTGCGAGCCCGCACGGGCACAAGCCAGGGCGCGCACCTGGAATTGCGCAAAGCGATTCCGGTCGGGGCGGGGCTCGGGGGCGGAAGCTCGGACGCCGCCGCCGCGCTCCGCCTGCTCCGCCGCGCGTGGAACCTGGACCTGGATGATCGGGCCCTGCAGCGGCTCGCGGGCCACCTGGGCGCGGATGTAGCGTTCTTTTTGCGCGGCGGCACTCAGCTTGCGACTGGCCGCGGGGATGAGCTGGAACCCCTCCCCACGCCAGCCCTGTGGATCGTGCTCGTCCCGATCGAAGGAGGAGCCGACAAGACGCGGCGTCTCTACCGGGCCTTGTGCCCGGACGACTGGAGCGATGGGCGCCGGGTGAGCGCACTGGCGGCACGTCTGCGGTCCGGACAGGGGTGGGAAGAACAGGGGCTTCCGAACGCGTTCGAGCGAGTGGCTCTGGCGACATACCCGGTGATCGCTGAGGCCTGGCGCTTGATCCGCGAAGCGGGTGGAGAGCCGGTCCTCTGCGGGGCCGGTCCCTCGGTGATCAGCATCCACCGGGACCGAGAACGGGCTGAGCGGATCGCGATGCTCGTTCGATCGTCTGGCTGGAGAGCACTGGTGGTCAGGAGCCTTGGCCCGGGAGACTGGCCGGATGTTCCTTGACGAGTACCTACGGATGGGTGTAATATTATATGTCGATATCGCGCAAGGCGGTTCACCGCCGCGTGCGATGGGTCTGACCGAGCCAGGGCTTGTGAAAGCTGGCTGTCACTGCGGTTCGGACCGGCGGTACCTGCCGGGTGGCCGAGCAGTCTGGAGCATGTAAGAGACGGGTGTGATCCCCCTGCGGCCAGGGATTCTGGCCGGCTCATCCGCCGGTCAGGAGGGCCGGGGTGGGTCGCACCCGTTTTTCGTCGGGGGAGGTTATGAGCGAGACCGCCGCGGTGATCCTCGCGGCCGGCCTGGGACGGCGTATGCAGTCGAGCATTCCAAAGGTTCTGCATCGTGTGGCAGGTCGCCCGATGGTTCAGTATGTCATCCAGGCGGCACGTGAGGCGGGGGTCGAGCGCATTGTGGTCGTCCTCGGTCACGGAGCGGACGCGGTCCGCCAGGCCCTGGACGGGGACTGCGAGTCGGTGGTCCAGCCGGAGCCTGCCGGTACCGCAGACGCCCTGGCGCGGGCGGCGCCGATACTGACAGCGTCGCCGGACTGCCGCCAGGTGCTCGTTGCCTATGGCGACTGCCCGCTCCTGACCGGTGATCTCTTCCGCTCGGTGATCGAGGCACAGCGCCAGGCCGGTGCGGCTATCGCGCTCGTGTCGTCAATCGTGGAGGATCCGCGCGGTTATGGGCGGATCGTCCGCGATCCGGACGGCGGCGTGCGCGCTATTGTCGAAGAGGCGGCTGCGACCGAGGCAGAGCGTGCGATCCGCGAGGTCAACGCGGGCGTGTACTGCTTCGATGCGGCCTGGCTCTGGGAACGGTTGCCGTCCGTACCCCGATCGACCTCTGGCGAGTACTATCTGACCGATCTGGTTGGCCTTGCCGCGCAGGATGGTCGCCGGGTCTGCGCGGTGACCGCACCGCTGGAGATCACAGCAGGGGTCAACGATCGGAAACAGCTTGCCATGGCGGAGGCGGTGATCCGCGACCGGGTCCGCCAGCGTCTGCTGGAGGCTGGCGTCACCCTGGTGGATCCGGCGACCGTATATGTCGATGCGACGGTCCGTATTGCTCCGGATACGATCCTCTATCCCGGGACGCTTATCGAGGGGAATACAGTCATTGGCCCGGGGTGTCGGATCGGACCGTATAGCCGGATTGTTGATTCGTGGCTCGGGAGTTCGGTCACAGTTGACATGTCCGTCATAGAGGGGGCGCGGGTCGGGGACGGGACCCGGATTGGCCCCTTCTCGCACCTGCGGCCCGGTGCGGAGATTGGACCGCGCGTCGAGCTCGGCAATTACGCGGAGATCAAGAACGCGCGGATCGGAGCTGACACCCGTATCCACCACGTGAGCTACATCGGCGATGCCGAGATCGGCGAACGGGTGAATGTCGGGGCTGGCACGATTACCGTGAATTTCGATAGTGAATCGGGGACAAAGCACCGGACGGTCGTCCAGGACGGCGCGAGCCTCGGAAGCGACTCGATGCTCGTGGCGCCCGTGACGATCGGGCGGGACGCGCTCACCGGCGCTGGAGCCGTTGTCACGCGCGACGTCGAACCAGGCATGGTTGTCGTCGGCGTGCCCGCGCGTCCGCTTCGCCGGCGCCGCCAGTCCGCTGGCTGACCCGATGAGGAGGACTCTGTTTGGACGGTGATGGTAGTAGTTACGGCGCCCTGGGCATACTGATCCTGGCGACCTTGCTCTACCTCTTCGCATCACTGGCTGAAAGTGTCGTTGGCGCGCTCAGTCGGGCGCGCGTTCAGCGCCTCGCGGAACGCGACGAGGCGGCCGCGAACCGGATCCTCGACTTCGCCGAGCGGCCGGTACGCTACCTCTCTTCGATCGCGGTGCTGAAGCCAGCCGCCCTGGTCGCGGCGGTTGTTACCCTCTTGCAGATCTTCACCCACCAGACGTTCCAGGCGGACGCGCTTCTGGCGTGGGCGGTGGCTGTTCTTGCGGCCCTCGTCCTGGGCTGGATCATTCCCCACGCCGTCGTGTCGAAGCATCCCGAAGACGCCGCGCTCGCCCTGGCCGTACCCTTGCGCGTCTCTGCGTTCCTGTTCGCTCCGCTGGCGCGCCTTGTGGCCGCGGCGACCAGCGGCTTGTCCAATCTGCTCGGGACCGGTCCGGTGCCTGAGGGGCCACTGGTGACCCCTGCCGAACTGAAGGTTATGGTGGCGGCGAGCGAGGAGGAGGGGCTGATCGAGCGTCAGGAGCGCACGATGATCGATAACGTGCTCGAGCTGGAGGAGAAGACCGTCCGCGAGGTTATGGTGCCCCGGCCGGATATCGTGGCACTGCCCGCGGATACATCGGTGCGCGAGGCAATTGATACGTTCGTGCGCGAGGGATATTCGCGCCTGCCAGTGTATCGCGGGACGATCGATGACATCATCGGTGTGGTCTACGGCAAGGATCTCCTGCCGCTCACCGTCACCGAGCGGCTTGGCAGCCCGGTGGGTGAGTTCGTGCGGCCAGCGTATTTCGTACCGGAGTCCAAGAAGGCCGATGCCCTTCTACGTGAACTGCAGCAACAGCGCGTGCACATCGCGATCGTCGTCGATGAGTACGGCGGCACTGCTGGTCTGGTCACGATCGAGGATCTTCTCGAGGAGATCGTCGGGGAGATCCAGGACGAGTATGATACCGAAGAGCAGAAGATCGTCCGGGTCAGCGAAGACGAAGCCCTCGTTGATGGCGGTGTGACGATCGATGATGCGAACGAGGAACTCGGTCTTGACCTGGCCGCGGAAGAGGTCGATACGGTCGGGGGACTGGTGCACGAGAAGCTCGGGCGAATTCCGGTGGTCGGTGACAAGGTGACGCTCGACCACGCCGTTCTCACTGTCGTATCATCGAGCGGGCGGCGGGTGACCCGGGTGCGCATCAATCGGATCCGTGAGGACGTCGATCCGGCGCCCTCCCACGTCCCTTCGGAGTCCACGGGAGGCCGATACCAGGGTGAGCGATCCGGACGGGGTGATTGACCGTGATGCCCTGCTCGCCGCAGCATGGAGAGCACGCGAGCAGGCATACGCGCCATATTCAGGTTTCGCGGTCGGCGCTGCGGTGCTTGGGATTTCGGGGCGCATTTTCGCCGGGGCCAATGTGGAAAACGCCTCTTATGGCCTGACTATTTGCGCCGAACGGGTAGCGATTACCGCCGCCGTATCGGCAGGGGAACGCCGCATCGCGGCGCTGGCCGTGGTGACGGGGGCATCGCAACCGACCCCGCCGTGCGGGGCCTGCCGTCAGGTGTTATGGGAGTTCGGACCGGAGGCCGAGGTGGTCGTCGAGAATCGCCGTGGTGAGCGGCGGCACTGGACGGCACGGGAACTCCTGCCGGAGGCGTTCGACTCGGGGCGTTTGGCCTGATGGGGCGAGGCGTCTCGCGCCGCGAGCTGGTTCGCATCGGCATGGGCGGGCTGGCGGCGGCCTCCTCCGCACTGCTCACGGGCGATCGGTCGCTCTTCGAGGCACAGCACCCGTTCGGGATCAGCCCGCCAGATCCTCGAACAGTGCTGGGGGTGCACACGCGTCTAACTGATGAAGTCGAGCCGTGGAAGATCGAACGGACACTCGACATGATCCGGCAGATGGGAGCGCGGTGGATCGTCGAGCTGTTCCCGTGGGCATACATCGAGCCGCATCAGGGGGTATTCGATTGGGATCACCCGGATCTGGTGGTTCGAAACGCCGTGGCGCGCGGCCTGGAGGTGATCGCTCGCCTGGACTTCGTTCCCGCCTGGGCCCGGCCAGCCGGCACGACACCGCGCCTGCTTCCCCGTGAGCGCTTTCCTGATTATGCAAACTTCGTTGCCGCCTTTGCCCACCGCTACCGGGAGGCAGTTCGCTACTTCATCATCTGGAACGAGCCGAATACCAGCTTTGAGTGGGGATTCCGTCCTGTCAGCGTGCCGTCGTACGTGGAGCTCCTGGCCGCTGCTGCGGCATCGATTCGCGCGGTCCACCCATCGGCACGGATTCTCCCGGCAGGCCTGGCGCCCACAATCGACCGGAGCGATCTCGCCCTGGAAGATCGCCTGTTTCTCCAGCAGATGTATGATCTCGGTGCGGCGCGCTACTTCGACGCCCTGTGCGTCCACGCCTACGGCTGGAAGTTCCCGCCCGATGATCCGCCGCGCGCAGACCGGCTCAACTTCCGCCGGGTCGAGCTTCTCCGGGAGGTGATGGAGAAAAACGGCGATGCGGCCAAGCCAGTGCTCGTCACCGAGGCCGGCTGGAATGACAGCCCGCGGTGGACCAAAGCGGTGCGGCCTGCACAGCGCATCGCCTACACCCTGGAAGCGCTGCGCCTCGCTACCGCGTCCTGGCCGTGGGTCCGGGCGCTGTGCCTCTGGGTCTTCCGATTACCGACCCTGGCTCACGACTACAACGACTATTTCACGTTCGTGGACACGAATTTTCGCCCAAAGCCGATCTACACGGCGGTGGCTGCGCACGCTGGCGAATGGGTGCGGACGGCGCCTGGATCGGCTTCCCGCCTTCCTTGACGCTGCTCGAAAGGAGGTGCTAGACTTCCGTCAGCCGCTGGTAGGATACTGGCGCCATCTGGTCGTCGTGAGGCACGGGCGTGCCGGCGAAGGTCCGGCGCGCGAGAATCAGGAGGGCCGTAAACGTGTTTTCGGGTTGCCTGGTCGCATTGATCACGCCGTTTCGGGACGGCCAGATCGACGAGCCGGCGCTCCGCCGCCTGGTCGAGTTCCATCTGCAGAACGGCACAGACGGGCTCGTACCATGCGGCACGACCGGTGAGTCGGTGGCGATGACCGAGGAAGAGCAGCTGCGGGTCATCGAGATCGTGGTCGAGACGGTCAATCATCGGATTCCAGTGATCGCAGGTACCGGCACTAACAGCACCGCCAAGACGATCAAGATGACCAAGAAAGCCCGGGAGATCGGGGCAGATGGGGCGCTTCTGGTCACGCCATACTACAACAAGCCCACTCAGCAGGGGCTTTTCCTGCACTTCGAGGCCGTGGCGAAGGAGACCGATCTCCCGCTCGTGCTCTATAACGTGCCCAGCCGCACCGGCGTCAACCTCTTGCCAGAGACGGTGGCCCGGCTCGCGAAGATTCCGACGATTGTCGGGATCAAGGAGGCGAGCGGCAGCATGGATCAGGTAAGCCAGATCATCGAGAGCTGCCGCCCAGACTTCGCGGTGCTCTCGGGTGATGACTCGCTAACCCTGCCCATGCTCGCCCTCGGCGCAGTCGGCGTCGTGTCTGTGGTCGGCAATCTTGCGCCGGCCGCGATGAGCGAGATGGTGCGGGCGTATCGCACTGGCCAGGTGGCGCGAGCGCGTGAGCTCCACTATCAGCTGTTCGATCTGTGCCGGGCGATGTTCCTGGAAACGAACCCGATCCCGGTAAAGACCGCCGCCGGCATTCTGGGGCTCTGCTCGGATGAGATGCGTCTGCCGATGTGCCCGATGGGCGAAGCGAATCGGGCGAAGCTCGAGGCGGTGCTGCGCGCCTCGCCGGTCGTGCAGCCGATGCTGGTGACCCGGTAGGACCGGATGCCCCTGCGGCTTATCGTGCACGGCGCCGCCGGTCGGATGGGACGCGAGGTGATCCGTGCGGCGGCGGCCGATCCGGCGTTCACGGTCGCCGCCGCCCTGGTGCGGCCGGGCTCTCCCCAGCTCGGGCTTGATGCGGGTGTCGTCGCTGGAGCAGGGCCGCTCGGGGTTGAGCTCAGCGCCGATGTTCCAGCCGGGCTCGCAGCAGGTGAGGTGGCGGTGGATTTCAGCACACCGGCCGCCGCAGTCGAGTTTGCGCACGCGGCAGCAGACGCGGGGCGTCCGCTCGTCGTCGCAACGACCGGGATCGCATCCGAGCAACTGGAGGCGGTGAAGGAGGAGGCGCGGCGGATACCGCTCCTGATCGCGCCCAACCTCAGCGTCGGCATTAGTGTCCTGGCAGGGCTTCTTCCCATGATCACGCGCGCCCTGGGGGACGACTACGATGTCGAGGTGATCGAGGTTCACCATCGGCACAAGAAGGATGCGCCCTCCGGAACAGCGATCCGCCTGGCCGAGGCGGTGGCCGCGGCACGCGGGCGCGCGCTGGTCGATGTGGAACGATATGGTCGGCGGGGGATCGCGCCCCGTGCGCCGGGCGAGATCGGCATGCACGCGGTGCGGGCGGGAGGCGTGGTCGGTGAGCATCGGCTTCTGTTTGTCAGCGAGGGCGAGGAGATCGAGATCGCTCACCGTGCGTTCAGCCGGCAGACCTTCGCGCTGGGTGCGCTCCGGGCGGCACGATTCCTTGTGGACCGGCCGCCGGGCCTCTATACAATGGAAGACGTTGTAGGCTGATGCGTGTGGGACGGTGCTGTGCACCGATAGCACGGTACCGTGATATGCGGATTTGACGTGGGAGCAGGGCAGGCCAGTGGACTGGTTCCGGTACCAGGGAGACGCGCTTTTCTGTGAGGAGGTGCCGCTCGCCGAGCTGGGCGCGATTCACGGGACACCGCTGTATGTCTACAGCGCGCGAACGATCCGCGAGCGGTTCGCGGCGATCGAGGCGGCGTACGCGTCGGTCCCGCACCTGATCTGCTACGCGATGAAGGCAAACGATAATCTCTCCATCGTACGCATGCTCGCGGAGCTGGGAGCGGGTGTGGACATCGTCTCGGGAGGCGAGCTGTTTCGCGCCCGGCGGGCCGGTGTGCCGGCAGATCGGATCATCTTCGCGGGCGTCGGGAAGACCCGCGCCGAGATCGCTCAGGCCGTTGATGAGGGGGTTCTTCTCTTCAACGTTGAATCGGCGGACGAGCTTGAGGTCATTGCTGAGGTCGCAGCGGAGAGGCGCCAAACAGCCCGGATATCGGTCCGGGTTAATCCGGACGTGGACCCTCGCACGCATCCCTATATCTCGACAGGTCTCCGCAAGAACAAGTTCGGCATTCCCTCTGACCAGGTACTGACGGTCTATCGGCGAGCCCGAGCGGCGCCATTCGTGGAGCCAGTCGGCATCCAGATGCACATCGGTTCCCAGCTGGTCCAGGTACAGCCAATCGTTGATGCCGTCGAGCGGCTTGCCGATCTGGTACAGAGGCTTCGCCGCGAGGGATTTGATATACGCTATCTCGACATCGGCGGCGGCCTGGGCATTCGATATCGCGATGAGAATCCCGAGGGCCCGGCCGTGCTCGCGGAGCGGATTCTGCCGACCGTCCGTGACCTGGGGGTTACACTCCTGTGCGAACCGGGCCGCTTCCTGGTGGGAAGTGCAGGCGCGCTGTTGACGCGCGTGCTGTATCGGAAGGAGAATGGAGCGAAGACATTCATTATCGTGGACGCGGCGATGAATGACCTGATCCGCCCGGCCCTCTATGATGCGTACCACGAGATCTGGCCAGTCCGGCGCACAGATGAGCCGTCCGAGGTGGTCGACGTAGTAGGGCCAGTGTGCGAGTCCGGCGACTTCTTCGCCCATGACCGACCGCTCCCGCGCACGCAGGCGGGTGATCTTTTGGCAGTTCTCTGTGCGGGTGCGTACGGCTTCTCGATGGCCTCGACGTATAACGCCCGTCCACGGCCGGCTGAAGTCCTGGTTACGGATTCCACCTACCGCTTGATTCGACGGCGTGAAACCTACGAGGATCTCGTTCGCACGGAGGAAGGTCTGTGATCACCCGGGAGTTCGAGGTTGCCCGCCGCCTCGCCGCATTGCCGCCCTATCTGTTCGTGGAGATCGATCGGAAGCGTCGTGAGGCGATCGCGCGGGGAATCGATGTGATCAATCTGAGCATCGGCGATCCAGACCTCCCAACACCTCCGCCGATTGTCCGCGCGCTCGCCCGGGCTGCCCGGGATCCGGCGAACCACCGCTACCCGGAGTCGGAAGGGCTGGAGCGTTTTCGGCAGGCAGTATCCGACTGGTATCGCCGGCGCTTCGGGGTCGAGCTCTCACCCCAGCGAGAGGTGCTGACCCTGATCGGCGCCAAGGAAGGCATCGGCCACCTGCCGCTGGCAGTGGTAAACCCCGGCGATATCGTCCTGATTCCAGATCCAGCTTACCCGGTCTACCGAGCCGGGACCATCTTCGCAGGGGGTACTCCCTATGAGATGCCCCTGCGCCGCGAGAACGGCTTCCTGCCGGATCTCGGAGCCATCCCGCGGTCAGTTCTGGAGCGCGCCCGGCTCATGTTCCTGAACTACCCGAATAATCCGACCGGAGCGGTGGCGCCGGTCTCGTTCTACGAAGAGGTCGTTGAGTTTGCCCGGCGTCACAACATCATCGTAGCTCAGGATAATACCTACTCCGAAATCTGTTTTGACGGCTACCGTCCCCCAAGCTTCCTGCAGGTTCCCGGCGCAAAGGATGTCGGGATTGAGTTCCATTCGCTATCGAAGACGTTCAATATGACGGGTTGGCGGATCGCGTGTGCGGTCGGACGAGCCGAGGTGATCGAGGCCCTGCGGATGGTCAAGTCGAATCTCGACTCCGGAGCCTTCCAGGCCGTCCAGGAGGCGGGGATCGTGGCACTCTCGATGGCCGAGGAGATCAGCCGCCGCAACAGCGCGATCTATCAGCGGCGGCGGGATGTTCTGGTGCGCGGGCTCCGGAAGGTGGGGCTGGAGGTAGACGCACCTCGGGCGACCTTCTATGTGTGGCTGCGGGTCCCGCCAGGCCAGGACTCGGCCGGGTTCGTGGCAAGGCTGATCGAGACGGCGGGGATTGTAGCGACGCCCGGGAGCGGGTTCGGGAAAGAGGGTGAGGGCTACGTCCGCTTTGCCCTAACCGCGCCGATCCCGCGGCTGCGCGAGGCGATCGGGCGGCTGCAGTCTGCGCTCGGCTGAGATCGGCATATATCTTGCCCTTTCGCACTGGAGCCGCCCGTCGGGAGTTGTCGGAGCGGCGCCCGAGCGCAGGCGCGCCGCCGGGGGGACACAATGGCGTGGCATCGGCAGACCCGGAGAATCCGCTCCTTTGTGGAGAGCGCGCTCTGGTGGCTCACCGTAGCGCCGTACTGCATTGCAACCCCGCTGGGCACGCTGGGTAGCCCAGTCGGACGGCCGCTATCCCTGGGCGGCACGGATGAGCAGGAGACCGCGACGGAGCTTCTCGGAAGGCTCTGGGCGTTTCGCAGCCGCCTCCGTCTGGTTCGGACATTCCTCATTCTCCCTCGCTCCCTTCTCCTGGCCGCGCTCATTCTCCTCTGCGCCCGAGTAGTCCAGGTCGTCACGATGCGGCCAGTGTCGGCCTGGATCTACCTGGCCATGTTCCTGGTGGTCGCGTGGGGCCTCCATCTGGCCCTCCATCACCGGATCCCCTTCTTCGAGGTTGCGCGCCTGATCGACCGGCGGGCCGGCTTGCAGGCCCAGCTTGCCACGGCAGTCGAGCTGACGCAGAGGTATCGACTCGAGCACCCCTTCTTCCGGACCCAGATCCGGCTCGCAACCCACCGGCTGCGCGAGCTGGAACCGAGTCAGGTTGTGCCTTTCGTCTGGCCCTCGGCCGAGATCAAGGGGCTCGCAGTCGTGGGCGCACTCCTCGTGGCGGTCTCGGCGATTGGATCACTGGGGTTATCCGTGCCGCGCCCGCGCGGTCCGATCGATACCGAGCTTGCGCGCCTGGCGAGCCAGGAGGCTCAGGCACCATCCCAGTATGTTACGGTCGATCCCTCGGCTTTTACCCTGCAAGAGACCGGCGGAGCGCTCCCTGCGATTGCCCCTCAGCTCCAGTCTCTACAGCAGCAACTCCAGTCACAGGCGATCACCCCGGAGCAGTACCGCGCGCAGCTGGAAGAGATTCAACGGCAGATTCAGGATCAGGCAAGCCAGTCGCTGGCAGCCCAGCAGGCGTTGAATGCGCTGGCAGCGGCGCTCAAAGATTCATCCACGACCCATGCGGTCAGCGATAGCCTCGCCCGGGGGGCCTATCAGCAAGCGGCACAACAGCTTGCTGACCTGGGCCAGCAGCTCAGTCAGCTATCGCCGCAGGCGCGCCAGGAGCTGGCGGCAAACCTTGCGCGTGCTGCCAGCGAAACCGCACGATCTGATCCAGGAATCTCACGCGACGCCGGTCAGACGGCCGATGCCCTGCAACAGGGCGATACTGGCCGAGCCGGGCAGGGCATGCAGTCCCTGGCCTCCGATGTGCAGCGAGCAAGCAACCAGATCGCAGCCCAGGCCGAGCTCGGCCAGGCCCTCCAGCAGATCCAGAGTAGCCTCGGTTCGCAACAGGCGTCCCAGGGAAATGCACCGCCCGGCTCGTCATCCGCGACAGCCGCCGCGCCCCAGGGATCCTCCGGGGCCGTACCTCCCTCCGATATGGCCCAGCAGGCTGGGTCCGCGAGCACGGGAGCGGACGCGAGTGCCCTCGATCAACTTGATGGGACCGGCCAGGGCGATCAGAACGGTACTGGATCGCCGTCCAGTTCGGCTGGCTCGCCCGCCGCGACTGCTCAGCAAATCCAGGGTGATCAGCAAAGCAACGCAGGAGGGGTTGGTAATGGTGCAGGAGCCCCTTCGCTCGACAGTCATCCGACCCCGCTGGACGTATCCGGTGTCAAGCTGACGATTACCGGTCAGGCGAGTGGACCCGGCAGTGGGGCCACGATCGCCGGGGATCGCTCGACGCCCCTGACCAGCCCCGACGACAGTACGATTACAGCCGCTGGAGGGGCAGCCGGCGGCGCCTCGAATGTCCCGATTGCGGTCCACCAGGAGAGCAACGTGGTGCCGCTGGAGATGAAGCCGGTCGTGCGCGAGTACTTTAGCAATGCGGGATCCTGAATCGTCTACCTCGTGGTCAGCGCGCCTGCGGCGGATGCTTTCGTTCGGGAGGCGCGGAGCAGGTCGGTCCCCCGCGCGAGCATACGGGGTGACCGACGACTCGGGGACAGCGGCCGATGTACTGGGAGAGTCGTTCATTCGGCGGCTCGAGCGGCTGAATCTCATGACGCGCGGCCTCGTCCTCCAGGGACTGGCAGGTGAGCACCGGAGCCGCCGCCACGCCAGCTCAACCGAGTTTGCCGATTTTCGAAAGTATGTTCCCGGTGATGACTTCCGTCGGATTGACTGGAATGCGCTGGCACGTCTCGATGCCCTCTTCCTGAAGCAGACCGAAGCAAAAGAAGATGTGACCGTCCACCTCCTGCTGGACTGCAGTCAATCAATGGACTGGGGGAAACCGAGCAAGCTGGCATTTGCGCGCCGTCTCGCGGCGGCCCTTGGATTTCTCGCCCTGGCTCGCTTTGACGCGGTCACGGCGGCCTGCTTCTCCGATACGCTCCATGACCGCTTTCCGGTCGCACGGGGACGCGGTCAGATCTTTCGCCTGCTCAGCTATCTCGATCAGACACGCGCTGGGGGCATGACGCGCTTTCGGGAAGCGATGGAGCGCTACTGCACCGGCACAATGGGCGGCGGCATCGCTTTCGTAATCTCGGATCTCTTCTCCGAGGACGACTGGCAGGACGGGATTGCGCGGCTTCTGCGGGAAGGCATGGATGTTGTCGTGATGCAGATCCTGGCACCGCAGGAAGTGCATCCGGAGGTAGACGGCGAGCTTGAGCTTCTCGACTCGGAAACGGGCGATGTGGTCGAGATCATCGTCGGGAACGAGGCACGCCGTGCCTACGAACAGCGGGTCCAGGACTGGTGCGCGAGTGTCGCCGAGTTCTGCCAGCGGTCTGAGATCGGCTACCTGTGCCTGGAAAGCGATGTGCCGCTCGAAGAGGTTTTCCTGAACCGGATGCGGCTTCGGAGGATTGTCCGATGACCCTGCTCCAGCCCGCCGCTCTCGGAGCGCTGATCATCCTCCCGCTGATCCTCCTTCTGTACATCCTCCGGCCGCGGCATCGTCGGTTGATCGTCCCGAGCGTTCGTCTCTGGCGGCATCTGTCGAGCGACCTTGAGGGGCGGCCGCGCTGGCGTCTTCCACTCGCAAGCCTTCTGTTGTTCCTCCAGTTGATCGCGGCAGGGGCGCTTGCCGTCGCACTGGCCCGTCCAGCCCTGCCCGGTGGGATTGGCCAACACCTTATCCTGCTGGTCGACACATCTCCGACGATGCTGGCGACTGACGTCAGTCCGAATCGCCTGGCGGCCGCGGTCACCCAGGCCCGACAGCTCGTCTCGGAGCTTGGACCGGATGACCGGGCCACTCTGATCAAGATTGCACCGGTGTCGTCGGTCATTGCGACCGGCACGGGGCCGCGCGCACTCGATGCTGCGCTGGACCGTCTCGAGGTATCGCCGACGCGCGGGGATCTGCTGGGTGCGCTCGCGCTGGCGGCACAGACCGCCCAGAACTCTCCAGAGACGCACAATCGCGTGGTCATTCTGTCAGATGGTGCCTTTGACAGCATCCCGATCGCCGATATCGGGACGATCTCTGCAGACGTGTCATTTCAGCAGATCGGCGGGAGCGATGAGAACCAGGGCATAACTGCCCTGAGCGTGCGCCCGATGATCGGTTCGGTCAACCGCTATCTCGGCTTTATCCAGGTGGCGAACTTCGCTCACCACGACGCATCGGTGACAATCCAGGCGATGGCCGATGGCCTGCCGATCTTCCGCCGTGTGATGACCATTCCGGCGCGCCAACCGGTCGAGCTTTCGTTGTCGCTCCCCCAGGGAACGCACCTCGTGCGGGTCCAGCTGAGCGCGCAAGATCGGTATGCGCTGGACAACCAGGCAGATATTCTCGTTCCCGATCCCCGTCCGATTCCGGTCACTGTGGTCGCGGAGGATCCGTCGCTCTGGCAGAAGGCCCTGAAGACGCTCCCGTCGGTTGACCTGAGGATCCAGAGCCCGTCCTCGTACCGTCCGGACGATGCCGCAGTGACCATCTTCAACGGCTTCGTCCCGGCCCGCCTGCCGTCCGGCAGCATCGTACTGGTGGCACCGCCGCCTGGCAACCCGCTGATTCCAGTGTCCGGTGTGCTCGCCCCGACGACGCTCGTACGGGCGGATGAGGGCAATCCGCTCTTCGACTCGGCCGACGTGATTGGTCTGATCATCCAGCAGCCGGAGCGCATCGGTCCCCTCTCCTGGGCTCGGCCGATTGCCGAGACCGCCGCCGGACCAGTCATCTTCCAGGGCCAGCTTCAAGGCCGCCAGGCGGTGATCATTGGCTTCGACCCGGCCGGGACAGACTGGCCCGAACGCATCGCCTTTCCCGTGTTCGTCGCAAACCTGATCCAGGCACTCTCACCGTCTGCGTTTCCGCTCCAGATCGAACCGGGGAGCGTCCTCGACATGGTCCCGTCGCCCGAGGCGAAGACAATCGCATTCCGCCTCCCCAACGGAAAGATTGATCTCTTCCAGAACAACGGCCGTCCGCTTCGGTTCACGGACACCGCCCAGCGGGGAACGTATGTTGTGACTGAGTTGAATGGGCAGACCACGGTCGAGACCCACGAGTTCGTCGTGAATAAGCTGGGGCTGGCCGAAAGCGATATCGCGCCGCGGCTGGACCCGCAGGTGCTGGCCCGCGCCGGAAGCCCCCCGGGCCGGCCGGTCGAGCACGATGTCTGGCCCTGGTTCGCCGGGGGCGCCCTGGCCGTGCTCACCCTGGAATGGATTATCTTCTTTCGCCGTCTAGCACCGTGAGGAGAGGATGAGCCTGACATTCGATCGGCCGCTGACCCTGTGGCTCCTGCTCCTGGTTCCGGGCTTCTATCTGGTGGCGCGCCTGGGCATGACCTACCTGCCCCGATCGGTGCGGAGCGCAGCTATTATAGTCAGGAGCGCCGCGGTGATCGCTCTGGTGCTGGCGCTGTCGGAGCCGGTCCTCCATCGCCCGAGTAATCAGCTCTCGGTGGTCTTTGCCGTGGATCGCTCGGCCAGCGTCGCGGCTGCCGGGCAGAGCAGTGCGACTGCCTGGCTTGAGGAGGCACTGCGGGCTGCCGGTCCGGATGACCGGACGGCAGTTGTCGAGTTCGGGGCCAATGCTGTCGTTCGCCGGATGCTGGGAGCCCGGGCGGCGACGACTGCCCCCTCTCCAACGCCGAGTGCTACTGACCTGGCCAGTGCCCTTCACCTTAGCGCCGCCCTCTTTCCTCCGATCGGCGCCCGCCGCATCGTCGTACTTTCTGATGGACAGACAAACGCCGGTGATGCCCTTGCCGAGGCCCGTGCGGCCTCGCTCCACCACATCGAGGTGGATGTCGCACCAATCGGGCCGCCGCCGGCGCTGAAGGAAGTGCTGATCGACTCGGTCGCCGTTCCGAGCTACGTCCGACTGGGGCAGGATTTCGAGGTCAGTGCGGTCGTCAACAGCACGACGGAAACCGAGGCCAGTCTCGAATTCGTCATGGATGGCGCAGTTGTCGCTCGAAGTACCCAGCACCTGCGTCCAGGCGCGAATCATTTTTCGATCACGCTCAAGGCAGCCAGGGAAGGGTTCCATACCTTCGAGGTGGCCGTCAGTAGTCCCAATGACACGTACAGTCAAAACAATCGGTCATTTGCCTTCACGGTTGTCAAACCTGCCGGCAAGGTGGCGGTCGTGACCAGCGACCCTTCAGCCGCCGGCCCGATTGTCAGTGCGCTTCAGGGAGCGGGTATCACGGTGGAGGTACGCCCCCCCTCGTCGATCCCTCCGACCCTACCCGCGATGAAGGCCTATGACGGCATCGTCCTCGTCAACACACCGGCCTCCGCCTTCAGCCTCGATCAGATGAACTCGATCGTCGGCTTTGTCCACGACCTGGGGCGAGGGCTGGTGGTCATCGGCGGTGATCAGAGCTACGGCCTGGGAAAGTACGCGGGCACACCGCTCGACAGCATCCTGCCGGTACAAGGGGATGTACCGGGCAACGTTCAGAACGGAAACGTCGCACTCGTTCTGGTGATTGATAAGTCGGGAAGCATGGACGAGAGCGAAGGCGGTGTCCGCAAGATGGCGATGGCAGACAAGGCGGCCCAGCTGGCGATCGGACTGCTCGCCCCGGAGGACGAGATCTCAGTCATTGCATTCGATACCGAGCCGACGATGGTCATTCCGCTCCAGACGGTGGGAAGCCCCCAGCACCGCCAGCAGCTGTCTGACCGCGTGGGGAGCATCACTGCCTCTGGGGGTACGGATATTTTCAACGCGCTCCAGGCGGCTTATGGGGTAGTTCGGCAGAGCTCGGCGCGGTACAAGCACATCATCCTGATGAGTGACGGGAACTCGCTCGTCGAATCCGACTACAATCCGCTCCTGCAGAGGATTGAACAGGATCGAATTACCCTCTCGACCATCGCCATCGGGAGCGACGCCGACCAGAAGCTTATGCAGATGCTTGCCCAACGCGGGAAGGGCAAGTATTACTACACTGACCAGGCGGCGAAGATTCCGGAGATCACGATGCGCGAGACGCGGGTCGTGAGCGGTTCGGTGACGGTGACCTCGACCTTTCAGCCGAAAGTTGCTGGCCCGAGCCCCTTGCTCCAATCGGTCGTGGCCAGCGACCTGCCGGATCTTGACGCGTACGTCGTGACAACCGCGCGGAGCGGCGCCCAGGTTGCCCTGCAGTCCGATCGCCGCGATCCGATCCTGGTGCATTGGAACTATGGCCTCGGACGGGTTGTCGCATGGACTTCTGATCTGACCAGCCGGTGGGCCTCGGCGTGGCTCTCCTGGCCGCGGTTCGGGCAGTTCTGGTCGCAGGTGGTGAACTGGAGCTTGCGGGCGCCGAACGATCCGGATCTAGAGATGTCGTCAACCGTTCACGGCAGTGTCGTAGACTTTCGGGTTGACGTGGTCAATGATCTGGGGGTCTTCCAGGACGGCCTTGACCTGCGTGCGCGCGTTCCGACTGCTGATGGAAAGACGGTCGAGGTACGGCTGGGCCAGTCGCGGCCGGGACGATACGAGACCGAGTTCAGTGTCAGCCAGCCTGGTGCGTACCCGATCGAGGTCGTACAGTACAGCGGTGGCCAGGTCGTGCGTAGCGAGACCGGTGGCGTCGTTGTCTCGTACCCGCCGGAGTATCGAGACTTCGGCATCAATGAGATGAACCTGGCGGCGATCGCAGCTGCGACTGGCGGACGGGTTCTTCACGCACCTGACGAGAGCTACGATCGGTCTGGCGTTCAGTTCGAAGGTCAGGATACCCTTCCGCTGTGGCTATATCTGCTGGCCCTGGCGGCGACCTTGTTCCCGATTGACGTGGCGATTCGGCGGCTTCGGGTTGATCCGCTTGACCTGGGACGGCGCGGCTGGGGAGGCGGCATCCGGGCAGTGCGGCAGACCGGGGCACTGATCCAGGCCGGGCAGGCGAAGCTCGCCGGGCAGCTCCGGCGGGTCGTGGGATTCGCCCGCCCGCCGATCGGCTAGCCGCTGTTCCAGAGATCGGTCGGTAATCGGTGCGTGAGGCGGCGGCATTTGCGCGCGGTGCCCGTGGTCGCTATAATTAAGAGGCGTGCCGAGGTAGCTCAGTCGGTAGAGCACATGACTGAAAATCATGGTGTCGGCGGTTCGATTCCGCCCCTCGGCACCGCAGAACTCCCGATTCGGCCGCACCGGCCAAGGCGAAACGCCACGGTCGGTGCGGCCGTTCGCTTTGTCTCCCGCCTGATTCAGGCCACAATCAGGCCACATCGCTACGGACTGCCCGCACTGGCGAGCAGACGCCCGAGGACGTCGGCCGCTTCCCGCTGCAGCGTCGGGATGACGTGGCTGTAGATATCGCCCGTGACGCTGATGCTGGCATGCCCCAGCCGCTCGCTCACAACCTTGAGATGGATGCCGGCGGCCAGCAGTGCGGTGGCTGACGCGTGCCGCAGGTCGTGGAAGCGGATGCGGGGGAGACCGGCCTGCGCGGTCAGGCGGGCGAAGTCCCGCCGGCTCAGGTTGTGGTAATCGATCGGCCCGCCGTCGGGGAGGGTGACGACCAGGCCGTAGTCCCGGTAGGCGGGGCCGAGCAGGAGCCGCTCCTGGTTCTGCTGGGCCTTCCAGGCCCGCAGGAGCGCCACCAGTTCGGCGGGGAGCGCGACGGTGCGGCGGCTGCGGGCGGTCTTGGGGGTCCCGAAGCGGGGATGCCGCCCGGCCCGCTCCAGGGTCTGCTGCACGGTGAGGCTGCCCGCCTCCAGATCCACGTCCTGCCAGCGCAGCCCCAGAAGCTCGCCCTGGCGCAGGCCCGTGGCCAGGGCCGTGGCGAACAGGGGATAGTACCGATTCCCGGCGGCCTTCGCCGTCGCCAGGAAGCGGACGCATTCGGCCGGTGACCAGACGGCCATCTCGCCCCGCTGGCGCGGCGGGGGATCCACGGCGTCGCAGACGTTGCGCCCGACCAGCCCCCAGCGGACCGCGCACTCCAGCGCCCGATGCAGGGTGCGGTGATGGCCGTTGACGGTCGTGCTGGAGAGCCCCGCCTCCCGCTTGGCCCGGTAGTACCGCTGGACCATCGCCGGCGTCAGCTTCATCAACGGGACCGCCCCCAGCGCGGGGATGAGATGGTTGCGGACCGCCGTGGCGTAGAACTCGCGCGTCTTTTGCTTCTGGATCTGAACCGCCACGGCGTCCGTGAGCCAGCGCTCCAGGAAATCCCGGACCGTCTCCCGACTGGGGGCACGTAGCTGCCGCTGGCCAGCGCATGCAGGACCTTTGCCAGCTCAGCCTCTGCCTGCTTCTTCGTCCCGTGGATGGTCTTCGCCTGCTGCTTCCAGGCCCCGGTCACGGGGTCCTGGACCTTCCAGTCGATCTGCCAGCTACCCGGTGAGCGCTGGCGAATGAACCCTGCGTATCGTCAGCCTTCTCCCGTGCCTTCACAGCCGCGGCCGGCGCCCGGCGAGCAGACGGCGCACCTGCCGCCGCGCCTCGTAGCGGGCGAAATACCCCGGCCCGCGCGCGAGCGCCCGGCCGAGGAAGACCCAGTGGAGCAGACGGTACAGCCAGCGCATATCCCCTCCCGCACCAGTGGCGTCGCAGTGCTGCTGAGCCCATCCTAGGCAACGTCCCGTGCATAGACAACCCCCGCCATCACGTCGGGCGGAGACATCCCCAGCGCCGCAGCAACCCTGCGAATCGTGCTCAGACGCGGCAAGAACCTTCCCGCGTTCGCCAGTCAGAAGATTGACCGATCATGCAGAGGCTCGCGCCATTATGTCAAAATAGCTGGCCAGACCTCATACACCTTTGAATGCCCCACTGCTCACCGCGTCGATGAACTGCCGCTGGAAGAAGAGAAAGACAATAATCAGTGGCAGACTGGCTAGCGTCGCGCCCGCGATGAGGACACCGTACTCGAAGTTATAGGGACCCAGGATCGCGCTCAGCCCAACATTCAGGACGAACATATCGTTACGGCCGAGAACGATTAAGGGCCACAGGAAAGCATTCCAGGCGCCATTGAAGGAGAGGATCGTCAACACTGCAACCGCGGGGGCCAGCAACGGAAGGACGATCTGCCAGAAGATCGTTAACTCACCGGCCCCATCGATTCGTGCTGCGTCGAGCAACTCGCTCGGTATGCTCAGGGCGTACTGGCGCATCAAAAAGATACTGAAGGCGCCGACCGCACCAGGCACGATCACCGCCAGGTAGCTGTTGTACCAGCCGATCGCCGTAATCTCGATGAACTGGGGCAGGAGGAGCACCTGGCCCGGGATCATCATCGTAAAGAGGAGCAAGACAAAGAGCGGAGTACGGAAACGGAACTCATACTTCGCAAATGCAAAGCCGGCCAGCGAGGCTAGGATGACGTTCAGCGCGGTTCCCAGGACTGCGATGACGATCGTATTGAGGTACCAGCGTGCATAGGGAAAATCATGGAAGAGCGTCACATAGTTTGAGAGGATGGGATGCTGCGGCCAGAGGGTGATTGGGAAGCCGTAGATCTCATCGTTCGTCTTGAAGCCTGAGGAAAGCATATACAGGTAAGGGATAATCGTGGCCGCGACACCAACGAGAACCACTGCGTTGACGATCACTGCCAGGATCCCCGACC
>JADGGD010000090.1 GCA_019690095.1 Chloroflexota bacterium
GCCCCGGCCCGGCTGCGGCCCGACCCGGGGACGGCGTGCGCCGCGTCCGTGCCACCGCCGCCTCACCCCTCCTCGGGCAGTCGTTCGACGGCCCGGAGGATCGCACTCCGGCTCCGGGGGTTCGCCTGGATCTCCTCGGCCGAGGGACGAATCGGGCGGCGGGTCAGGATGCGCACCCGCGGGCGCCGCCCGCAGACGCAGACCGGCAGGCCGGGCGGGCAGACGCAGGTGGCGGCCTGATCGGCAAAGAAGTGCTTGACGATCCGGTCTTCGAGGGAGTGAAACGCAATCACCACCAGGCGTCCCCCCGTTTCCAGGACCTCGATCGCCTGGGGCAGGGCGCGCTCGAGCGCCTCCAGCTCGCGGTTCACCGCGATCCGCAGGGCCTGGAAGGTCCGGGTAGCCGGGTGGATCTTCCCGCGGCGGTGACCGTAGACCCGGGTGACGATCTCGGCGAGCTCGGTGGTTGTCTCGATCGGCGCCTTCGCCCGGCGCTGGACGATTGCCCGCGCGACGGCCGCGGCACGCGGCTCCTCGCCGTAGCGCCGCAGGATCTCCGCGAGCGCGGCGGCGTCGAGTGTGTTGACGAGCTCCCGGGCGGTCGGGCCGGCCTGGTGCGGATTGAAGCGCATGTCCAGGGGGGCCGCTGTCTGGAAGCCGAACCCGCGTGTTGGGTGGGCGAGCTGGAAGGACGACACGCCGAGGTCCAGGATGATCCCGTCGGCCGGCGCGAACTCATACCAGCGGACCACCCGCTCGAGGTCGGCGAAGCTCTCGTGCACCAGGACGACGCGGTCGCCGAAGCGCTTCAGCCGTTCCGCTGCACGCGCGAGCGCCTCCGGATCGAGGTCGAGCCCAAGCAGGCGGCCGTCGGGCGACGAGCGTTCGAGAATGGCCTCGGCGTGGCCGCCGCCGCCGACCGTGCCGTCCACGTATCGTCCACCGGCGCGGGGCCGGAGCAGATCCAGCGCCTCGTTCAGCAGGACCGGTACGTGGCTGATCGGACGCACTCCTGGCTCCTCTCTCCTGGAAAATTCTACGGCGGCCCGGGCGGCCGTCAATGACGCAGGCGTTGGAAGATGGTGTGAGCGGAGACGGTGGAGTGCCGCGGGGTGGTCAGCGCGCGCCGGGACGCGGCCATCCGGGCCGGGCCGCTAGCCGGCGCGGGGCGCTGTCGTGTCGGGGGGAGCGAACGCGAGCAGGCCGCCTGGATCGAAGGCGCGGCGGGTGAGCGCGGCGAGCCGCTCGACGCCCGGCGCGGGGCGCGGGACGCCCGCCAGGAAGAGCAGTTCCCGCGCCGCATCCGCCGCGGCGGGATCGGTCCAGACCTCGATTCCCCCGCCGGTCGCTTCGGCCAGGATCAGGCCGGGGACGTCGCGGCGGCGGGCCAGATCGGCCAGGCGGACGAGCACAGCCGGCAGGTCGGCGGGATCGACCCCCGCGCGCACGACCGCCGCGCTCGCCGGCGGCTCGGTAGGGATGGGATCGGCCGGGCTGACGGACACGCCGAGCCCACCGGCCCGCTCGACCAGGCGGGCGCGCCGCTCCTCCAGGGCCGGGCGCGCCGCGTCCTCCAGCTCGACCCGGACGACCGCCGCATCCCGCTCCGGATCGGCGGCGATCTCGACGGCGGCGGCGCCGAGCGCGGGATGGGCGAGTGCGCGGGCGAGGGAGGCCGCCGCTGGGAGCGGCTGGGGGTCGAGCGTCTCGACCGCGCGCCCGGCCGGTCGGGGAACCAGGCGCAGGAGCGCGTCGAGGAAGACGCCGAGCCGGTCCTCCGACCCGACGAGGGCGGCGCTCAGGTGGTAGCCGGTCGCATCTTTGATGACCGGCCTGCCGTGCCGAACGATCCCGACAGAAGGGGCGAGGAAGCGAGCGCCGAGGAGGTAATCGCCGATCGTGCCGTAGCGGCGGGAGCGCCGGCCGAGGCCGCTGGCGAGCGCACGGCCGATGGGAAGATCGCCGGGAAGCCAGCGCAGGGCCGGGCACCAGAGGTTGCTTGCCGCGGCGGCCGCACGCAGGGCCGCCACTGGCGCCGCGGCGGCGGCGGCGACGACGCCGTTCTCGCGATCAACCTGTTCGATCTGGTTGAGGCGGTGGAGGGAGACGACAGCCACACCTGGCAGCGGAGGTGAGGGCGCGGCCGTATAGACCACCTGCGTCCGGCGGCCGGATGCCCAGAGCGCCAGCAGCAGATCGGCCGCCTCCCCTGCGCTTGCTGGTGTGTAGACGGCTGTGGTCGGGTCAGGGGGCGTGCTCACGTCGTATTCTCCGGCGGGCCCGGGGAAGGCCGGCCCGCACGTAACCTGCTGGAAGGCTACACGGCCGCCGCGAGCGCGTCAATTCGATGGGTGCGGCCCGGTCCGACGCGCACGCGCAGAGGGTGGTCCAGCTCGTATAATTGAGCGGCGGGGGCGTGCGGCGGCGTGTAGAAGGGGATCGTGCGCGGGTCGGAGGTCGAGCGCGGGTTGGGAGCCCGTGCACGGGGCAGAGGCCAGGGAGCCGAGGCTGTGCGAGCGGCAGGCCCCTGTGGAAGACGGGTCCCCGTGGGGCGGGCGCGGTGTGCGGCAGGTCGATGAGCGGAAGAGCCTGTGGAAAGAGACCGCGCGGGCAGGGGCCCGCGACGTGTGCAGGTGCGAAGGGAGGGAGATGGACGTTCTCGATGAGCTCCGGGTGGCGAGCCCGGATGATCTCCTGCGTGCGCTGACCGTGCCGAGTCGCCTCGGCGAGCGGCCGGGGCTGGAGCGCATGCACCGCCTCCTCGCCGAGCTGGGCGATCCCCACCGCGGCCTGCCGGTTCTCCACATCGGCGGCACCTCCGGTAAGGGCTCCACTGCTACCATGGCCGCCCGGATCCTCGAGCGCGCCGGCTACCGGGTTGGCCTGCACGTCAAGCCGCACCTGGAGCGCGTGGAGGAGCGTTTTGTCGTCAACGGGGCAGAGATCCCGACGCCGCGGCTGGTGCAGATGCTCCGTGCCGCGGCGCCGGCCGCGCGGCGGGTCGGGCCGACCTGGTACGAGCTGACCGTCGCGATCGCCTTCCAGTACTTTCGCGCTGAGCAGGTCGACCTGGCGGTTGTCGAGGTCGGGCTCGGTGGGACCTACGACGGCACCAACGTCGTTCAGCCGCTGGTGGCCACGCTGACCAACGTCGGGCTGGATCATACCGAGATCCTGGGCGATACCGTCGAGCAGATCGCCGCGGATAAGGTGGGCATCCTCAAGCACGGTGCGGTGGCGGTCAGCGGAGCGACCCAGGAGACGGTGCGAGAGATTGTCGCACGCCGCTGTGCCGCGGTGGGGGCGCCGCTCTGGCAGCTCGGCGCGGAGATCGGCTATCAGGTGCGGGCGCTCGAGCCGCGCGGGAGCTGGTTCGATCTCTTCCTCCCCGGGCGGGAGCTCCGCGACCTATACCTCCGGGCGCTGGGCGCGCACCAGGTCGCCAACGCCGCCCTGGCGGTGGCAAGCGTGGAGGCGCTGCGAGGCGCCGGCTTCCCGGTGACTGCGGCGGCGATCCGCGCCGCCCTCGCCGCGGCCGAGATCCCCGGTCGGCTGGAGATCGTGGACACGCGGCCGCTCGTGGTGCTCGACGGCGCGCACAATCCGGCCAAGATGGCGGCGCTGGCGGCGGCGCTGGAGACCCTCTTCCCGGGGCGGCGGATCACCGGCGTCCTGGCCTTCAAGCGCGGTCACGACCTGGCGGCGACCCTGGCGCCGATCCTGCCCCTGCTCGACCGGGCTATCCTCACCCGCTTCGACGCCGAGACCGACTTCGGCCCCGGCCAGTCGGTCGAGCCGGAGCGGGTTGCGGCGCTCTGCACCGCCGCCGGCTTCCCCGACCTCTGGCAGATCGAGCCCGATCCGCGCCGCGCGGTTGACTGTGCGCGGGCGGCGGCCAGCCCCGAGGGGCTTGTCTGCGTGACCGGCTCGCTCTATCTCGTCGGGGCAGTGCGCCCGCTGTTCCGGGATGCGCCATGCCGGACCAGCAGCCCCTGACCGCCGCCGACTGGCACTTCCTTGCCTATCACCGCTTCGCGCGCCTGGCGACGGTGGATGATGCCGGCCGTCCCTCGATCGTGCCGATCTGCTTCGCCGCGGATGGCGAGGCCATCTACTCTGCGCTGGATGAGAAGCCGAAGCGGGTGGATCCGCTGCGCCTCCGGCGGGTCCGGAACCTCCTGCGCCACCCGGCCGTCGCCCTGCTGGTGGATGACGTGTTCGAGGATTGGGACCGTCTGGCCTTCCTGCTCGTCCACGGCACGGCGGAGCTGGTCTGGCCGGGTACCGACAGGCACACCGCGGCGATCGCCCTCCTGCGCGCGCGGTATCCGCGCTACGCTGGGATGGCCCTCGAGCAGCGGCCGGTCATCCGCATCGTCCCAACGGCGGCCTTTCGCTGGGCGGCGCGGCCGGCCGAAGCGGCGCCGGCGCCGCCGCGCGACCTGGATCTCTATGCCCTGATCCAGGGGCGGCGGTCGGTGCGGGCCCTGCGCCCGGATCCGGTGCCGCCCGTGCTCATCGAGCGAGTTCTGGAGGCCGCGCGCTGGGCTCCCTCGCCGCACGGACGCATGCCCTGGCGGTTTGTTGTCCTCACCCGTCCGGAGGCGAAAGCACGGCTGGCCGCGGCGATGGGCGCGGAGTGGGAGCGGCAGCTCGCCCTGGATGGGGAGCCGCCGGAGGTCATCGCGCGGCGCAAGGAGCGCTCGCACCAGCGCATCCGCGACGCGCCGGTCTGCATCCTCCTCTGCCTGTACCTGGTCGATCTGGACCACTACCCGGATCCGGTCCGCCAGGCCGCCGAGACGACGATGGCAGTCCAGAGCCTTGGCGCGGCTGCCCAGAACCTCCTGCTGGCCGCTTACCGTGAGGGGCTGGACTGCGGCTGGATGTGCGCGCCGCTCTTCTGCCCGGAGACGGTCCGCGCGGCACTGGGCCTGCCGCCCGATCTGCACCCCCACGCCCTGATCACCATGGGCTACGCCGCCCGCGATCCGGTGCGTCGGGAGCGCCTGCCTCTGGAGGCGCTGGTCGTGCGCTGGGAGTGACCGCCTGTGTCATTGTCGGGTGGGCTGCGCTGCCCAACAATGGCGCGCGGTGCCGGCGCACGGGGCGCTGGGCGTGGGCCCACCCACCTGGCCAGACGGGAGGTTGGTGCGGAGCAGAACCATAGGAAACCATGGGAATAGTAAGGAGCGGGACCATGGGAGACGATGGACAGCATGCGGTGACGAGCCCGCCGGTGGCAGGCAGGCCGGGCGCCGCCGGGCCGGTCGGGGACATCGCGCCGGAGGAGTTCCGTGCGCACGCCCACCAGGTGGCGGACTGGATCGCCGACTACCTGACGACGGTCGACCGGTACCCGGTTGCGGCGCGGATCCGGCCGGGGGAGATCGCGGCGCGCCTGCCGGCCGCACCGCCGGAGGAGCCGGAGCCGCTCGCGGAGATCCTCGCTGACGTGGATCGCCTGATCCTGCCCGGGATCACCCACTGGAACCACCCCGGCTTCCTCGGCTACTTCGCCATCACCGGTTCAGCACCCGGCATCCTTGGCGAGATGCTGGCAGCGGCGCTCAACGTGAACGCGATGCTCTGGCGTACTGCGCCGGCGGCGAGCGAGCTGGAGGAGGTGGTCTGCGACTGGCTGCGCCAGCTCCTCGGCCTGCCGGCGGGCTTCCTCGGCATGATCAACGAGACTGCCTCAGTCAGCACGCTGTGCGCCCTGGCGGCGGCGCGGGAGGCGCTGACCGACCTCCGGATCCGGGAGCGCGGCCTGGCCGGGCGGGCCGATGTGCCTCGCCTGCGCCTGTACGCCTCCGAGGAGGCCCACGCCTCCGTCGAGAAGGCGGCGATCGTCCTGGGGATCGGTCAGGAGGGCCTGCGGAAGATCCCGACCGACGCGGAGTTCCGCCTGGACCCGGCGGCCCTGGCTGCGGCGATCGCCGAGGACCGCGCCTGCGGCTGGCGCCCGTTCGCCGTTGTCGCCACGGTCGGCACGACCTCGACGACGAGCGTGGATCCGGTGCCGGCTGTCGCCGAGATCTGCGCGCGGGAGGGGCTCTGGCTGCACGTGGATGCGGCCTACGCCGGCAGTGCGGCGATCGTCCCGGAGCTGAGCTGGGCGCTCGCCGGATGCGACCGCGCCGACTCGCTGGTGGTGAACCCGCATAAGTGGCTCTTCACTCCCCTTGACTGCAGTGTTCTCTTCACCCGGCGGCCGGAGGCGCTCCGGTCCGCCTTCAGCCTGGTCCCGCCCTACCTGCTCTCGCCCGAGAGCGGAGGCCGCGATCTGATGGACTACGGCGTCTCGCTCGGGCGGCGCTTCCGGGCGCTCAAGCTCTGGTTCGTCCTGCGCGCCTTCGGCCGCACGGGGATCATCGCGCGCCTCCGGGAGCACGTCCGTCTTGCCCGCTCGTTCGCCGACTGGCTCGATGCCGCGGAGGACTTCGAGCGGCTGGCACCGGTCCCGTTCTCGACGGTCAACTTTCGCTACCATCCGCCCGCCGTCGGGCCCAGCGGCGATCCGGCGGTCGAGGCGGCGCTGGACCGCCTCAATGAGCGGCTTGAGCAGGCGGTTAACGCGAGCGGCCGCGCCTTCATCTCGCACACGCGGGTGCGGGGACGGTACGCTCTGCACGTGGCGATCGGGAATCTTCGGACGACTGCCGAGCACGTGGCGCGGCTCCAGGACCTCCTGCGCGAGCTGGCGCCCGGGCTCACCTGACGATGCGCGGCGCTCAGCGTGAGGTAGCAGCGCCCGCCGTGCCCCGGCCCGGGCGCGCGGGCCCCGGCCCGGCCGTGCGGTGGGGCGGCGCGGCATCGCTCCTGGTGGTGGCCGGCCCGGCCGTTCTGCTCCTGTGGGGCCTCACCGCTGTCCTCGTGCTGATCGCCCTCGGGCAGGACGACGGCCAGCTGACCTACGCCCTGGACGACGCCTACATCCACATGGCCATCGCGCGCAACCTGGCCCGGTCTGGCGTCTGGGGTGTGACGCCGGACGGCTTCGCCGGGGCCACCTCCTCGATCCTCTGGCCGCTCCTGCTCGCGGCCGCCGACCGCCTGGTCGGGGCAGGCGATCTGACGCCGCTGATCCTGAACCTGCTCTGCGCCAGCGTGGCGGTGGTCGCGGCCGGGCTCCTGCTCCGCCGCGGCGGCCTGCCGCCCGCCCCGGCGGCCGCCGCGCTGGCGGCGATCGTCCTGGCGGCGCCCCTGCCGACGCTGGTGGTGATCGGCATGGAGCACTCCCTGCAGGTGCTGGTGGACCTGCTCTTCGCCGGTGCCGCGGTGGAGGCCCTGGCGCGGCCGCGGGTCGGGGGAGCGGTCCGGGCCGGCCTGCTTGTCCTCGCCCCGCTGGTCACCGGTGTCCGCTATGAGGGCCTGTTCCTGGTCGGGCTCGCCGCGCTCCTCATGGCCGCGCGGGGCGCGCCGGGCACGGCCGGTGCGCTGGTCCTGCTCGGGCTCCTGCCCCCGGCGGCGTTCGGCGCGGTATCGGTCGCCAACGGCTGGTATCCCCTGCCCACCCCGGTCCTGCTGAAGGGGGTTCTGCTGGCGGGGGCCGCCCCGGTGAGCGGCGGCAGTCCGGGGCTCCTGGCGGCGGCGCAGCTGCTGCTTGCCCGCCTCGAGCACCTGCTCACCGCCGCACAGATCCTCGTCCTGCTCGGGGCCAGTGCGCTCCTGTATGGGCTCGGGCGGCGGGCCGGTCTACCGTCCTGGGCGCCCCGGCAGGGCCTTCTCCTGCTCACCGCCGCGGCCACGCTCCTCCAGACGCTGGCCGCGAGCGTGGGCGTCTTCTACCGCTACGAGGCCTACCTCGTGGTGCTCGGCCTGACCGCCCTGGCCCTGGCGGTGGGCGCCGGGCTGGGGAAGGGAGCGCTCGGCGCGACCGACCGCAGTACCGCGCTGACCCGGCGCGCCGTGGTTATCGGGCTGGCCGTGGCTTTCGTCGTGTTCGGGGAGCGCGCGGCGGCCGCGCTGGTCCAGACCCCCCGCGCGATGGTCAACATCTACCAGCAGCAGTACCAGATGGGCCGGTTCCTCCGGCAGTACTACGCCGGCCGGGTGGTGGCGCTCAATGACATCGGGGCGGTGTGCTACCTTGCGCCGATCCATCTGGTCGACGTCTGGGGGCTGGCATCGCGGGATGTCGCCTCCCTGCGGCTGCGCGGCGCCTACGGGCAGGCCGCAGTGGCGGCGCTGGCCCGGCAGGCGCGGGTGCGCGTCGCCGTTGTCTATGACCGCTGGTTTCAGGATGGCCAGGTTGTCCGCGACGGTGTGCCGCCCTCGTGGACGCTGGCAGGGCGCTGGACGATTCCAGACAACGTCGTCGCGGGCGATGCGACGGTCTCATTCTACGCGGTGGATCCCGGGGCGGCGGCAGAGCTCCGGGCGAATCTGCGCGCCTTCGCCCCCGCCCTGCCGCCGGGGGTCCGCTGGGACGTGGCGGATGGGGAGCCCGGCGGCGCCGCGCTGCCGGGAGGCTGATCGCCCCGGGCCCGGGGCGGGATTGG
Source organism: Chloroflexota bacterium (assembly GCA_019690095.1). Classification (GTDB taxonomy): domain Bacteria; phylum Chloroflexota; class UBA6077; order FW602-bin22; family CADDYW01; genus JADGGD01. The sequence goes on from JADGGD010000090.1 coordinate 8,505, forward strand.
GACTGGGACGGGGCGCCTCCGGTCCGCGGCGCCGCTTGCCCGTCGGGTCAGCGGGGCTGGCGGGAGACGAATACGCGCCCGGCCTCGACCCGGACCTCATAGGTCGGAATAGCGGTCGTCGCGGGCGGGCGCACGGCCTGGCCGGTGGCCAGGTCGAAGCCGCTGTCGTGCAGGGGGCAGACGAGAACGGTCCCGTCAAGGTCGCCGTCCTCCAGAAGGGCGGCCTCGTGACTGCAGATGCCGTCGACGGCATAAAGCTTCCCCGCGACGCGGGCGAGGACAACCGGCGCGCCGCCGACCCGGACGCCCTTGATCTCGCCGTCACCGATCTCGTTCTCGCCGCAGACGTCCTCGAACCCCTCGGCGGCGGGCGCGCTCAAGGCGGCATCCAGATCAGACTGGAAGTGGACCCGGCGGTGGGTGCCGTCGCAGAACGGCTTGTGGCTGGACTGGCCGCAGCGGCAGAGCCAGGCCTCTCCCTCGACGCGCTGGATGACCCGCCCCCCCTGGGTGACGATGGTGAAGGAGCCCTCGATGTGATACGGGCCATTGTTGATCGGCGTAATCTTGACCTCGGCCATCCTGGAACCTCTCAGCAGTGTACTCGGGCGCGGCCGAACGGCCGCTGCGCGCCAGTGTATCACAGGCCGCGCCGCATCGTGAACCGCGGGCCCGGCTTAGCCCCCGCACTCGCTCCGGTAGGCCTGGATCAGCGAACGGGCGAAGCCGTCCGGGTCGCGCGAGACGGTCAGGGTAATGGTGTTGAGCATGGCGTGGCTCGCATCAAGGGCCGGCGGGAGGTGCTCCTGCCAGAGTCGGGCCCAGACGGCAGCCTGGCGGCGGTAAGCAGTTGTCTCAGCCGCGTAGCAGGAGTCGGGCGATCCGTCGAGAGCGTTGCGGGCCACATCCGCGACGTGCTGGAGCTCGTGGGCGAGGACGGCGGCCCGGACCCAGGAGGATGACCGATCGAGCGCGGGGTCGAGCGTCACGACGCGGGTCGCTGGCGTATAGGAGGCGATGAGACCGTCCGCTGTAGGGGCCCGGAGCAGGCGGGCGCCGCTGGCGGCGGCGATGCGCAGGAGGGCCTGCCCTTCATCCAGGTCGGCGAGGGCGTTGACTGCACTTGCAAGCCACGGGTCGATCAGCAGGCAACCCTCCGCGCCGACCTGGATGCAGGTCCAGCGATTCAGCGGCCCGGCGAACCAGGTGACCGTGGTTTGGGCGGTGCTGTCAGGCCCGACCTGGGGGATCCGGTAGCCGAAGGTACGGGAGGCGCCCGGCGGCACGCTGGCCAGGAAGATCGTCGGGGCGTCAGCGAGCGGGCGATCGGAGCCGACGGCCCGGGTGAGGATGTCCAGCATCAGGCTGACCGGCACATCGCAGGGGTTGCGGAAGGTGGCTGTGCCGACGGCATCCCCGTCCGGTCGGGTGACTGCCTCGGAGAAGTGGAAATCAGACCCGGCGAGGAGGCAGGGCGTCGAGGGGGTCTCCCAGGGGAAGCGGGCGGTGCTCGGGCGCACGGCGAGGCCGGCCGGGCCGTCGATCCAGGTCTGCTGGCCGTCGGTAAAGGTTGGCCAGCCGTCGCCGCGCGGCCGGACCAGGGTGCCGCGGGTGGTCGGCTGGATGGTATCGCCGGTGAGCGGATTGGCGTAGGCGAAGCCGGTGCAGTCGCCAACAACATCGGGAAGCAGGGCCTGGAGGAGCTGGAAGCCCGGATCGCCCTGGCAGCCGGCGGCGCGGGCCGGTGCGGGCACGGCGGTACAGAGGAGCGCGATGACCAGGGCCACCGCGAGCCGCGGTGAACGGCGGGCATCCATCCTCGACCCCGTGCGCGATTGACTGTCCTGCTCAGGCTACCGCGGACACAGCGTCCTGTCAACGGTCCGGTGCGGCAGGGGCGCGGGGAAGTGAGGGTGGCGCGCGTGCGGCGGAGCGGCCGGTATGGTACACGGGGCGTGGTCCGCACCCTGCGTGCCTCCAGCCCCGCGCAGACCGCGCCAGACCAGCGCGGTCGAGGAGCCAGAACGGGTCTGGGCCGAGCGCCTTGATGTGCCGCGTGAGGTGGGCCGGGTCGATCACGCGCTCAGCGGGCAGCCTGCAGGCCGCCGCAGGCGCGGGCCACCGGCCGAGCCAGAGGCAGACCTCCCGGATCGAGAGCCGCCAGGGTCGCGCGAGCAACGCGATCAGGAGCACCGACGCGTCGGAGTGAACCCGCGGATGACCGCGACGGCGACTGGGCGATGGGAGACGACGCGGACGGAGCGCGGCGAAACCGACCACGCTCAGCGCGAGGGGTAACAAGCGGGGTCGAGCCGCCGTGCACCCAGGCGTCGGGGGTTGGCGATGGCGGCGCGGGCGACCGGGAGGACGTCCCACAGGCGGCTGCCGAGGCTCTGACCGCGGGCGGCGTCGGCCGGGGTGGGCGTGAGGTCGCCCCAGGCAGGCCGGGTAAGGGCGACGGGCCAGCGGAAGCCCTCCTGACGGGCGAGGGCGGTGACGTGCAGGAGGACGCCGTTGCGGAGGGCGTCCGCGCGGGAGCAGGCGAAGACGATCGCGTGGTCGGGAGGGTGCAGTGTGGGCATGGTCACGCTCCTTGGCGACCGTGGAGCGCGTTGACGGTTCGCGCCAGGGGTTGGTACCGGAACGATCACGAGGGGTGCAGGGGTGTAGGAGTGAGCGTGCCCGTCCTCGAGGAAGTGGAGACCGACGTGAGGGCGCCCCCGGAGCTGGCGCGGCAGTGGGACAAGCTGGCGGAGAGCGTGCGGGCTTCCCTCAGCCTGGAGTGGGACCAGCCCGTGGTGAAGGTGCGCCGTCTGGAGGCAACGTATCAGTCGAGCGGCGTGCAGGCAGAGGAGGCGGTGACGAAGACTGCCTCCCCCGTGCAGGGTAGCCGGGCCGGAGCGTGCTCCGGGGTATCGCGGGGTCTGCCCGCGGCGGGAGGACGGGGCTAGGCAGAATGGCCCCGATACAGGGCGAATCCTTCCCGCTCGAAGTCCTCGTCGAAGGCAAAGGCGCGGGTCACACCGTAATGCCGCATGACGGCGAAGCTCACGCAGTCGACGAGGCTGAGACCACGCCGGCCTCGGTCCTGGAGCAACTCCACCGCCACCTGGTGCTCGCGAAGGGAAACCCAGTGGAGGGTGAAGGTCGCGGCCTCCCGAAGAAAGTCCAGCGCGGGTTCAAGGCCCAGTCGCCGTTGGAGCAGCGCGGCCGCCTCGGACGTAGCTGTGGACGAGGAGATCCTCGTCGGCAAGGGCGCTCTGGAAGAGGGCCATGGCCCGCGCATGGTTGGGGTCGCCCCGGTCGGCCAGGGCGTAAATGGCGGAGGTGTCCAGAAGGATCACCGGCGCAGATCCTCCGCCAGCGCCTCGTCATGCCGCTCCGACACCGGGGCCAGCGGGCCCTGGTCCGTGCAGCCCGCGCCGACGAAGCGGAAGTCCTCTCGTCGTCGGCGCCGCGGTTCAGCGCCGAGGTGCTCGCGCACCATCTGACGGAGGAGCGCCGACATGGAGACGCCGCGCTCGAAGGCGGTTCGCCGCAGCAGCTCGTAGGTCGCCTCATCCAGTTGCACTTGCGTCCGCTTCATGGCCACCTCCTGATCAAGTATACAGCATGGTGTCATGCGGGTATCGTTCAGGCCCGTGGGATTGCCGCCGCAGTGAAACTCTGTCCGTCCGCCACTGCGACGAGCGCTTTGGCCCGGGCGACCCCGCCGGCGGGTTCGGCGTGCGCCCGGCTGAGGCGGACCAATTCGGTGTGCTTCTCCGCTGACAGTGGGCGCAGCGGATCTTTCGGGCGACGTGACATGGCGTGGTTCCTGGGTGATGCTTCCCATAACTCTCCTCCCGTCACGGAGATATGGCAAGCCTCAACGCCAGTGACCCACTAGCGATGAGCCGTGCCCCGCTTCGTGTGGCCAGCTTGCTCAAGCTCCTGTGCCCGTGCTGGTGCTGGCTCGCGGTGGGTGCGCTGCTGACTTGGGATCCACGGCGTCAAAACCCCATCTGTGGCGGCCTTTCCAGACGCGGCGGGCCAGGCTCTAGCTGCAGTTCCCGCTGCCCCCACACTATGTCCGGTGCTGCCCCATGTGACTCGAACACGGCCCGGTAGTAATTCCCGAGAACATCGGAATACGAGAAGATGAGTTGATAGCACGAGTTGTCGACCGGGCAGCCATCGTTCGCATAGTCCGTGCCGATATAGGGGGTAAAAAGCTCAACGGTCTTCCCGCCTTCCAGGATGGGAATGTAGGTACGTTCAAGGGAAATGTCTTTGATGGTTTTTCCGGTGCACCGGTCTTGGAGTTGCCACCGTACGTCCCGGGCGCTTCCTGGGCCGACGTTATGCAGCTTGAGGCTCTCCGGTCTGCCGCTAGAGTTCGGGAACAAACGGGAACCCTCGAGATGCAATGATGGTCTTAGCGAGTCGCGGAGTCTCACGCGCTCGGCATCGATGCTACTCTCGGTTGTTCGCGCCACATGAAACGTCGCCCCAGCCAGTCCAAGCGTCGCGGCTGCACTAATCAGGTTGGCGGCCCCGCCGATCTCACCGCGGACCAGCCAAAAACCGCCGATCACAAGGATGACCACAGCAATAGCAAAAGCAGTGTTACCAACCCATCCCCATAACCCCACCCCAGAGTCTTATACACAACTCCGAGCCCACCACAAAAGCG
>JADGGD010000091.1 GCA_019690095.1 Chloroflexota bacterium
GTCCCCTGGATAATCCGCACGTGCTTCATCAGATCGCTCTGCCACGCCACGTACCCATAGCGCCGCTGGGCCTGCGGGATGAAGCCGTGGTTATCAGCCGGCCAGAAGACGTAGACATCCCCGGCCACGTATTGAACATACTTCTGGAGGGGCAGGTCCACGATCCACTGGATGTTGTTGGTGATATAGGCATCCAGGGCACGATACTGATCGAGGGTCGCCCGCCGGTCTCCCTCCTCCAGGTGGCGGAGCCAGACCGTGCCGGCCGGCCGCTTATCCGATGTCGCCAGGCGCTGTCGGAGTAGCCGCTCCAGCGTGCCGTGCGTGTACAGCGGCACCGACGAGACGAGCGAGACAGCGATAATCAGTCCGAGAAACGCGGCGAACAGCAGGCGCGCGTTATTGAGACTGCGCTTGATGACGAGCCGAAAGATCGCGATAAAACGCCCAAGAGCCATCGGAACGCTCCCTGATTCCGGCACTCCTCTGGATTCGTGCCCGGCACTCGGCCGTACGCCGACCATCATACACGAATCTGCCCGGACGTTCTACCGTTCGACTGCCCCTGGATGACTGATTATGCTGAAGATGCCGATCGCTGGCCCCGTGTGGATCACTCGCGCTGAGCCCTCTTGCCAATAGCAGGATCGCCCGGCTGGCATGCAGGACGCGATATCGCCTTCACACGATGTGCGGGAGAAATAAGGCACGGGGTGCGGCGGCTAGCAGATCAGGTCACGCAGAGCGGCGACGAGTTCCGCATCCCGGTCAGGCTCGACCGTGCGGAGATCGAGCCACAGCGCATCGTGTTCGATCCGACCGATGATCGGCGGATCGTGCTCGCGGAGGCGCCGCGCCAGTATGACGGCGGGGTCGCCTGAGCCTGCCGGCCCTGGCTGAACAACCACGCCGTGGGACGGCAGGGTCTGACCGGGTAGTGATCCCCCGCCGACCGCGGCGCGCATCGGCGCCGCCTGGACACGCGGCGAGCCAATCGCCGCCTCGATCGTGCGTGCCCGTTCGATGAGGCGGTCTACCGGGCAGGCAATCATCCGCCAGACCGGGATTGCCTCCAACGCCTCCCCACGCTGGTAGTGGCGCAAGGTCACTTCCAGGCCGGCAATACTGGCTTTGTCGATTCGCACCGCCCGGGCCAGGGGATGCCTGCGGATCACCTCGATCAGCTCACGCTTCCCCACGATGATCCCGGCCTGCGGCCCTCCGAGAAGCTTGTCCCCGCTGAAGCAGACGACCGCAGCCCCCGCGCGCACGCTCTCCTGGACGAGCGGCTCCGCGCCCAGTCCAAACGATCGGGGATCGATCAGCGCCCCGCTCCCGAGATCATCCATCACTGGAATGCCAAGCCGCCGACCAAGCTCCACCAGCTCGTCGAGGCCGACCTGATGGACAAAGCCTTCCAGACGGAAGTTGGAAGGATGAACCCGCAGGAGCAGGGCAGTCCGCGGCGTGACGGCCGCTTCGTAATCGCTGATGTAGGTCCGGTTCGTCGTCCCCACCTCGACAAGCGTCGCCCCACTCTGGCGCATAACATCAGGGATCCGGAAGCCGCCGCCGATCTCGACCGCCTGTCCGCGCGACACGATCACCTCGCGTCCGCTTGCCAGAGCGCTCAGCACCAGCAGGACCGCCCCTGCGTTGTTATTGACGACAAAGCCGTCCTCGGCCCCGGTGACCTCCCGCAGAAGCTCCCGCAGGTGAGATTGGCGTGAGCCGCGCTCCCCGCTTGCGAGGTCGAACTCGAGGTTCGAATACCCCAGGCTGATCTCGGTCATGGCCCGTGCCGCCGCCTCCGAGATCGGCGCCCGCCCCAGGTTCGTGTGGAGGATGACGCCAGTCGCGTTAATCACCGGCCGGAGCGACCGGCGGGAGCGTCGGCGCAGATCACCCAGCACGCGCTCGATCAGCGCCGGGCGGCCAGGGGCCGGCTCTCCGCGGGCAATCTCCGCGCGAGCGGCCGCAAGCGCGGCCCGCACGGCCTCTACAGCAAGTGGCCGCGGCCAGGCGCCAGCGGTCAGTGCCGGTTCGCGGAGCAGTTCATCCACGCTCGGGAGGGCCCGAAAGGCATCTCCCGAGCCGTTCCACTCAGGCGCAGGCCTCATCTCACCTCTGACCGTTCGGGGCGCGCCCACGTCCGGATGGGTTTAGACTGTCCGGGTGGAGTCTCGGAGGAACGGCGCGATATCAAGGGGATCCGCAGACAGCATCAGCTCGTTCAAGGCTTCCGTCGCCGCCTGGCGGATGGCCGGGCTCTCGTGCCGGGCACAGCGCTCGAGCGCCCGACGGGCCACATCCCCGCCGATCTGACCAAGAGCGCCAATCACCGCAAGGCGCACCTCCAGGTCCGGATCATCCAGGCGATTGATCAAAGGAACAACTGCCCGCGGATGCTCCAGCTCACCCGCCGCCCGGGCCGCTTCGTAGCGCATCTCCGGGTTCTCGCTCTCCAGCTCGACGAGAATCGTTTCCAGCCACCGCTCGTCGCAGTTTCGCCCCATTGCATAGATCGCGCTCGCGCGCATGCGGGGGTTTGGATCGCGGTACGCCGCCTGGATCAGCTCGGCGATGCCCGGGTCGCTCAATACACCCAGCGCCTCGAGCGCGCGCCGCCGCACCTCGACCGACTCCGACGCGTCATTGAAGGCTTCGGTCAGGGCAACCCGCACCTTCTCGGCGGCAGGGGGATACAGGGATCCCAGCTCCGCGCGGAGGGTAAAATGGGCCAGGCAGAGGGCCGCGGCCACGCGGACATTCTCGGCCGAGTCCCGCCGAAGCATAACCGCGAGCTGCTCTGCGGTCCGAAACTCATCATCCTCCCACAATCCCTCGATCGCCGTTGCCCGGACCGCCGCATCTGGATCCTGGAGCGCGCGCCGAAAAACTGCCGAGAAATCCATCTCCACATCGTTCTCGGCCAGCTCAACGGCAATCTGCAGAACCTTCCGACGGAGATTGACCGGCATCGTTGGCCAGAGGCGATCAAACTCCGCCAGCTCGTCGCGCCCTACCCCGGCCAGGCGAGCGACTTCCACGGCGGAGGGCGTCTCGCCGCCCGCTATCAGCCTTTCGAGAACCTCACGGATCACCAGTGACCCTACCTTTCTCCCATCCCAGACCGGCCATCCCTGGCGCAGCCGATCTATCTCATGAACCATGTCCTCCTCCATTGTACCTGATCGACACGCGATTGACAGGGGACAGCCTGCATCCTACACTGGCAAGCAGCCCGAACCGGCGAGTTCAGCAAGGAAGATCGAGTGCACGATGAACCTTGAACGGCTCCACGGGATTATCCCGCCCATCCTGACCCCCCTGACCGACGAGGAGGAGGTTGACCACGCCTCCCTGCGCCGCCTGGTGACCTATCTCCTTGATCAGGGCGTCCACGGCATCTGGGTCACCGGCACGACCGGGGAGTTCCCGTGCTTTGACCAGGCCGAGCGTGAAGCGATTGTTCGCACGGTTGTCGAGACAGTCGGCGGACGGGTGCCGGTGATCGCCGGGATCGGCGACGCCAGCACGCGCCTGGCAATCCAGCACGGCCGTGCAGCCTGGCGCGCCGGGGCCGATGCCGTTGCCCTGACTGCACCGTATTATTATGTCAATAGCCAGGAAGAGCTCCTCGACCACTTCCGGGCGGTCCGTGCGGCGGTGGATCTACCGCTGATGGTCTATAACATCCCCCAGAATGTGAAGACCCGCCTGGAGACTTCCACCGTACTCACTCTGGCGCGGGAAGGCACGGTCATCGGCATCAAGGACAGCCAGAATGACCTGGACTGGTTTCGCCAGGTGATGACGGCCGCTCGAGAGGAGGGGCTGGCCTTCCGTGGCTTCCTGGGCACGCGCATCCTGATTGACGCCGGCCTCGTCGCCGGTGCCCACGGGGCAATCCCCGGCATCTCCAACGTGGCCGCGGCTGACTGCGTCGGCGCCTACGCAGCAGCCCGCCGGGGTGACTGGGAGGCCGCCGATCGGCATACACGGCGCATCATCGCCCTCCAGCAGATCGTCGGGATCGCGCGAGGGTCACCGACATCCTCGAGCTTCTCCGGCATGAAGGCGGTCTTGAAAGCGCTCGGTGTCATCGCTACGGCCCGGGTGCGGCGGCCGCTTCGGACGGTCTCGGCGGAAGAGGAGGCCCGGATTGCCGCGGCCATCGCCACCCTCGATCTGCCTGCCTTCAGGACGGCTGTTCCAATGCATTCGGAATGAGCTGAATCTCCCGGGCTCGGCCGCTACCATCCAGGGTGATGAGAACGGCATCGATGCGCGCTGGACGCATGCACTCCGGCTCACGCTCCTGGAGATAGCGCTCGGCCGCGCGGTAGATACGCGTCCGCTTCGCGGTACCGATCGACTCGGCCGCCGTCCCATAGAGGCCTGGCCGCCGGGCACGGACTTCCACGAAGACAAGGGTTTCACCGTCTTCGGCCACGATGTCGATCTCACCGTCGCGGAACCGGACGTTTGTCTCGCGCACGCGATACCCGCGAGCCTTGAGAAATCCTACGGCCAGCTGTTCGGCATCTCGGCCGACGGCCCGGGCCATCTGACCGGAGCGAGCTATCTCGCCTTCCTGCCGGCGCCTCATCGGGCCGCCCCACCGACCGCAGCCCACCGCGCCAGCGCTGTCCGGACCGGCCTGAAGCACTGCCGGTGATACGGGGTCGGGCCGTATCGAACAAGGGCCGTCAGGTGCTCGGGAGTTCCGTAGCCTGCGTTGTGATCCCAGCCATAAGCAGGATAGCGGCGGGCCAGTCGCGCCAGTAACCGATCGCGCAGGACCTTGGCAACGATAGAGGCACAGGCGATGGAGTAACAGCACGCATCGCCATCGATCACGGTCGTGCAGGGGCCAAGGTCCTGCGCGCCGATCGGAAGGCCGTCGATCAGCGCATGGTCATACGGGCCGACCCGGGCGAGCGCGCGCCGCATGGCCAGGTGCGACGCACGCCGGACATTCAGGCGCTCGATCTCAGCCACAGAGGCCGCTCCCACACCAACCGCCACGGCCCGGGCGCGGATCTCTCTATCGAGCGCAACTCGCTGGGCCGGTGAAAGGGTCTTTGAATCCCGGACCCCTGGGATGGCCGGTTCAAAGGGAGCAAGCACAACCGCCGCGGCCACAACTGGCCCGCACAGGCTCCCTATCCCCGCCTCATCGACCCCGGCGACGCGCACCAGCTGGCGCCGCCAGAGAGCCATCTCCAGATCGAGGCTGGGAGCCTGCCCATCCACCTCGCCATCCTCGGCGGTGCATCTCTATGGCCGCACGGTCCACCCCTGGCCTGCCGTCAGGGGGCGCCGGCTACTCGCCCGACGGGCTCGACTGGTCGGGCTGGTCAGACGCTGGCTCAGACGGGGACGCAACCGCTGCCGAAAACCGCCGCTCCTTGATCCGCGCGGCCCGCCCCGACAGTCCACGCAGGTAGTACAGCTTTGCCCGACGCACTCGACCGCGCCGGATCACCTCGATTCGTTCGATCCGCGGGGAGTGCAAAAGAAAGGTTCGCTCGACCCCGACGTTGTGGGTCACCCGCCGCACGGTGAAGGTCGAGCTGGTTCCGCCTCGCGTCTTCCGCAGAACTACACCTTCGAACTGCTGAATGCGCTCGCGGCCACCCTCCACCACCCGGACCGCGACACGCACCGTATCACCCGGTCGGAAGTCAGGGAGATCCGTTCGCAGATACTCCTGCTCGACAGCCTTGATCAGATCCATATCATCTCCTCCGCAGTCTCCTGCAAGCCAGTGCGCAGAGCCTGCCCGCCGGCGCGCTCGCCCTGGCCGTGGGAAGGAGTGATCCGGGCGACCGCCGTGGTGTCACGAATGGGTCTATCGCCCCGAGCAGCAGCGGCCACGGGGCAGACAGCACAAACCCGGCGAATTATAGCACACGCCAGGCTCGTCAGACAATCATACAGTCAGCGCCATGCCTTCCCGGCCGACGTCAATCACACAGCCGAGCCGGCGGGCTACGTCGCCCAGCTCCGCACGAATCTGATCCTCGTGAAATGGATTCAGGTGGACGACCACCACGCGTGGAAGATAGCCCCGCTGCCGGAGAAAAGCGGCCAGCGCCTCTTCCAGGGTCGCTGGTGAGAGGTGACCGTGAGCAGCTGCATCCTCGGTCATCGCGGTAGGCATGGTGCACTCGGTGATCAGCACGTGGGGCTCGGCCACCGCCCAGTACGCGCCACACCCCGGACCGTTATCGCCACTGTACAGGACCCGGCGCCCGGCGGCATCAGTCACCTGATACCCGAGCGTGGGGACAGTATGTGGAACAGTAATCGGCAGAACGCGGTACTCCCCGACCGCGAGCACACCTCCCGGTGCTACTTTCCGATGCAGGAAGACGGGTCGACCGACCAGGGGACCGGTAAAGAAGTCCATCCAGAAACCGGATGAGAAGAGCTGGCGGGAGACCACCTCCCGAACCTCGTCCGTACAGCATACCGTAACCGCCTGTCCGGCGCCGAACAGGTTATATCCGAAAGCCCCGAGATCCTTCACGTGATCCCAGTGCTGATGGGTAAGCAGAACGTTTTCAACAGCTAGCTGTTCGGCGAGCGATAGTCCACTCGCCAGGCTTCCGGCATCAATGGCCAGTCGCTCATCGATCAGAAGAGTCGTGAACCGGAGTTGGGACGTCTCAGCCTGGTGCGCTCCGACGATTCGAACCTGCATCGGCGCCCTGATCTCCTCCTTGGATAGCAAAGGAATAGAGCAAGAGCTAAGGAATATTCAGACAGAACACCGGCCTCAAAACACCGATAGCACCTCGCGGCCGTCGACGCTAATCTCTACATCTGGCCGCATCTCCTCAATGTACCGCAGTGCCGCATCAAGAACCCGTTCGGTCTGCTGCACCTCGTTCGAGACGTGGGCGATCCCCAGCTGAGCGACCTGCCAGGCTCCCAGCTCACCCACCTCGGCAACCGATACGCCGAACTGATGGCCGAGCCGCGCGACCAGAGAACGGGTGACCTGCCGCTTGTCCTTTAGTGATCGGCTCGTGCCGATATGCAGCCTCAGCAGCATGACTCCCACAACCATTCCACCCTCGCCAGATCGCCAACCGCCTTGCCTGTCGACCGGCGTGCCGCGATGCTACCACGCCGGAATGCCGTGGGTCAACGCGGTAGACGCGAACGACAGGTGATGGCATAATCATCCTCCGAATCTGGAGGAGATAGACCAGCGTGAACCGCCAGGAAGTTATTGACCGCATCCGGGATAGTGGGCTGATCGCAATCTTGCGTCATACCGAGGCCCGGCGAGCCATCGAGACAGCAGACGCCCTTCGCGAGGCAGGCGTCGCGGTTATCGAGGTGACCCTCAATACCAGCGGCGCCCTGTCCATGCTTCGCGCCATCGCCGACCATTTCGGCGACCGGCTGATCATCGGCGCGGGCACCGTCCTCTCGGCTGACGCCGCACGCGAGGCGATCGCGGCCGGTGCGCAGCTTATCGTATCGCCCCATCTGGACGAGGCCATCATCGCCGCCGCGACGGCTCACCAGGTGGCCTGCATCCCGGGGGCCTTCACACCAACCGAGATCGTTCGCGCCTGGACCGCCGGCGCCAGCATGGTCAAGGTCTTCCCGGCTGGGCCGGTGGGTCCCCGGTACATCCGCGATCTCCTGGCCCCCCTTGACAACATCCCCCTCGTCCCAACCGGTGGGGTAACCCTCGAGAACGCTGGCGACTTCATCCGGGCTGGGGCCGCGGCTCTCGGGCTGGGCAGTGCCCTCGTGAGCCCGGCACTCGTCGCGGCAGGCCAGTTCGAGCGCCTGACCGAGACGGCCCGCGCGTTCCTGGCGACTATTCGCGCGGCGCGAGGGGGCAGTGGGTGAGTGCCGATCTGGTCATCGGCCTCGATGTCGGCACGAGCGGCGCTCGGGCCATCCTTCTGACAGCTGACGCCCGCATCCTCGCGGTCGCTCAGCGAACCTACCCCCTCCATACCCCCGGCCCGGGGCGTGCCGAGCACGATCCAGACCAGGTCGTCACTGCCGCCATGGATGCTCTCGGCGAGGTCGCCCGGTCCCGACCGGTCGGGGCGTCGATCGCGGCCATCGGGGTCAGTACGATCTTCCACAGCCTCCTGGCCGTCAACTCCCAGGGGGTGCCGATCGGCCGGTCCATGAGCTGGGCAGATACGCGAGCTCGGCACCAGGTCGAGCGGCTGGCACGGCAGGCGGATCCAAAGCTTCTCTATCGGCGGACTGGCTGTCCGCTTCACCCGATGTACCTGCCGGCCAAGATCCTCTGGCTCCGCGAGGTGGCAGCCGAGGCATTTACCCGGGCCGCCCTCTTCGGATCCCTGAAGGATGAAATCCTCTTCCGTCTGACCGGCCAGAGGGCAATTGATCGCTCGGTCGCCAGCGCCACCGGTCTACTCGATCTGGAGCGGGGAACCTGGCATGAGCCGCTCCTCGAGGTGATCGGCATCGGTGCAGACCAGCTCCCGCCCATCGTCGAGCCCACGGATATCATCGGCGGGCTGACCCCCGCAGCCGCATCGCTCACCGGCCTGCCCGCGGGCACACCCATTGTCGCCGGAGCCGGGGACGGCGTTCTCTCGAGCCTCGGCGCGGGAGCCGTGGCACCGGGCCAGATGACGGTGATGATCGGCACAAGCGGAGCGGCCCGGCTGGCTGTCGGCCGTCCGGTCTTCGATGCGCAGGCGCGGACCTGGTGCTACTACCTGGCCGCGGGCCGCTGGATTGCCGGCGCGGCGATCAATAACGGCGGCCTCGCATGCCAGTGGGTGCGCGATAATCTCCTCCCCCGCCGAGCAGTGGAAGGAAATGAGAGCGACTTCGAGACCATCGAGGCCGAGGCACGGCGGGCACCGCCCGGCGCCGGTGGAATCGTCTTTCTACCCTTCCTGACCGGCGAGCGGTCCCCGTACTGGAACGCGAACGCCCGCGGCATCATCTTCGGCCTCGCCGCTCATCACGGCCCGCACCACGTGGCCCGCTCTGTCTTCGAAGGGGTGTGCTTTCGAATGCGCAGTATCGTTGATGCGCTGAACGAAGCCGCCGGACCGGCGCGCGAGTACCGCGCCACCGGGGGCTTCACCCGCTCTACCTTCTGGCTCCAGATGCTCGCCGATGTCCTCGGCCAACCGCTCGTCCTCCCCCGTATTGAGGAGGCATCGGCAGTCGGTGCGGCCGCTCTTGCCGCTCTGGGAACCGGTCTCGTCCCCTCGCTCGATGACATCGCGGCGCGGGTAGCCGTGGATGCTGGCCCATCACCCGATCCCGCTCACCGTGCTGTCTACGACCGCCTCTTCCGCCTCTACATGGACATCTACTGGGCCAATCAGGAAGCGTTTGCCCGGATTGCTGAGATTCAGGAGGATCTCGGCTGAGCCCTGACCCCATCGAGCCAGGCCCGCGTCAGCCGTGGGATCTCCTGGACCGGGACCGTTCGCACTGTACACCGCGGCAGAGATCGGAGAATCATCGCCCCGTAGGACTTGCTCTGGATCCGCCGGTCGAGAACCACTACCACGCCCCGGTCGCTCTGGCTCCGGATCAGTCGACCAAAGCCCTGCCGGAAGCGGAGGATCGCCTGCGGCAGGCTGTACTCACGGAACGGATCGTTAAACAGCTCGCTCCGCGCAGCCACCACTGGATCGGACGGCACGCTGAATGGAATGCGGGTAATCACCAGGACACTCAGCGCGTCACCGACGATATCCACTCCTTCCCAGAAGCTCGATGCCCCGAGGAGAACAGTCCGGGGATTCGTCTTGAACGTGTGGAGCAACTGCCGGCGCGGGGCCCCGTCCACCCCATGGCCGAGTACGAGGATCCCTTTCCGCGCCAGCGGCTGGTGGATGGCCTGCCATGCCGCCCGAAGCTGCGCGTGCGAGGTAAAAAGGACCAGCGCGCGCCCCTCGGTCGCCGCGCAGAGCCGTTCCAGCACCTGGTGCAGGGCCTTCTGATAGAGGGGCTGCTCCGGCTCGGGCATATCCGTCGGCAGGAGCATGAGCGTCGAGCTTGCGTAATCGAAAGGCGAACCGACCATCAGCTCGTCCGCATCTTCGAGCCCCAGACGTTCCTTCATATATGTAAAGGTCCCGGCCGTAGTCAGCGTCGCCGAGGTCAAAATGACCGCACTCTTATCGCCAAAGAGCATATTCCGCAGGAGAGGCGCAACATTCAGCGGCGCACTGTGCAGTGCAGCTTCGCCGCTGGCTGAAAGCGCGATCCAGTAGACGCGATCGGGCAAGGGATTGCAGATGATGGCATTTCCCTCGGCCCGCAGGTGCTCGCCAAAGCCAATCAGGCTTGCAAGCTGGCTCATGAGCTCCTCATACTCCAGGAGGCCGTACCGGTCGAGGCCCTCCAGCTCCCCGAAGAGCTTGCCCAGCGCCTCCTGCAGGGCGATCAGCCGAAGCTCCACCATCTCCCAGGCTGTCCGAATAGTGGTCCAGCCTGTGCGCGACCGGATGGTTGGAGTAAGACGGACCCGCTGTTCGTACCCACGGTTATCTGTCGGACACTCCGCAACGAAGCCAGCCACCGCCCGAAAGAAAGCATCCACCGCCGTCCGGAGATCGGTCACGCGGGGGATCGCTGTCTGGGTCGCGTCCTCGACGCGGCGCTGCCGCTCCGCAGGACAGCGGCTTCCCCGGAAGTGAAGCGGGAGCTCCCCCAGGAGCCCACCGCGCCGCTCGCCCTGTCCTGTCGGCATCAGATCATCCAGGAAACTCGAGATCTCCCGCGGCTGTAGAGTGAAACCGAGCTGATCGGTGGCCTCATCCTCCAGGTGATGCGCCTCGTCAACGATCAGGTACTCGTAGTCCGGGAGCACCCGGCTCGCCGCGACGACATCGGAGAGAAGGAGGGCGTGATTGACCACCACCACGTGCGCGGCCTCGGCCCGTGCCCGGGCACGGTACAGGAAGCACTGCCCGCGCCGCGCATAGCGGCAGGTCGCCGGGGTGCAGATGTCAGGATGCGCGTACAGCTTGGCCCACACCGGCCGCTCGGCGTCGGTGAGATTCAGCTCACTCACATCGCCGGTCTCGGTGGTTGGCAGCCAGACCAGGATCTTGATCAGGGCAAGTGTTTCAGCCAGCGAGAGATCCTGGCGCCGGCGCAGGGCGGCAAGGCGCTGCAGGCACAGGTAGTTCGTCCGCCCCTTCACCACGGTCGCCCTGAAGTTCACGGGCAGGGACCGCTGGAGATCGGGCAGGTCCTTGAGGATGAGCTGATCCTGGAGGTTAATCGTGTTGGTTGAGACCACAACCCGCCGACCATTCGCGACGGCAAAATAGATAGACGGAACCAGATAGGCAATCGACTTGCCGGTGCCGGTCCCGGCCTCGACCAGGAGCTGTCCCCCCTCGTTGAGTGTCCGGGCGACTGCGCGGAGCATCGCGATCTGGGGCTCACGGTACTCGTAGCCGGGGAGGTGCCGTGCCAGAGCCCCGTCCGGCTTCAGCAGGTCGGTGAGTGCGCCGACATCGATCGGCGTGACCGATCCGGTCGGCCGCAGGGGTTCCGGCGCGGCCTCGGGGGCCAGGAGGAGATCAAGATCGGTCTGATCCACCCCGGCTTTCGCCGCGATCGCCTGGCGAACCGAAGGTCCGAAGGCAGTCCGACTCTTCTCGGCCTCGATCGCTCGGAAGACCTCCTTGAGCGGCCAGTCGTGCGGAGCGAGCAAGCGATTGATCTCCTGGATGATCCCGAGCTCAAGCTCGCGCGCGAGATCGAGGAGCTTGAGAAAGAGCTGCTTGGTCACCAGGGCATCGTGAGCGGCCCGGTGCTGTTGGGGAAAAGGGATTCCAAAATGCTCGGCCAGTGCGGCAAGGCTGTAGCTTCCCATCCGGGGCAGGAGGATACTGGCGAGCTCGAACGTATCGTACTGGGGATTGGTAAGCACAACCCCCTGGCGGCGGAGACACCCCACATCCGCCGAGACGGTGTGGGCAACGAGCGGTAGATCCCCTACGAAGGCCTTGAGCTGTGCGGCGACCTCATGCAAGGCCGGGGCGCGCTCGAGGAGTCGGGGATCAATGCCGGTGAGGACCTGCGTCCCGTATGGAACCTCCGACTCAGGACGGACGAGCGTCGACCAGCTCTCCAGCACACGCTCGCCACGGAACTTGATTGCGGCGATCTCGATGACCTCCTGGCTCTCCGGCCGCGCGCTGGTCATCTCGAGATCGATCGAAACACACGTCTCGGACATGCCCTGACCAGATTAGGAAGAAACGGCGCCGACCGGCCCCGGCCGTGGCGCCGCTGCGCCATGATTATACCCTACCGCGCATCCTGACAGCGGCGGACCTGCCCGTGTATAATTCCACGACCGGTTTGGTCGCGACCAGAGGCGGCCAATCGCAACGAGCCAAACGGCACTGCGGTGTACGGGGGAACAACAGGGTGCGCAAGACGGCAACATGTGGTCAGCTGCGGCTAACCGACGCGGGGAAGACAGTCACTCTGATGGGATGGGTCCATCGTCGGCGCAGCCACGGCGGCCTGATCTTCATCGATCTGCGAGACCGCTGGGGCATCACGCAGGTCGTCTTTAACCCGGCTATCTCCGCCGCGGCCATGGAGGTCGCCGATGCCTGCCGGCCCGAGTACGTCCTGGCCGTCGAGGGAACGGTCGAGCGGCGTCCCGCCGGTATGGAGAATCCAAACCTCGCCACCGGCGAGATTGAACTGGTAGCTCGCTCCGCCGAGATCCTGAATCCCGCCCGCACCCCTCCCTTCC
>JADGGD010000010.1 GCA_019690095.1 Chloroflexota bacterium
CTCGCCGATGCCATCGTCCCCGGGGAGATCCCCTTTGGCTTCCTGGGAGCGATCCTGGCTGGCCTGATCGGAAGCTGGCTGGGTGTTGCGATCCTCGGCGCGATCGGGCCGGTGATCTTCCACATCCCGATCATCTCAGCGCTGATCGGCGCGATTATTGTGGCGCTCGTCTACAGCCTCCTGACCCGCCAGCTCTCCGGCCACGTGCGCTGAGCCCGACCGCCGTCAGCCGCCGAGGACGACCATGGACTTGAGCCCCCGGCGGCTTGCGGTCGTCTCAAAGGCCTCGCGCACCTCGTCGAGCGGGAAGCGGTGACTGATCAGAGGGGCGACGCGCACGATCCCGAACTGGATCAGCCGCAGGGCGGTGGTGAAGTGGTGGGGAGTGAAGTCGTGACTGCCGGTGACCCGGAGCTGACGATAGTGGATCAGGTTTGGATCGAGTGGAAGCTCGGCCGGCGGGTAGGTGCCGGCGAAGATGTTGATCCTCCCGTTGATCGCCCCCATCGCCAGCCCCTGGCGGATCGCCTCGACCGCGCCGACAGCAATAATCACGGCATCGGCGCCCCGCCCCTCGGTGAGCTCCTTCACCCGCGCGACCGGATCGACGGCCGATGCATCGATGGTCTCGTGCGCGCCCAGCTCGCGCGCCTTCGCAAGCCGCGTGCTGATCGGGTCGCTGACGATGACCCGCGCACCGCGGTTCCGTGCGACCTGGAGGTGGAGTAGTCCAATCGGGCCGGCTCCGACGATGACTACATCCTCGCCGAGGCCGATGTCGGTAGCGCTGTGCGCGTTGAGGATGCAGGCAAGCGGCTCGCAGAACGCCGCCTCCTCGAAGCTGACGTGGTCAGGGAGCACCCGGAGCTGGGAGAGCGGCGCGACCCCGTATTCGGCGAAGCCGCCGCGGACCCCCCGGCGCAGGTTCTCGCAGTAATTGAAGACGCCGCGCCGGCACTGGTAGCAGGTGCCGCATACCCAGCGCCAGTCAGCGACCACCCGGTCACCCACGCGAATCGGCGGGAGCCCCTCATCTGGCACGGGCGCGCCCAAGGCCACAACGACGCCGGCCCACTCGTGGCCAGGGGTCCGGGGCAGGCCAGACGGCCCGCTTCCTGAACGGGTCCCCAGATAGCCCCGCACATCGCTCGGGCACACTCCACAGCTCCGGATCTGAATAAGCGCCTCACCAGGCCCCGGGACCGGGTCGGCGACCTCCTCGACACGCAGATCACGTATGCCGTACAGACGCGCGGCTTTCATTCGCTCGTCACTCCTTACTCGTCATTCCTTCAGGGGTCTGTTCCGACAGATGCCTGTCCGGGTATCCGGCTCGCACCTCACCATCGTCCGGCTGAGCCGGATGCTCCACCGCCAGCGCTCGGCTCAGCCACTCGACCGCCTCCCGGACCGCGGCCGGTCCCGGCGGCCAGTGGGGAGCGCCCGGAATGATGACGAGGCGCAGGGCATCCGGCGCGGGAGCATAATACGGCCGCAAGGCGGCGGCAAACCGCTCGCTGGTCACCGGCGGATTCCAGGTGTCGCGCTCGCCGTGGACCAGCAGAAGCGGGAGGGGAAAGAAGCGGTCCGGGTAGCCCAGAGGATCGATGCGCGCAATCCGTGCCTGGGTCTCCGGATCAATGGACCGATCGATCGGTCCCCAGCGGCCGGGGCCAATCGCGTCGGTCTCGCACATGCAGGTCGGCAGGTCAGCCGCGCCCGCAATGCACACCGCCGCGCGCAGGCGATCCCGCAGGCGGGCGGCGACCACCGCGGCAGTGAATCCGCCCATCGAAATGCCCAGCACCGCCAGGCGGTCCGCGGCGACCTCCGGGCGCACGGCGAGCCAGTCGAAGAGCGCCGGGGCCTCGGCGGCAGACTGCTCAATGGCGGCGCAGAACTCGTGCGGCAGGCTCATCCGCAAGCGATCGGTGAGCGTGGCGGCGGACGGGCGATCGCCGTGCCCGGGCGCGTCCGGCAGGAGGACTGCGACACCGCGGTCGGCCAGCCGCCGAGCGATAGGCGGCATATCCAGGCAGGTCTCCTTTCCCTGGGTCACGCCGTGATAGGAGACAACCGCCGGCAAGGGGCCAGTCAGATCGGCACGCCGGAACAACAGGCAGGGAATCGGCTCAAACGGTCCCGGCACGCGCCAGCTCGTCAGCTCGTACACCCGCCGCTCGAGCGGCGCTTCGTGCGTCTCCATCACGCCCTCTCAGGCAAGTGGGAGCTTGATCGATCGACCACTCTCGGCCGATCGGTACGCGGCCTCGATGACCTCCTGCACGGCGCGGGCGAGCCGCGGGCTGGCTGGATCGGTCACCGGCCGTCCGGTGCGGAGGCAGTCGACAAAATGGCGCTGCTCGAGGCCGCGGCTCCCGGCGTTCGGCACGGCAGCGGTGGGGGCGCGCCAGCCGCGCAGGCCGGGCGGCTGGCGGCCGACACCGGGGCGGTCAGCGAGGTTGAGCGGCTCCCAGTCTGTCGGGACGGCCGGATCGGCGGTGCTGAAGAGTTCGGTGCCGGCCGGGCCAGTCGAGAGGGTGCCGAACCGACCGTGGTAGGAGGTGCGCACCGGCGGGGGGCCAATCTGTCCCCACTTCGCGTCGATCACCCCGAGCGCGCCGCTGGCGAAGCGGAGGATAGCTACGGCGTTATCCTCGACGTCGGGTGGGAGATAGGCGCGGTGGCCAATCTGGGCGGTAAAGGCGCTGACCTCGACGACCAGCCCGAGATAGTCAAGGAACCCATCGATCAGATAGCAGGCCTCGTCGACAAAAGCCCCGCCGCCGTTGCGCTGGCGGTCGAAGAGCCACTCGCAGAAGTAGGGCGAACAGCCGAACTCCACCGGCCCGGCGTGGCCAGTCACGCCGCGGGCAAGAAACACCGGTCCGATCGCTCCGGTTCGCAGGAGCTGGCGGACCTGCTCATACAGGGGATTGAAGGCGGAATGGTAGGCGACCATCAGGGTGATGCCCGACTCCTCGACGGCCCGGAGGATGCGGTCGGCCTGGGCGAGTGTCGCCGCCATGGGCTTATCCTGGTAGACGTGCACGCGGTGCCGCGCGGCGGCCTCGGCGATGTCGGCCTTCGCGGCGTTATCGGCACAGACGAGGACCGCCGTGAGTTCCTCGCGGTCGAGCATAGTCTGGTAGTCCTCGTAGGTGCGCTGGAGCCCCCACCGTTCCCGGGCACGCTCGCGGAGCGCGGCAATGGGCTCGGCCCCGGCAACCAGCTCAACCCCCGGTAGTGCAGCCAGGCCGTCGCCCATCGCCCAGACGTGGTCGCTCGTCATTCCGATGATCCCGAAGCGGATTCTCCCCGCTGTCGCTGCCATGCTTTCCTCCGATTCATGCGGATCTCGACGGCCGCCATCCTCAAAAGCGCTTGAGGGCACCGATCGCCTGCCGCCCGCGGGCCAGGGCGGCCAGGCTGTCCTCGCCGCGCCGGATCGCGACCGCCGTCGTCAGAACGTCGAGGATCGCCACCTGAGCGATGCGTCCGGTCAGCTGGTGGCCGCCGACGACCACCGGCCGGGCGGCGGCGAGCAGAGTGATCTCCGCGACCCGGGTGATCGGTGAGCGGGCGTGGCGGGTCAGGCAGATGCAGGTTGCCCCGGCCTCGCGCGCGATCCGGAGCGCCTCGACCGTATCGCGCGTGCTGCCAGAGGTCGAGATCGCCAGGGCGACATCGCCTGCCCGGAGCTGGACGGCAGCCATCACCTGCAGGTGCGGGTCGGTCAGCGCGACGATCGGCAAGCCGATCTGCATCAGGAGCGCCGCGGCGTGCTGGGCGAGGGCGGCGGAGTTGCCCACACCGTAGACCTCGATCCGGCGGGCAGTGGCGAGCGCCTCGACCGCCCGCTGGAGGGCGGTGTCGTCGAGCAGGGCAAGGGTGTCAGCCAGGCTCTCGATGTCGGCTCGAATCACCTTCTCCTTGATCGCCGCGACGTCATCATCGGGGGAAAGCTCGCCCGGGAGGGGTGCCGCGGCGGCGTGAAGCTCAAGGGCAAGGGCGATCTTGAAGGCCGCATAGCCCGGGAAGCCGAGGCGGCGGGCAAAGCGGATGACCGTGGCCTCGGAGGCCGCGGCGCGGTCAGCCAGCTCGGTGATCGAGAGGTAGATCACGTCAGTCGGGTGCGCAAGCACGTAATCGGCGACCTTCCGCTCGGCGGCATGGAGGCTGGCGGCGAGAGCGCCGAGGCGAGACAGGACCGGCGGTGCGCCGCGGCGCGGCGGCGCGAGGGTGGACATGAAGGAAAACTCCTTGATTATGGCCTATTGACACGGAAAGCTTCATTATGATACTGTCGGTCGTGTCCAGCGTCAAGGTGCCGCCGTGCGGGGAGAGCCGTGGAGCCGATCTATCTGCTCGGCATCGACCTGGGGACAACCACCTGCCGGGCCGCAATCTTTGACGGCAGCGGTCGGGAGATCGCCGCGGCCTATCGCGAGATAGCCGTGCGCTACCCCTGTCCGCTCTGGGCGGAGGTCGAGCCGGAGGCCTGGTGGCACGGGGTCGCCGCGGTCACGCGGGACGCCCTGGCCGCCTCCGGCCTGCCGTCCCGCGCAATCGCCAGCGTCGGCCTCTCCGGCCTCATGCACGCGCCGGTCCTCCTGGATGCCGTAGGCCAGCCGGTCGCACCGGCGATGCTCTGGATGGATCAGCGCTGTGCCTCCCAGTGCGCACGGCTTCGGGCTGAGGCGGCCGCACGCGGCCGCGACCCGGTCGGCCTGACGACCGGTCAGTCCGCGCCCAAGCTCCGCTGGCTTGCCGAGACACAGCCGGCAGTCCTCTCCCGTGCCCGCGTCGTCCTGCTGCCGAAGGACTTCATTCGCTTCCGCCTCACCGGCGCCCTCGCAACCGATCCCTCGGACGCAGGCGGAACCGGCCTGTTCGATCGAGAGCGCGGTGACTGGGACCGATCCCTGGCGGAGCTCTGCGGCATCAGCCCGGACCTCCTCCCGCCGATTGTGCCGTCGGCCGCTCGGGCCGGTGCAGTGACCGATGCCGCGGCGCGCGAGACCGGGCTCGCGCCGGGGACGCCGGTGGCGGTCGGAGGCGCTGATACCCTCTGCGCCCGCCTCGGCGCGGGGGCGCTCGGGGGGCGGACCCTCTGCCTCTACCTCGGGACAGCCGCCTGGTTCTCGCTGATCGACGGCCGCGCTCCAGATGGCCAGCCGGTGATCCGGGCCTTCGGCGCAACGGCCACGACCGGTGCCGCTCTGCGCTGGACGCGCGACCTTCTGGATCCAGATGACCGCCGCACCATCTCCGACCGCTACACCGCCCTGGTCCAGCTGGCCGAGGAGGCGCCGCCCGGCGCGGAAGGACTGTTCTTCCTGCCGCACCTGATGGGCGAGCGCGGGCCACGCCCGGTTCCCCTCGCCCGCGGCGCATTCATCGGCCTCACCCTGCGCCACGGACGCGCGCACCTGGCCCGGGCGGTCCTCGAAGGGACCGCCTTTCAGATCCGACGGCTGTTTGAGGCCCGCCTCGCTCCGGACCGCCCTGGCGCGGCAGACGCGCCAGCGATTGCCTGCGGTGGTGCGGCGCGCAGTGCCGCCTGGATGCAGATCCTGGCCGATGTAACGGGCTGGGCCTTCCGGATCCCGGAGATCGTCGAGGCAAGCGCTCTGGGCGCGGCGATGCTCGGCGGTGCCGCAGCGGGCTGTCTCACGCTGGAGACTGCGTCCGCCCGGATGGTCCGCTATATCCGGGAGGTCTGGCCCGATCCCGACCGTCGGGCGCGCTATGAGCCGCTGTACCGCCGCTACTGCCGCCTGGATGATCTGCTGATGACCTGGTTTGACGAGGGAGGATGACCAATGATCGGGGAGATCCACGCCGCGAGCATGCCAGCGCCGGCCGCATCGCTGGAGACAGGCGACCGCACGCCGGCGCCGTCCTGGACGAAGCGGCGCATGCACCACCTGTTCGGACGGGACGGCCGCGCGGTGATCGTCGCGATGGACGGTGCGCGGAACGGCCCGGTGCCGGGGCTGGAGCAGGCCGTCGAGGCGGTCGCCCGGGTCGTCGCGGGCGGCGTGGATGCGATCCTGACAACCTTCGGCATGGCGCGGGCCGCGGCGGACGTTCTGGGACGCACCGGGCTGATTCTCGCGCTGGACAGCGAGGGGCCGATCGCTGACTACGGGGTCGAGCAGGCGCTCCGCTTCGGTGCTGATGCGGTCGAGCTGAAAGTGTTTCCGGGCAATCCCGAGGAGACGAAGCTTGCCGACCTGCGGCGGCTGGCGGCGCAGGCGTTCGCGTGGGGGATGC
Source organism: Chloroflexota bacterium (assembly GCA_019690095.1). Taxonomy (GTDB): domain Bacteria; phylum Chloroflexota; class UBA6077; order FW602-bin22; family CADDYW01; genus JADGGD01. Next base: position 6,280 of record JADGGD010000010.1, read on the forward strand.
CGCTCCTGGCTGAGCCGATCCCGGTCTCCTTTCGGGAGACCTCGGCCCACACCCTGGAGAACGTTGCCCGTGCCGCGCGCATCGCCGCCGAGGCGGGAGCTGATTTCGTCAAGGTGCACTATGTGGGGCCGGTGGAGAGCTACCGCCAGGTCACCGGGTCCTGCTACGTACCAGTGCTCATTCTGGGCGGCCCGGCCCGTCCGGATCCGCGGGAAGCCCTCCAGATGGCGGCCGATGCCCTGGCGGCCGGGGCACGGGGCGTGGTATTCGGTCGGAACGTCACGACCCATCCGCGGCCCGACCGCATGGCCGCGGCGCTCGGCGAGATCATCCACGGCGGCGCCACTGTGGACGCGGCGGTCCGCTCACTCGCGGCTCCGCACTGACACGCGCCGGGCAGCGCGCGGGCTGCTGGCGCAGCATTCACTCTACACCTTCCCGGGAGGACACAGACGATGGCTCGATTCCCCCTTCGCGCAGGTATCCTCGGTACTGGCACGATCGCGACCTCGCCGACTGGCTACCTGGTCGGGCTGATGCAGATGAAGGATGAGGTGATCACTGTGGCAGCGGCCGATCCCGTGGTCGAGCGAGCCCGGAGCGTCGCTGCCCAGTACGGCATCCCCGAGGTGTACGCCAGCCTGGATGAGATGCTCGAGAAGTCGGACCTCGACCTGGTGATCAATCTGACCCCGATCCCGGTCCACGGCCCGACTTCCCTGCAGGTGCTCCGAGCCGGCAAGCACCTTGTCGTCGAGAAACCCATTGCGACCACCATGGAGGACGCGGACGCGATCGTCGAGCTCGCCAATCGTCAGGGGGTACTCTGTGTGGTGGCGCCGCCGAATATGCTCCAGCAGAACCGCATCGACGCGCGGCGGCTGGTTCGTGAAGGGGCGATCGGCCATCCCTGCTTCGCCCGGGTACGCAGTTCCCACGGCGGACCGGCGGCGGGCGCCTGGCCGCTGGATCCGACCTGGTTCTACCAGGAGGGCTCCGGTCCGCTGTTCGATATGGGCGTCTACGGCATCCACGACATCACCGGGATCCTGGGACCGGCCAGGCGGGTCGTCGCCTTCTCCGGCATCACCGAGAAGGTGCGGACAGTCCGGGCCGGCCCCTATGCCGGCAAGAAGATCGAGGTCACGGTCGACGACAATACCCTGCTGATGCTCGATTTCGGCCAGTCGACGTTCGCTGTCGTGGACGGCACCTTCAACGTGAATGCGGCAAAGGGGCCGCAGGTCGAGATCTTCGGCCGAACCGGCACGATCAACCTCTACAATACCTTCCAGGACCCATCCGCGCCGCCGCTCGAGGTGTTTCGCCTGGACGCTCTGCCCGGACTGGACGGCTGGATCACGCCGCGCCCGCGGGGCGGTCCGGGCAGTCCAGAGGATCAGCGCCAGCGCTACCGCCGGGCGATCCTGGTCAAGCACCTGGTGGACTGCCTCCGGGAGAATCGCCGTCCGGTGACCAGCGCCGAGCACGCCCGCCACGCCCTGGAGATCATGCTCAAGGCGATCGAGTCGGCCCGTCAGGGCAGAGTGCTGGACCTGGAGACGACCTTCTGAGCAGAGTCCGGTCTGGCGGCTCTGATCGGGCTCGGGCTAGGGTGCTTCTGGATCCGGCGCGTCGGTGCCGTCATAGCCGTAGAGGGCGCAGATCTCGGCGAACTGGCGTGCCAGCTCCTCGGCCAGCCGCTTCTGCTCCCAGATCGCCCGAAGCCGCACCTTCCGCCGCTCGTCGGGCAGGGCACCGAGCTCGGCCCGGAGGGCCGCACAGCGGGGCCAGAGGTCGCGCGGCACCGCATGGAGGAGCGGCTCCCAGGAGACGGCCGTGCGCTGGCGTTCGGTCTCTTCACCCGCCAGCCGGGCCATAATCCGCCGGACCGCATCGCGGTCGCCGCTCCGGGCCACCCGGGCGAGCGTCGCCGCCTCGCGGGCGGTCAGGTTGCGCCGGGCGATGAAGGACACGATCTCCTCCTGCTCCTCCGGGGGCAGGCTGGTGACCGGCCGGAGCTGTCCCTCGGTCAGCCCGAGGCCTGCCGCGCGCGCCGCCGGGCTCAGACGATTCAGGTACAACAGGTTGTAGTAGTGACGCTGGCTCAGGCCGGCCATCTCGCACACCCGCCGCCGCACCTCGGCCGCCACCTCGCGCTCCGCGGCCGAGGCCCCGCGCTCTGGCTGCTCGTCCTCATCGTCAGACGGCACTCGCCGAATCAGCGCCTCGATCACCGAGGAATCGGCCGGGAGCCCGCGCTCATCGCGGACCTGCTGCTCCACCAGCCGGGCCAGGCGAAACAGCCAGCGCCCCTTCTCCAGCGCCGTCAGGTCCTGCCGCTGGAGGTTGACCACCAGCTGGCGCGCCACAGCACGTACATCCGAGGGCTCGTCGAGCAGGCGGGCCGGCACGCTCTCGCGCCCGGCCAGAATCGAGGCCAGGGCACGACGGTGCCCGTCGCGGATGATGAAGCGCCCGGCGATCGAGACAACCAGAAGCGGCTCGAGCACTCCCTCCGCGGCGATCGTCTTCGCCAGGTCGGCGATCCCCTGCAGAATGCCCCGATAATAGGGATGGCGGCCTGCTGCCTCTTTCAGCGCGGCAAGCAGGGCGGCTGGCCGAGCCTGCCCCGCCGCGATCAGATCGGCCAGGACCTCGTCCGGCACAATCTGCCGCGGCTGGTCGTCGAGCCAGAGCTCGGCGGTCGGGATCTCCACCAGGCGCTCGCCCGCCTCCGGGGACGCCGGAACGGCTGGGAAGAGTGCGTCCACATCGGCAGACCGGAGCAGACTGCGCTGACGGAAGCGCTTAGCCGGATCGGCACGCCGCATCGAGCGCCTCCGCGATCTCTCGGTACGCCCGCGCTACATCGGCCGCCGGGCGGTAGCGGGTAAGGGGGATCCCACTGGCCGACGCCTCCTGCACGCGGATACTGCCCCGCACCTCCCCGAGGATCGGAACCCGTCCTCCGAGGGTGGCCCGCAGATCGTCGATCACCCCGCGGGTCAGGGTCGGGCGAGCATCAACCTTGGTGAGGATGACGCCCGCCACGCTGAGACCGGGATTGAGCCTGGTCCGCCGCACTCGCGCCACCGTCTGGAAGAGCAGGCCGACCCCGACCGTCACCAGCGGCTCCGGCACAACCGGCACCAGGCAGGAATCGGCGCAGGTGAGGGCATTGATCGTCAGAAGCGAGAGCGATGGGGGACAGTCGATGAAGATCCAGTCGTAAGCGTCCACGATCGGTGCCAGGATCTCGCCGAGGACGTACTCCCGTCGCACCTGGTTGGGCAAGGTGACCTCGGCGGCCGAGAGGTGGATATTGCTGGGTACGAGCGCCAGCCGATCGTCGAGCGGCACGATCACTGCCGCGGGATCCATCGGCTCGTCCCCATCGAGGAATCGCGCGATGAGCGTGGCAATTGTCTGCTCCAGCTCGTCGGGGCGGAGGCCAAGGGAGGCAGTGAGCGAGGCCTGCGGGTCAAGGTCTACCAGCAGGACGCGGTCGCCCCGGTCGGCCAGGGCCGCGCCGAGGGCCTGGGCGGTGGTCGTCTTGCCGACCCCTCCCTTCTGGTTAGCGACAGCGATGATCCGGGCCCGGCGGCCGCCAGCCGGCGCCGGCGCGGGGGCCGATCGGTCAGCCGAGACTGGGGCATCGACAGCACTGGCGTCGGCCGGGCGGAGGTCGCTCAACCGGAGCCGGTAGCGATTGCCGAGGCGCAGGGCCGGGATCTTGCCCTCGCGGCACCAGCGCTGGAGCGTTTTCGGATGGACCTTGAGATAGCGCGCCGCCTCCTCGGCGGTGACGATCTCTTCCACGCGCTCACGTCACCATCGCGGGGAATCCGGGGGAATCCACGGGTATAGTAGCAAGCCGCGTCAGACCGGGCAACGGCGCAGGCGTGCAAATTCCGTTAAGATCGGCCGCAGTGCGCTCAGGGCTCAGCACTGCAGGATAATTTGAAGCCGCAGTGGAGACAGCGAGCACCGCAGGCGTTCGGCATCGGCGCGCCGCAGGACGGGCAGGGGGCCAGGCCGGCCCGCTCGACCTCACGGTCGGCCAGCGCGGGAAGCCGGGCACGCAGGGCGGACGGGAAGCACGCACAGCCGTCCTGGATGGCCCACTGGCCTGCCGTTCCCTCGGCCCGGGTCACGCGCCCACAGGCCGGGCAGGCAACCTCGATCCGGAAGCGCAGGACACCGCTCACACTCTCCTCTACCGCCTCCCTCCAGGGAGGATGATACCACCCCCCGGCGCGGGACGGGAGGACTCCCGGTTGCACACGTGTGCAACCGGGGGCCTTCCCCGCGGCAGGCAGACCGGAGCCCGCTGCACACGTGTGCAACCGGGCCCCGGTCGCTCGGGGCTGGCTCAGGGCAGATCGATGACACCAACCTCGACCGCGTCGTCCCGGATTGGCACCGGGCCCGTCGCCGGCAGCCGCGCGCCAGTTGCCGCCTGGTAAAGCCCGACGAGCAGATGGTAGCGGCCCGGCGGCACGCCGGCCAGGGCGATGCGGTGCTGGTCGCGGACCACCTCGCCCGGATCCCAGAAGATCGTCGGGTAGCGGCCGTCACGAGGCGGACTGTCGTGCTGGGCAACAACCCGATCCCCCGGGCCGGCCAGGTGGACGAACACAGTGTACGACGCGGTCGGGGCAGCGAGGGCGCGCCAGTAGAGGGTGACATCGAGATGATCCACCCCGCGGGCGATGCCGACGCCATCAAGGGCGATCGCCGTGCCGAAGCGGGCCCGGAGCGGGAGCGGCGGGGAGAAAGCCGCCGCCTCCGTGGGGAGAAGCTTCACCCGGCCCAACGCAACCCCGCTGATCGGGCGGCCATCCGCATCAACCGTCGGGATGGTCCGCCCGCCGAGTACTGTGGAATCGTACAGATTGAGCCACACCGTGGCGACCTGCCCCTCGGCGTGGCTCCAGCGCGGGTACAGCACGTAGCGGTCAGTGAGCACCGCACCGGGCGGCCAGGCGGCGGTGGGCGCACGGCCGGCCTGGGGCCAGCTCCGCGCACGTGCCAGTGGCCGCCCATCCTCGCCGACCAGGGTGACCGAGACTGCCCAGTTCTGCCGGACCGGCGCGGCGGCCCGCCAGGTGAGCTCGACCGCGAGCGGCTCACCCGAGCGTGCCCGCGTCGGCTCAAGGTGTGCCCCCAGGAGCTCGATCGCGCCGCCGAAGCGGGCGATCGGCATCCCCATCCCTGTCGACGCGGGCGCGAAGGTCGGAGTGAAGCTCGGGGCAATGATCCGAGCGAGCACGAGGCCGTTGGCCGCGATCCCCCCTGCAGTCAGGAGAGCGGTGGTGAGCACTGTGCCCGTTAGGGGAAAGGGGCTGAGCCGCGGCATTCGCTGGAGGACCGGCCGGATCAGCTCGTCCCAGCCGACCGCGAGGAGAATGCCGATCGGTGCAACCGCCGGGAAGAGAAGCCGCCCCTGGTCGGCGGCGGCATTGAGAGCGACCCACTGAACCAGGCCGGCCAGGACGACCACTGGCCAGAGGGCGAGGAGCGCCAGCGCCAGAGCGCGCCCGGGCTCGCACCAGGCGCATCTCCCCGCAGCCAGCCGCCCGAGTGCCGCCGTCAGGCCGAGCGCGGCCAGGGCCGCCGCCGCATCGATCGCCCGGTCCACCGCAGGCGGCAGGAGGATGCTGGACCAGCCAAAGGCGCCCCAGTAGGTATCGCGAGCGCGCCAGAGCACTGCCAGGGCCGCGCGGGGATCGAGCGGCGACTGGCGGATCATGGTGGCGCTTGCCGCCAGCATGGCCCGCCAGCCGAGAGGATCGCCGTACAGGACCTGGTTCCGGGCGTACCACCAGCCCGCCACGATCGAGGCAGTGGCCGCCGCCCACGCACACGCACGCGCGCCGTCGCCGGGGCGGCCCGTGCGGGCCGCCCCGAGCAGAAACCCGGCCGCGGCCAGGGCCGCCAGCGGCAGGGTGCTGGTCTTGGCGAGGAAAGCCAGGCCAAGGGCGGCGCCCAGAGCGATGCCCCCACGCGGTGTTCCCCCCCGGCACAGCCACCGCGCCAGGAGCCAGAGGACCGCCGTGGCCGCTGCAGCGGCGGCGCTGTCGTTGTTGATCACCCCGCAGATGAAGGCGAACTGCGGATTGAATGCAACGACCGCCGCGCTCAGCAGGGCCACCGCGGGCCTCCCCGGAAGGACTTCACGCGCGGTGAGGAAGGTCAGGGCGACAGTGGCCGCGCCGAGTGCGACACCGACCAGCCGAACGAGATGGAGCCCGAGGACATCCCCCCGGTAGGGGAAGGCCTCCCGCACCGTGTGGGCGTACAGATTGCGATTGTCGGCCGGGCCGGGCGTCCGGCTGAACGAGACGAAGGGGTTGCTGTCGGCGAAGGTGGGCGCCAGGGCCGGCGCGGGCGAGAGGCGGAAGAGCAGGGCCCCCAGGGCATAGTACAGCGGCGGCTGGCTTCCCTCCTGTCCGACCGGAAAGTAGGCCGGTGGTTGCTGGACCGGCAGGCTGGCGTGCGTGGCCAGGAACCGTACCATCGCCGCATGCGACGGCTCATCCGGTGCCTCCAGGAGCGGCACGATCACGCTGAAGGCACCGCTGACGAGCAGGAAGCCCAGGATGAGTGGCGCAAGCGCGAGCCCCGCACTCCCTCCCGGTCGTCGCACGGCCATCCTCACCGCGCCGGGCGCGGCGGCACCCGCACGTCGCCGAGGGCGAGCGCTGTTGTCGGACCCGCGGGCAGGCGTCGACCGTCCGGAAGGGTGTAGAGGCCGACCTCGAGACGGTAGGTGCCGGGCGAGATATCGCGGAGGGCAATCGCGTGGGTATCGAGAACCTGGTCGCCGGACTCCCAGGTCGAGGTCGGGAACTGGCCGCTCCGCGGCTGGCGGTCGTCCTGCGCCGCCAGATGTCCATTCGGGCCGATCAGGTGGACGAAGACAGTGTAGTCAGCCGGCGGCGGCGCGACGGCACGCCAGAGAAGCAAGACCTCCAGCCGGTCGGCGCTCTGGTCGACCCGCCAGCCCTCAAGACGGATCACTCCTCCGAAGACTGCTCCGAGCGGCGTGAGCGGCCCGACAGTCGGCGTCGGTGGCGGCACCGCCGTCGGGCCAACCCGGATGCTCGTCGGCCCGATCCGCCCGTCCGCGCCGATCACCCGCAGGGGAACAATCGCCGGCCGTCGATAGCGGCCGATGTCGAGCCAGTACCGCCCTGGCGGCAACTGGCGCGGAATCTCCATGGCGAAGCGATTCAGGAGCCAGGCACCGCGAATCCAAGTAGCGGTCGGCAGGGGGGCAAGGTCAGCACCGGCCTGGACGTGCCCGCGGTCGTCGACCAGATGGACGAAGATTGATTCCGCAGAGGGCTCCGGCGGCGGCCGACCGATCTGCCAGAGGACATCGATTTCGGCCCGGGCGCCGGGGTGGAGCTGGCGCGGTGCAGCATAGGCCGTGATGATCGAGCCGTCCTCCAGGCGTGCGCTGGTCGTGCGCCAGCCGCTCGGCAGGCGCGCGCCGGGCGCCGTCGCGGCAAGGCGGAGGTAGCCCCCGGGGAGCGCCGGACCGGTCGGGCGCGGCCCGGACGGCCACGCCAGGCGCGCGAGAAGTGGCGAGATGTCCGCCGCGGTGTCCGGCGCGGCGAAGTAGACCGCCGCGCCGCGAGCCGGGAAGGGGATCGTCTCATCGGCATCCACGTACTGGAGCGGTGCTCCCCGCGCCAGCGAGGCGATGACCGTCGGCGTAGTATCGACCCCGACGAGATCGCCGTCGGAGAGGATGTAGACCGGCGCGCGGCCACGTGCCTCGGCCGCGGCACGCTCAGCGGCGATCATGGAAGCGCCCAGGGGAACCCCAACGAAGGTTCCGGTCGGGTGCAGGGCAATGAAGGCGAGGAAGACCCGAAACGCCCGGAGCTGGATACTCGCCGCGGCAAGGGCAAGCACGGCGGCAATCGCGCCGCGGGCGGTCGCCGCACTCGCCGCGAGCCGCTGCACGCCAGCAGCGACCCACCGCGCCCCGTGCGGCAGGCGGTCGCGCGGGCGGATGAGCCGCCTCAACGCACCGATCCGCCCGATCAGTCCATCCAGGCCCATGGCAGTGAAGAGGAACTGGACCGGCATCGTCGGGAGGAAGTGATGAACGTACACCGGCACCGGCCGGTCGAGTGCGGCCAGGGCCGGTGCCAGCCACCAGAGCAGGAGAATGGCGCTCTCGGTCAGGACCGGGCGCCGTGCGGCACGCCACTGGCGGAGGGTCCGTGCCGCCGCGGCCAGCGCGCCGAGGAGCAGGAGCCCCTGCAGGAGAGGACCGAGCAGGTTCGTCGCACTCACCGCGGCCACAGCCGCGCCGTTCGGTCCGGCCAGAACCTGAAAGGCGTCCGGCCGAACGAGCTGGATGATGTAGCCGAGCGGAGTGAGATCGAAGACGCGCCGTGCACCACCAGCCCCCACCAGGTCGGCGGCGATCGTTCGGAAGCTTCCGATCAGGAGAGCGATTCCCCCCAGGGGAACGAGCAGGCCCGCCAGTGAGGTCGCCAGGGCACGTCCCCGCCGCGTTGTCGGAACGGCCAGCTGGACGAGCGCAGGCACGATAAGCTCTGGCCAGGCGCTCAGGTTGAGCGCCCCCATAAGCCCGACGGCCAGCCAGCTCCATCCCAGGCCTGTCTGGCTTCCCGGCGCAACGGCGCGCAGGAGGCCCCACAGCGCGATTACCGCCAGGGGCGCCAGCAGGTCGTTGGGCCAGATCTTCCGCGAGAAGACGATTGCCCAGGAGCCGCCCGCAAGGAGCAGGGCCGCAACCAGGGCCGGGCGGTCTCCCACGGCACGGCGGAAGGCTAGATAGGAGAGGCCGGCCCCAACGGCGTTCGCCAGACCGATCGCCTGCACGACCCGCTGCGGATCACCCCCGATCCAGAGGAGAACGGCGACAAGGTAGTAGAACAGGGGAGCCTGGGCGGCGCCAGCGAGCGAGCTTCCCTGCCCGACCAGCGGCAGGGAGAGCCCGCGCAAAATTGCCAGCCCGTTGAGCACGGCGAGCGCTTCGTCGAGCTTGTATTCGGTCAGGTCCGGGCGAGCGAGCCGAGGAATTGCCGCCAGAATGGTGATCGCCCCCACCGCCCCCCAGGTGCGCACACGCGCCGGGAGGGCCCACGGCCGGACGCTCGAGCGTGCCACAGTGCTCACGACCGACCGCCTCCAGATACGGGGCGGTCCACGTCCGGGCGCGTCATCCCGCTGTGTCCCGAGGGGCACGGACCAGAAGGACCGGCACCGACGCCTGCCGTGCTACTCCCTCGGCCACGCTCCCGAGCACGAGCCGCTCCAGGCCGTGGCGCCCGTGGGTTCCCATGACGATGAGATCCGCTCCCCATCGCTCTGCTTCCTCGACAATCTCACGACTGATCCGGTGCTCGCGCCCCCGCACGACGGCCGTTTCGACTGCGACCCCTCGTCGGCGCGCCAGCTCCGCGGCCGCGTCGAGCTCCCGGCGTACCTCGGTGATGATCGCCTGCTCGACCGGACCGGTCTCGACTGCCGACGCCGAGACCCGGTAGAGGATCCCCAGATCGACCACCTCGATGATCCGCAGGCGGGCCTTCTGTTCGCCGGCCAGGTCAATCGCCCGCTCAAGCGCCAGGCGCGCGGTCGGGCTTCCATCGATCGGAACGAGAATGCGCTGGAACACGCTTCCCCCCACTCCGACGGGGGCGCGCTGGCTCTGCCGTCGGCCCATTGGCTATAGTATAGTCGAGGAGGAGGGAGGAGGCCGTCGGGCCAGCCGCGCCTGGTCTGATGGCCGCACGCAGCGAGATCGCGCCTCCTGGCCCGGTGCCATGCCTCCTCAGCTGCCGTTCGACGCGCCGCACGGCTCCGGGCGGCCGGGTGCGGCGAACGGGGGGAGGCGGTCTGGCAGTGGACGACCCCAATCTGGCACGGCGGCGAGGACAGCCGCCGGTTCTTCAGCCATGCGCCGTGCGGCACGCCGCCCAAAGGCGGGAGAGAACGGCACGGAGAAACGGCGAGGAGGGAAAGCTCCATGGTGGAGAAGTTTCTGGCGATGGAGTTCCTGGGCGTCACCGAGGCGGGCGCACTGGGCGCCGCACGGTGGATGGGCCAGGGGGACAACGAGCGGGCCGACCAGGCCGCCGTCGAGGCGATGCGCCGCGCCCTGGACGGCGTGGATGTGGACGGCACCGTCGTGATTGGTGAGGGCGAACGCGATCAGGCCCCGATGCTCTACATTGGTGAGCGAGTGGGCTCCGGCCGCGGCCCGGCCGTCGACGTCGCGGTCGATCCGGTGGAAGGGACGAATCTGGTCGCCCGGGGCATGCCGGGGGCACTTGCGGTGATCGCCGCCTCCGAACGCGGGGGGCTTCTGCGCGCCCCCGACACCTACATGGAAAAGCTGATTGTCGGACCGCCTGCCGCGAGCAAGGTCAGCCTCGACTATCCGGTCGCCGCCAATCTCCAGATCATCGCCGATTCGCTGAATCGGCGGGTGCAGGATCTGACCGTCGTCATTCTGGATCGTCCCCGTCATCAGGCGCTGATCGAGCAGGTGCGTGAGGCCGGCGCGCGGATCATGCTCATCCCCGATGGGGATGTCTCGGCGGCCATCTCGGTTGCCGTCTCTGGCACTGGCGTCCACGCCGTCATGGGGATCGGCGGCGCCCCGGAGGGGGTTCTCGCGGCGGCGGCCCTGCGGTGCCTCGGCGGCGCGATCCTGGCCCGGTTCCGTCCGCGCGACGACGCCGAGGCCGAGCGGGCCCGGACCATGGGGATCGACCTGAACCGGGTGTACCGGACCGAGGACCTGGCCAGTGGAGAGAACCTGGTCTTCGCGGCCACCGGCATCACCGACGGCGAGCTGTTCCAGGGAGTGCGCTTCTTCGGCGGGGGCGCACGCACCCATTCTCTCGTGATGACCTACCGTCAGGCCACGATCCGCTTCGTGGACACGGTTCACCTCTTCGAGCGCCGCGCCGTTGGGGTCGTGCGGCTGTAGGCGGGGGCGCGCTGGCATCCCCTCTTGTTCGGCCACCGATCCGTGTGCTATCGTGACCGGCGCTCGGAGCATGACGAGATTGCTCGCGCCCGGGGGCGCCGACCGACTGCCGCAGGGAAAAGTGGCTGGACGGCCGGATGCCCCGACGTGCGCAGATATGGAGGGGCGACGGTGGTAGCGACGGAAGGAGTGACCGTTCTCGGACCGATCGAAGGACGCTTCGCGGAGGTCCTCACCCCAGAAGCGCTGGGGTTTATTGCGCGCCTGCAGCGGGAGTTTGGCCCGACCCGCGAGGCGCTGCTGCGGCGGCGGGCCGAACGACAGGCGGCACTCGATGCCGGGGAGCTGCCGGACTTTCTGGATGAGACACGGCATGTGCGCGACGGCTCCTGGACGATCGCGCCGGTCCCGCCGGACCTCCAGAACCGTCGGGTCGAGATCACCGGCCCGGTCGATCGGAAGATGATGATCAATGCCCTCAACTCCGGCGCCCAGGTGTTCATGGCCGACTTCGAGGATGCCTGTTCGCCGACCTGGAGCAATGTGATCCAGGGGCAGATCAATCTCAGCGACGCGATCGACCGCACGATCGAGCTGACGGCGCCGGATGGGCGGCTCTACCGCCTCAATGAGCAGACCGCGACCCTGCTCGTCCGCCCCCGCGGCTGGCACCTGGTCGAGAAGCACGTGCTGATTGACGGAAAGCCCATCTCGGCCAGTCTGTTCGATTTCGGCCTGTACCTCTTCCACAACGGGCGCCGCCTTCTCGAGCGCGGCACCGGTCCCTATCTCTACCTGCCCAAGCTGGAGAGCCACCGGGAAGCCCGCCTCTGGAACGACGTCTTTGTCTTTACCGAGGAGACGCTCGGCCTGCCGCACGGCGCGATCAAGGCGACCGTCCTGATCGAGACGATCCTGGCGGCCTTTGAGATGGATGAGATCCTCTATGAACTGCGGGACCACGCCGCCGGGCTGAACGCGGGCCGCTGGGACTACATCTTCAGCATTATCAAGAAGCTGGGACGCCGCCCCGATGCGGTACTGCCGGACCGCGCCCAGGTAACGATGACCGTGCCGTTCATGCGCGCCTACACCGAGCTCCTGGTCCGCACCTGCCACCGTCGCAAGGCGCACGCGATCGGCGGCATGGCCGCCTTCATCCCGAGCCGGCGCGATCCGCGCATCAACGAGGTCGCGCTGGCGAAAGTGCGTGAGGATAAACTGCGCGAGGCCGGAGACGGCTTCGACGGCACCTGGGTGGCTCACCCGGACCTGGTGCCGGTGGCGCGGGAGGTCTTCGACCGGGCCCTCGGTGAGAAGCCGAACCAGATCGACCGCCTGCGCGAGGACGTTCGGGTGACTGCCCGCGATCTCCTGACGATCGAGGTCCCCGGGGGCGAGATCACCGAGGCGGGCCTGCGCAACAACGTGAGCGTAGCGATCCAGTATCTCGAGTCCTGGCTGCGGGGCGTGGGCGCGGCGGCGATCTTCAACCTGATGGAGGATACCGCCACCGCCGAGATCGCCCGGGCCCAGGTCTGGCAGTGGCTCTACCACCATCGGACGCTCAGCGATGGACGGCCGATCACCCGCGAGCTCGTTCGGGAGATCGAGCAGTCCGAGCTGGCCCGGATCGCGGAGGCGGTAGGGCCGGAGGCCTTCCGTCAGGGCCGCTATGAGGAGGCTCGTGCCCTCTTCGAGGAGGTAGCCCTCGCCGACGACCTGCCGGAGTTTCTGACCTACCGTGCCTACGACCATCTCAATGGCTGACCTCAATCTCACCTCAATCTCGATGGCTGACCTGAACGGCTGACGCCGGTCACGATTCGGGGCGGGGCGCCTCCCGGCGCTCCGCCTCCTGAGCAGGGAGGGACGTGAGATGGCAACGGTCCGCGTCGTGTTCGTGGGTCCCGGGACGCAGGCCAACGGCCTGTCCGCCACACCGCAGGGACTGTGGGTCTGCGATCAGCAGGATAATCGGGTCTACCTCGTCCGCTACGACGGCTCGATCCTCACCAGTTTTGCGACGCCAGCCCGCAATATGAGCGGCGTCGGCTTCGGCGCCGGGCTGGTCTGGGCGGCCTCGAACCAGCGTCCGGCCTACGTCTACGCCTTCGATCCAGCGACTGGCCACTGTACCCGAGCGATCGAATTGCCGAACGCCCGTGAGGGCGGCATCCACGGCCTCGAGGTTATCGACGGTAAGCTCTGGGTGACCCGCCCGGGTCTGGGCGTGATCCAGCGGCTGAACCTGGAGACCGGCGCCCTCGAGCACGAGATTCCTTTCCCCGGGCGTCGGTCGCACGGCATCTACGGGGCCGACGGCGCAATCGTCTGCGTGGATACGAACCTGGCAACCGTCTTCCACCTCGACCCGACCGATGGGCGCGTTCTGCAGCAGTGGACGATCGAGGGTTTCGAGCCCCACGGTATGACCCGCGCCCCGGACGGCCAGATCTGGGTCTGCGACGCCACGACGAACCTCGTCGGCGTCGTTCAGGGCGCGCCCTGACCCCGCCGCGGTGAGCCCGGGCCGGCCGCCGGTCCCGGGCGGCCCACCGCCCGGCGGATCATGCCGCACGCCAGCATCCTCCGGATTCGCTGTTACCAAAGCGCCGCATCAACGTTATATCTAGCGGGATCGTTCGCGGGCCTGAAGCTGTCCGGTCCTGTGCAGGGCCGGTGACGCCAGTCGGCCACGACGATGTGGTCCAGGAGGACATACCGATGTCGATACAGGTCCACGAGGGCGAGCCAACCGGTGGACCGCCTCTGCGCTGGTCCACTGTCCTTCCCATGCTGATTATTCTCCTGCTGATTGTCCTGTCGCCGCTTATCTTCGATCTGATGCGGCTCCTGCATCTCCTGCCCAGCGGCGGGTGAGGATCTGCACCGCCTTCACGCCCGGGCGCGTCTTCTGTATCGGGGATGGCGCCCGCTTGCTCTCCTGCCATCGCCCCGGTTAGACTCGCACGTGGGCGGTGACCATGCGCGCCTCTCGTGCGTTGTACCGGTCGATGGAGGAACTGGTGGGACTGGGCGACCTCGCGCCGGACGAGTCAAGCCTCGTCGAGCGCGCCCGGCAGGGGGATCGGGTCGCCTTTGGAGCCATCTACGACGCGTACCAGGCGCGGATCGCCGGCTACCTCTTTCGTCTGGTCAATGATCCGGAGGTTGCCGCTGATCTCACCCAGGACGTATTCGTCCGGGCGTACCGCGCGATCGGTCAGACCCGACCGGGCCTCAACCTGAAGGCGTGGCTGTTCGCCATTGCGACGAACGCCGCGATCTCCCATCACCGGCGTCGGCGCCTCGTCCAGTGGCTGCCGCTGACCCCGACGCGCGAGGACCCGACCGTGGCCGGCCCGGAGGAGTGCGTTCCTGAGCGGGCCGCGCTGATCGCCGCCCTGGCGCGCCTGCCGCGCGATCACGTCGCCTGCTTTCTTCTCTGGGCTCGCGAGGGCTTCACCTACGAAGAAATCGGCAGCATGCTCGGCATCTCGGCCGGCACGGCCAAGACCCGCAGTTACCGAACGCGCCTGGCGCTTGCCCGGATCCTGCGCGAGCACGAGGACAGCACCTGATGAACTGTGACCGGATCGAACCGCTTCTACCACCCTACCTGGACGGCGACCTCCCGCCCGACCAGCGGCAGATGGTGGCCGGCCATCTGGCCGCCTGTGCTCGCTGTCAGGCCCTCCTGCGCGCCCTCCGCCGGGTGGACGCTGTCGCGGCATCCTGGCCGGTCCTGCCGGCGGTCATGGAGCCGCACCTCGAAGGAATCGACGCCGCGGTAGACCGCCGCATCCGACGATTGCGCCTGCTCCTGCCGCTCCTGTTCATCGCCCGGCGCACGGCCAGCCTGGCGGCTGCCTCAGCCGTCATCCTGGTCATCGCCCTGCTGGGGTTCGGCGCGATCCTGGCGGGGGGACGGCTCGCTCCCCCGGCGCGCTCACTGACCGGCGTGCCGGCCGCCCTCGGCGTCCTTCTCGGCCCGCTCCGCCCCCTCCCCGATGCAACGCGTCTGACCGCAAGCGCCGGGCTGTATCCGGATGCCCTGCCGCGGGTGGTGCAGGTCACCGTGATGGATTACCGGCAGTCCTCAGCGCGGACCGAAGCGAAGCCGTCTGCCCTCCGGCCGGCCCTGGAGGCCCTGGCGCACGCCCGCTTTATCCGTCACGACCCGGCGCTGGGCGCACGGGTGCGTCCACAGACCTACCTGGTCCAGCTCCGTCTGCGTGATGGGACAGCGATCGCCCTGATCTACCTGCCCGCGGCGAGCGGGCCCAACGTCGAAGATCCATCCCGAGGAGACTGGTGGGAGGCACCGGGACTGGACGCGGCCATGGCGCCGCTCCTGCCCGGGCCGCCGGTCGCCGGCCCGATGCCAGCGGAAGGTGAGGATGCCGTTCTGGCCGATCCCTACGACTGGGCTCCGACAGCCGGCCAGGTTGACCGCCGGCCGCGCTTCTCCCCCGACGGCCGACTGCTGGTCTACCTGCCGACCGCCGGCACTGCGGCGACCCGGGTGGTCGTGCGCGACCTGGCAAGCGGCACCGAGCGCGATCTGACCCCGCGGCCCGGCTTCCGCTACACCGCCGCAACCTGGTCACCCGACGGGAGGTCGCTCGCCGTCATCCAGGACCAGCCGGGTGCAGGCGGACCGAGCTGGCTCTGGCGCATCGCGCTCGACTCGGGAGAGGCGCGCGTCCTGTATCGGCAGGATCCCTGCACGCCGTCTGCGCGCGGGCCCTCCCTGGCTGTCACCCGCTGGCTTCCCGACGGCTCGGCGATCGAGGTGGGCGGCACCCCCTTTGACTGCCGCGATCAGCCGCTCCGGGCGGTCCGGGCGGACGGCTCCGGCGCAGGGATGGTTCCGCAGCCAACGCCGGTGGCCCTACCAGCGAGCATCCCGCCCGGAACTGCGCGGGTGCTGGCAGAGGCTGACGGCGCCGTCTTCCTGACTGTGCCGGCGCGCGATGCCGGTACAGCGGCCGGCCTCGCGCTGGTTCGCTACGATCGGACGGCGGGACGTCTGACCACCCTGGGCATCTTTCCCGCCGGCACTCGCCTCGATCCGGCGGCTCTCTCGCCGGGGCGCCGCTGGCTTGCCCTGGTCGCGGCGGGCGATGGGGACGGGTCAGCGCCGCGCCTCTGGGTCGTCCGGAGCGACGGCTCCGGTCTCCGCGCGATCAAGGGAGAGCCGTATCAGCTCATCCCGGGCGGCGGCATCCAGCTCACCGACAGCGGGCAGGGCTACTTCGTCGGCCTGCCGGCAGGCGCCGGCGGTGATGAAGGTGATCTGTATGCGTTTGATGCGGCGGCAGGTGCGGCTCACCGCGTGGCCGCGGGCGGACCGCTCCGCGCCGTGCTCGACCTGACGCCGGACGGACGGCATCTGCTGATCCTGCGCGGGCCGCTCGTCCATCCCGCCCTGCACCTGATCACCGTGGGAGTGCCCGGGCGCGTCCTCGTTCCGACCCGCACCGCGGAGATGAATGCCACGCCCACGCCGCTCCCTCCGGCCGCACCGCTTCCGGCGCTTCCCGCTCCGGCCGAGGCGCTCGCCGCGGCCCCGGGCCCGGGAACGACCGTCTATGCCCTCCTCGCGACGAATGCCCTGTATCGCTCCGATGACGGCGGCCGATCCTGGCGGCGCCTTCCCCTCCCGGCGGCCGAGAACCCGATCGGCGCCGGAGCGGCGACGCCAGGGCCGGTGACCGTCTCGGTCCCGGCCCAGTCCCTGGCCGTCGCGGCGAGTGATCCGCAGCGCATCTTCGCCGTCGCCGAGCACGTCCTCTATGGGAGCACGGACGGCGGCGAGAGCTGGACACCCCTCAACGACGCAGTCTACGCCTGGACGATGGCCGATGCCGCCGGACGCATCCTCTACGTTTGGCACGAGCCGGCCGGCATGGGGACGAGCACCGCCGGCCTCTACCGTTCGGATGACGGCGGACGGACCTGGCACGCGGTCTACACTGGAGCCTTTCCCCCCTTCCTCAACAGCACGCACTGCCCGTGCAGCCACGAGGGCATGAGCGCGCTTGCGGCCAGCCCGACGGACCCGAATATCCTCCTGGCCGGGACCGACTTCGGCGTCTTCCGCTCGACCGACGGCGGGCGGACCTGGGCTGACCTCCAGGCAGGACTGCCGCCCTCGACCCGCCTCCCCTATCGGTGGACGCCGTTCCTGGCGCTCGATGCCAGCGGCACCGCCTACGCCCTCTCCGAGGTGTGGAGCGATCCGACCAGCGGCCGCGCTGACCTCCTGCGGCTGGACGCCGGTCAGTCCTCCTGGAGCGTCGTCGGGCGCGGCGCGCTTGACCGCGTCGAGGATCCCGCCGCGCCGTTCTTCGGCGTCAATGCCTTCGCCGTCGACCGCAGTCGGGCTGGCTGGCTCTACCTCGGTACGAACCGCGGCCTCCTGGTGAGCGAGGACGCGGGCCGCTCCTGGGTTCCGGTGAGCCTCCCAGGCGTCCGGGCGGTCTACCGGGTTGCCGCCGCACCCTCCGGGGAGACAGCGCCGCGCGTCTACCTCTGGACAGATGCCGGCCTCGTCACCTGGACCGGCGGCCGCTGACGCCTGCCCGATCAGGGCTTGCGAACGGCCAGGTAGACCCGGGTGCCGCGCGGCACCCGTTCGCCCGGCCGCGGGATCTGGCTGAGCACCGCGCCGGGGGCGATGGACTCGAAGTACCGACGGTCGGGCACATCGGCGGCGGTCTGGTAGTTGACGTAGGTGGTCATCAGCCCGGACTCGGTGATGATCTGCTGGGCTTCGGCCTCCGGCCGGCCGATCAGGTTGGGAACCACGACCAGATTCGGCTGACCGGGCACAGTGATCGGGGTGGCGTGCGGCGGCGGGAGCGGACGCTCCACGCCCCGGGGCGCGGGCGTCGCCGTGGGCGTTGGGGTGCTCTCATCCACATCCACAGGGGAGCCGGTCGGGGTTGGCGTGGCGAACGTGCGCGGTGCGGGACGCGGCGTCGGCGTGTCGATCAGGGGAGCCCAGAGGCCGAAGCGCCGGATCCCCACCGCGCTCGTCGGGGCCTCCGTGTCGATCGGTACCAGCGGCGCAAGGCCGGCCGCGTCCACCCCGAGCTGGAGGATCAGCTCGCCGGTGGCTGTATCAGACGGCTCGACAGTCAGCGCATTCCCCAGGCCCAGGTCGGCCGTGAGGTGGGGAATCAGCGCCGATGCCTTCCCAGCCGTCTCATCGATCAGGCGCGACGTTGGGCGCGGCTCGATTGTGACCGGGTCGCCGGTGCGGTAGCCCAGGGCGATCAGCGCCGCGGCGAGCCGCTCGCCCAGATCGGCCGTGCCGCTTCCATTCTGGATGATGATCCGGGTGTCCGCCATAGCTGTAGCGGCAGGCGGGTCACTCCAGAGAAGGCGGGCGAACGCCCGGATCTGGCGCCAGGAATGGTCCGGCGCATTCGGCACGAGCGCGTACAGGCCGTCGGGGCCGGTCGCTTCCTCGAGGTAGTTGTCGGTGGTGAGGGCGGCCTGGAAGAAGGTCACAGCGTGCCACTGGAAGATCAGCTGGCTCATGGCCGCCGCGGCAGGGATCGGATAGTTCGTATCCATGTGCTGAGCGGCGATCAGCAGGAGCCGGGGCAGGGCAACCAGTCCATTCGGCTGGAGCAGGCGGTCTTTGAACGCTTCCATAATCAGGCGCTGGCGCCGCGAACGGGCAAAATCGCTCCCCTCGGAGGGGTTATCCAGCGTCTCACGGGCGCGGGCGTACTCGATCGCGCGCTCGCCGTTCATGTGCTGGAGGCCAGCGCTGAAGTGGATGGTGATCCATCCCGGGTTGATCGTCGGATCATCGTTCGCCGGGTAGCGGGCGGTGAAGCTGTCCGGGACATCCACATCAATCCCGCCGACGGCGTCGATCATCTCGCGGAAGCCGGTGAAGTCGAGCGCTACGTAGTAGGTGATCGGGATGCCGAGGAGGCGCGAGACAGTATCCATGGCAAACGTTCCGGCCCCCTGCTTGCCGGCGTAGCGAGGCAGACGGTCCGGATAGAGCGTTGGATCCATAGCGTAGGCATAGGCGGTGTTGATCTTGTCGTATACCGGCGTGGCACCGTCGAAGAACAGGGGGACCCAGGTATCGCGCGGGATCGAGAGAAGGGTCAGCGTCTTGTGCGTCGGGTCAGCGATCACGACCATCATCGAGTCGGTAAGGTAGGCACCGTCGTGGTTGCCGCCGCCGTAGCCGAGCAGGAGGAAGGCAACTCGCTGGTCTCCCGCGGCAGCGGTGGCAAGGCCGACCGGCGTCGCCAGGACCGTCGGCGTCGGGGGTGTCGGCGTGGACGGCTGGACGGTCAGCGGCGGGACGCGCGTCGTGCCCGGCGTGGGCGCGGGATGCCGCGGCGCCTTGCCCGCAGCCACTGGTCCGGCGAGGAGCCGCCCGATCAGCTCGTGGGCTGGCGTGAGAGCATAGGCCGGAACCAGCAGGACGGCGGCGAGGAGCATCGTGCCGATCGCGAGGAAGAGGGCGCGATCGCGGTTCGGCGTCCTCCCCGACGGGGGATGCGATGGCGCAGACCCGAATCGATTCATCCCGGCCTCCGCTGGCACGGCGCTCCGCAGTCGCCGCGGGCAGTCACGAGTGTACCACACCGCCCGGCCGGGCAGACCCGCGCGGCCTGACGACCGCGCGGGCGGCTGCGCCGGGGAGCGCACGCCAGCCCGGGGACAGCTGTCACTCTGTAAACGCCCGGGCCACGGGCAAGGTTTCACCGGATCCGAACGCGGGTGATGCGGGCGGCCGTGCTATAATCGCGCCGCAGTGCGCAGTCCCCGACCGCGCCGGCCGGGGCCGACAGACGGGAGAAGGGTCGAACGCGGGCCGGTGCTCAATCGCAGACTGTCCCCGGGGTGGCAGGGTGTACGCACGGATCGGCATTTTCACGGGCAACGCGAACCCGGGCCTGGCCCGGGCCATCTGCGCGGAGATCGGGATTCCCCTCGGCCGTGCCGAGGTCTTCCAGTTCAGCAACGAGAACATCTTCGTGCGGATCAATGAGACCGTCCGCGAGCGCGACATCTACGTCATTCAGCCGTTCAGCTCGCCGGTGAATACCAGCATCCTGGAGATGCTGATTATGATCGACGCGCTGAAGCGTGCCTCGGCCGGTCGGATCACCGCGGTGATCCCCTACTATGCCTACGGTCGGACGGACAAGAAGGATCAGCCGCGCGTACCGATTACCGCGCGGCTCCTGGCCAACCTGATCACCACGGCTGGGGCCAACCGCATCCTGACGATGAACCTCCACGCCGGCCAGATCCAGGGCTTCTTCGACATCCCGGTGGACGAGCTCTCGGCGCTGGCCGTTCTCAGCCGTTACTTCGCCGAGAAGCGGCTCGAGGACTGGGTCGTCGTCGCGCCGGACCTGGGTGCGGCGAAGCGGGCCCGCGATTTCGCCGAGCGCATCGGCGCGAGCCTGGCGGTGATCGAGAAGCGCCGCCCGGCGAACGGCGGGTCCAGCGAGGTGCTCAACGTGATCGGCGCGGTCAGCGGCCGCCGCGCGGTGATCGTAGACGACGAGATCGACACCGCAGGGTCGGTCATCGGCGCGGCCCGCGTGCTCCGCGAGACCGGCGTCCAGGAGATCTATGCCGCCTGCACCCACGGCGTGCTCTCCGGGCCGGCAATTGAGCGCCTGCGCGATGCGCCGATCCAGGAGGTCGTGATCACCGATACGATCCCCCTGCCGCCGCACAAGCAACTCCCGAAGATTACCGTCCTCTCGGTCGCGCCGCTCTTCGCCGAGGCCATCCAGCGCATCCACGGCGGGAGCTCGGTCGGCGCCCTGTTCCGCTGACCCGTGCCCTACGCGGCCGGCCCGCGCTTTCCCCATCATCCAGCGTCCGCCGCTCAGCGGGCACGGCATACGCGGAGACGAAGGTAAAGACCTGGAGGGCCGGCCCGACCAGCAGCCACGCCAGGCCCCAGCGGTAGACCGCCTGACTACCTGCTGTCAGCACATTCGCCAGCTCGGCCAGGGCGACGGCCGCGGTGCCCGGGAAGAAGAGGGCGAGCACGGCCGGGAGTGCGCGGGGAGGTTCTCCCCGCCGCGCGAGCAGGAGGGCCCGGCGCGCCTGGACGACGATCTCGGCTGCCAGAAACCCGGCCAGGAGCAGTCCCGGGAGCCGCCAGGTCAGGCCGACGGCACCGAGTGACGAGGCGAGCAGGAGCGGAAGCAAGGCGAAGAAGACCTCGGCGAGGGTGAACTCCAGGATCAGCTTGATCCCGGCTACATCGCGCAGTGCCCAGCCGGCCTCCGGGCGGTGCACCGCCGCCACGACGCCGATAAAGCCCGCGAACTCGATCGCGAGCAGGGCAAGGTGCAGGAGGAAAAACTCATCCGCGAGTGAGAGGCCGGACGGCACGGCTCGCCCCTTCACCTCGTCCCTTCACCCACCGTGCTATCATGGCTACCATTCACGGGCGGCACGCCGCGTCCTGTCCCGGAGGCACGGCGGGCGCCCCCGGGGCGAGTGCGGCCCCGGCGCAGTCGGGAGAGACGGCCGTCCGCCTCGACCGGGCGCCCCGGACGGGCTCGGCTGCCGCCGCACGTGATCGGGAGTGGCATCGCACGATGGGAGATCTCCTCAAGGGCTTCAGCGAAGGCCTCCTCGGCAATAGCGGGGCCACCGCCCTCGAGCGCCTGGGGCGGTTTGCCTCGGAGGTCGTCCTGGCCCTGCTCATCGCGGTGGTGACCCTGCTCGTTGGGGCACGCGTCCGCGATGCGATCCACCGCTCGCTGAAGCGCAGCAAGGCCGATCCCGGCCTGGCGATCCTGCTGGGGCGGGTCGGCTACATCATCATCCTGCTGATTGGCCTGGTGCTCGTCCTGCAGGTTTTCAATGTGAATGTCACGACGCTCGCCGCCGCGCTCGGCGTGGTTGGCCTGGCGGTCAGCCTTGCCGCCCAGGACGTGCTCCGGAACGCCTTTGCAGGCATCTACCTGCTCATCGAGCGGCCGTTCCGGCCGGGCGAGACGATCAAGGTGCGGGACTTCGTCGGCGTTGTCGAGACGATCGACCTGCGCACGACGACCCTGCGGGCCAACGGCGAAGTCATCTACGTCCCCAATGCGATCCTGTTTGCCGAGGTGCTGGTCAACCGCGGCGCGGGCACGCCGACCGCGGGCGCCCCGTCGGAGGGCACGGAGCGGTCGATGCGCTCGTGAGCCAGGAACAGGGGAAGGCAATTTCAATGCGGCTACTTTGGCACGCCAGCATAAGCGGCGCGCCAGGGATTGACCTGCGGTCAAGGATTGGCATGCAGTATTAGCACGCAGTGTATTGGCATGCTGTGATGGACTGGCATGCAGTAAGGAGAGCTCGCAGATGCGTCTGGGAATAGACAGCTACAGCGTGCGCTGGCAGGGATGGGATGCCTTCCAGATCCTCGAGTATGCCGCCCGCCTGGGGCTGGATACCGTCCATTTCTCCGAGCGGCGCAATTTCGCCTCGCTCGAGCGCGGCTATCTCACGGAGCTGAAGGCGCGGGCCGATGAGCTGGGCCTGGCGATCGAGGTCGGCATGGGCAGCTTCGACCGCTTCTCGGCGTCGTTTCGTCCCGAGGACGGGAGCGGGGAAGAACAGCTGGCCCAGATGCTCGATGCCGCCGCAGTGGTGGGGTCGCCGGTCGTCCGGTGCTTTCTGGGGACCCAGGCCGATCGGCTCGGCCCGGTGCCCTTCCGAGAGCACCTGGCCGAGTGCGTGCGGACGTTGAAGGCAGTGGCACCGCGGGCGCGGGAGCTGGGGATCCGGATCGCGGTCGAGAACCACGGCGGGGTTGATCTCCTGGCGCGCGAGCTCCGCTGGCTGGTAGAGGAGGTCGGGCCGGACGCGGTCGGCGTCTGCCTGGATACAGGCAACCCGGCCTACGGCGGCGAGGACCCGGTCCTGACGGCGGAAGTGCTGGCCCCGTACGTGGTGACCTCGCACGTTCGCGACAGCCGGGTGTGGGAAGTCGCGCAGGGCGCGATGGCTCAGTGGGTGCCGCTTGGGCAGGGCAACGTGAACCTGCGCGCGATCATCGCCATTCTGCAGGAGAAGGCGCCGAATCCGCCGATCGACCTGGAGATCATCACCGGAAGCGGGCCGAAGCTCATCCCCTACCTGGACCCGGGCTCGGACTTCTGGAAGATGTACCCGGAGATGCTGGCCGCCGACTTTGCCCGCTTCCTCGTGCTGGCCCGCTCGGGGCGGCCCGAGCCGCTCGATCAGATCGTCGGGCCGTACAACCTGGAAGGCCTGTCGACGGCCGAGGCCGATGCCCTGCGGGCCCAGCAGCGGCGCCATTTCGAAGAGAGCGTGCGCTACGCCCGCGAGGTTCTGGGCCTGGGCGAGCGGCCAGCCCCGGCCCCATCCTGAGGCAGCGTCCCTGCGCCTGCGGCCGGCGCCGGCACGGGATCTGTCGGCGCGTCCGGGATCGGCCGCGTGCCGATCCCGGACGGAGGTGCACGCATGGGGCGGGAGACCGCAGGGACAGGGACGGACGGGGCGCCGCGCGTCCTCTCGGGCATCACGCCCACCGGCCGCCTGCACCTGGGCAACTACCTCGGGGCGCTCGTCCACTGGACCCGCCTCCAGCATATGTACGAATCCTTCTTCAGCATCGCCGATCTGCATGCGATCACCACGCGCCAGGACCCGCGCATCCTCCGGGCGACCATCCGCGAGATGGCCGCCGTGCTCATTGCAGCAGGGATCGATCCGCAGAGGGCCGTGCTGTTCGTCCAGTCGGATGTGCCGGCGCACACCGAGCTCGCCTGGATCCTGCTGTGCCTTGCGCCCATGGGACGGCTGGAGCGGATGACCCAGTTCAAGGAGAAGGCCGGAGCAGAACGGGAAAGTGCGAGCGCGGGGCTGTTCGGCTACCCGGTCCTCCAGGCGGCTGACATCCTCCTCTACAGCGGCTGGCCGCCCCGGCCGGTCCTCGTGCCGGTGGGGGCAGACCAGCGCCAGCACCTCGAGCTGGCCCGCGACCTGGCCGCGCGGTTCAATCACCGGTTCGGGAGGGTGTTCGCCGTGCCGGAGGCGCTGATCGCCGAGGCGGGGGCGCGGGTAATGGGGCTCCAGAACCCGGAGCGGAAGATGAGCAAGAGCGCGCGGACCCCGGCCGACACGCTGTATCTCCTGGACAGCCCCGCGGAGATCCGGCGCAAGCTTGCCCGCGCCGTCACCGGTCCTGGACGTGCGGTCCAGTTCGATCCCTCCCAGCCGGGGCTGTACAATCTCCTTACGATCTACCAGGTCCTCTCCGGCGCGTCGCCCCCAGCGATCGAAGAGCACTTCCGGGGACGCGGCTATGCCGAGCTCAAGGGCGAGCTGGCCGACCTGGTCATCGCGACACTCCAGCCGATCCAGGAGCGCTACCGCCGGGTCAGCCAGGACCCCGGTTACCTCGACAGCGTGCTCGCGGCAGGAGCCGAGCGCGCGCGGGCGGCGGCCCACGTCATCCTCGCGGCGGCGAAGGAGGCGGTTGGGCTGGGCGCGGGCACAGCGGGGAGCGGCCGGGGGGAGGACAAGCAGGCGGGAGACGGCCGTGACCGTGACCATGACTGATCTTGACTTCCTGAGCTACGCCGACGTCCACCGCGTGGTGGTCGAGACGATCCCAGCGATCCGGCAGCTCTCGATCAGCGCGGTGAGCTTCGTGCCGCGCGGGGGTGGGGTCATCGCCGGCATCATTGCCCAGCTCCTGGATCTCCCGCTGATCGAGGCGGCCGAGCTGGCGCGGATGCCCTCCGGGCGCTGTCTCCTGGTCGATGACATGATCGTCACCGGTCGGAGCCTCGCCGCCTTTCGCCGCCGCTTCCTGCCCGACGGCCGGGCCGTTCCGACCTACGTCTTCGCCGCAGTCCCCAGCGCACGACTGCCCGGGGCCGAGGTCGACCTCGTCTCGATCACCGTGGACCCGGCGCGGTACTTCCTCCTGCCCTGGGAGATCGGCGACATCTTCCGACCGATCTTCCCGTTCCCGATCCTGGTCGACCTTGACGGCGTCATCCGCGCCCCGGGCGATCCCGCGCGGGCACTGCTCACCACGCCGCACGTCATCGCCCACCTGGTCTGCTTTGGCGGCACGGAGGCCGCGGCGGCGCAGTGGCTGGCCGAGCACGGCTACCGGCACCGGCGGCTGACCTGCCTCGCCGATCCCGAGGACAGCGCGGAGCTGGGGGAGATCATCCAGCAGAATGCGGTGCGCCTCTACCTGACCGGCGACGCCCGGCGCGGCCGGGCAGTGCGGGCGCGCTGTCCCTCCTGCCACGTCATCGTCTTCCCGGAGATGATCGAGGTCTAGGCGGCCAGCTCCGGTAAGCCCAGCCGCTCCAGAAGCCCGCGTCAGCAGGCCGGGACCGGCGGTCCTTTCCCTGCCCGCCCGTTCGTGCTACAATCTCCCCCACAGCAGACTGGCTGGGACCCACTCGCTCCAGGAACACACAGCGTCGCGGCCTGTTACCTCGCCAGGGGCGATCGTGCCCTGAGCGAGTGCGGTACCGTGCGCCGTCGCGTGCCAGGAGCGGGAGCCATGGCAGGGCTGGGGCCAGAGGGCGAGGCCGTTGTCCTCGCCGCACTTCTTCACGATATTGGGAAGGTCTGGCAGCGGACGGGCGCTCCGCTTCCGACCGGCTACGAGGCTTTTGAGCGCGAGGATGTCGGGGCACACGGCGCCCACGCCCGCTGGAGTGCCGCCTGCTATCAGGAGATCGTACCCGCGGCATGGCGGAAGGGCGGGTACTGGGTCCTGACCCACCATCAGCCGACCGAGCCGATGGCGCAGATCGTGGCCGCGGCGGACCGGATCGCCGCGAGCGAGCGTGAGGATGCCGAGACCGATGGTGATCCACGCCGAGCGCGCCTGCGCTCAATCTTCGGGCGCATCCACCTGCCCGGCGGGGCGACCGTACCGGATGCTGACCTCCCTCTTGTTCCGCTGACCCTTGAGCGCGAGGCGCTGTTCCCGCAGAGAGACTTGCCGCCGGTCCAGCCGGAGGAGTACCGGCGCCTGTGGGAGGCCTTTTTCGCCGCGGCGCGCGGCCTCGCCGCCCTGACGGACTTCGAGGCCTACCTCACCAGCCTCCTCGCCCTCCTCGAGCGGTACACCTGGTGCGTGCCGTCGGCAGCCTACCGGAGTGTACCGGACGTCTCGCTCTACGACCACGCGCGCGTCACTGCGGCGCTGGCGGCGTGCCTGTGGCAGGAATACCGCCGCGGGGAGCTCGATGATCACCACCTCGCGGCGCTTCTCCACGAGAGGGCAGCAGAGGGACCGGACACCCCCCTGTTCGCCCTCATCGCCGGCGATCTCTCCGGGGTTCAGCGCTTCCTCTACAGCATCGCCTCGGCCGGTGCCGCGCGCACCCTGCGGGGCCGCTCGCTCTTCCTTCAGCTCCTGAGCGAGGCCGCAGCCGACCTGGTGCTCCGGCGCCTCGATCTCCCCCTGCCCAATCTGCTCTACACGGGCGGGGCGAAGTTCTACCTGCTGGCGCCAGTCAGCGCCCTCGAGGATCTGGCCGCGATCCGCCGTGAACTGACGGAGATCTTCCTTGAGATCGGCGGCGGCGAGCTGTACCTTGCACTGGCGGGCATTCCTCTGACGTCGCGCCAGGCATCCCGAGAGTTCAATCAGGCCTGGGGCCGCATCGGTCAATCGCTCCAGGAGGTCAAGGCGCGCCGCTTCGCCGAGATCGCCAGCACCCACCAGTCGGCCCTGTTCGGACCGCTGGGCGCGGGTGGGCCGGTCAGTGCGGGCGACTTCTGCGATGTGTGCGGCAGGATCCTGGACGAGGAGGAAGCCCTCATCAGCGATGGGGTGCTCCGCTGCCGGGACTGCCGCGGCGCGCCGCGGCCTGCTCGCGTCCCCATCAAGGTATGCGCGGTCTGCCGGGATGAGGTCCGCCGGGGCCGTCGGCGAGACGGCCAGGTCTTCTGCGCACGGTGTGACGACTTTCGCGATCTCGGCGAGCGGCTGGCCCGGGCATCGCGGCTCTTCCTGACTGTCTCGGAGGAGCCACCCGGAGACGAGGCGCCAGAATGGCAGAAGGCGCTGGCGCGGCTCGGGCGCTGGTGGGACCTCGACGCGCGGCCGCATCCGGAGCGGCGCGGTGCCCGCATCTGGACGATCAATGAGCTGGACTTCCAGCGCGCGAATGCCCATGGATTTCGGCTCTCCAGCGTTACCACGCCGGTGATCGGGCCGGGCGACGAGCCGCCGCCGGACTTACCCGAAGATGAGCCGCACACGCCGGGGATGCTGAAGAGCTTCCACTGGCTGGCGCAGGCCGCGCGCGGTGTCCCCTACCTCGGCATCCTGCGAATGGATATAGACGGGCTGGGTGCGCTCTTCCATCAGGGTCTGCACGAGCAGGTCTCCCCTTCGCGGATCGCGAGCCTGAGCCGGAGCCTGCGGCTCTTCTTCGAAGGCTGGCTCGGTCCGCTGGTGCGGGAGGTGGACGGGGTGAGTGCGACGAACAGGGGGACCATCGCGGTGATCTATGCTGGCGGTGACGATCTGTTCGCGGTCGGCCCCTGGGACCGCATGCCGGTGCTGGCCCGGCGCATCCGAGAGGACTTCGGCGCCTTCTGCGCCGGCAATCCGGCCCTGACGATCTCGGCCGGCCTGGTGGTCGACGATCCGCACGCCCCGCTGTACCTGCTGGCTGAGGACGCAAAGCAGGCACTGGATGACCGGGCAAAGGAATATAGGCGACCGGACGGGCGGCAGAAGGATGCCCTGTGCTTCCTTGGCGTCACGATCGGCTGGGAGGAGGCCGGGCAGACCTTCGCAGATGTTGACGAGCTGGCCGCCCTGGTCCAGGGCACCGGCGGCGCCCGACCGGTCCCGCGGGCGCTGATCCATGCCCTTGCGCAGGCCGCGGCGGGCTACCGCGGCCCGCGCCGGATCCGCCGCGATGCACGCCCGTACTATGGACGCTGGCTCTGGCTGGCCCACTACCAGATCCACCGGCTGGCCGAGCGCCTCGATGACCCGGAGGCTCGCCGACGGGTGCTCGCCCTGGCCGACAGGCTGATCACACCAGGGCGCATCGGCACGCTGGGGCTGGTAGCGCGCTGGGCCGAATACCTCGTGCGCAAGGAGGATGCCCATGCCCATGGCTGACCCCCGGTTCCGACCTCATACGGCCCCGACCTCCGGGTCCGGGCCGCCGCGCAAACCAGCCGATCCGCCAGTTGTGATGGATGACGCGACGGCCGAGGCGATCCTTGGCGGCGACAGTGCGCGGCTGGTAAGTGTCGCGGAGCAGCTGGGCCGCTCCCTGGCGGAAGGCAAACTGAAGACCTCCCAGATCCGGAGCTTTTTCGGCGCCGTCCGGCGCATCGAGATGCGCTGGCCGCGGACCGGCGCCGACGACGACCAGCGCCGCGCGGCAGTGCACCAGCTGCAGATGCTGAAGCCGAAGCTGGCCTACCAGGCCGCCCGGCATCGGGATAAAGAGGGTGGGCCCGCCCTGAGTCAGCTCCAGCAGAACCTGCTGCCGCTGATTGACCGGACAAGGGAGGACCGCGAGCGCTTTCAGCGGTTCGTGGACTTCTTCGAGGCGACGCTCGCCTACCACCGAGCAGCGGGCGGCCGCGAGTGAGCAAGAGGAGGCTGCGATGGACCAGTCAAGCCAGAGCGGGCTTCGCTTCCGGGGAAGGGTCTTCCTGCAGGGCGAGGTGCGCGCGGTCACCGGCCTGCATATCGGCGGGGCGGCCGGCGCGCTGGCGATCGGCGGCGTGGACCAGCCGGTAGTGCGGAACCCCTTGAACGACCAGCCCTACCTGCCCGGCTCATCGCTCCGGGGCAAGATGCGTTCACTGAGCGAGAAGTTTCTTGGCCTGCCCTTCAACCGACAGATCAGCGGCGTCCGAATCCACTCCTGCCGCACCACCGACAGCTACCGCGCCTGTGATCTCTGCCAGGTGTTCGGCGTGCCGGGGAGCGAGCGCGGCCAGGTCGATTTCGGCGGACCGACGCGCCTGCTCGTGCGGGATATCCCGCTCGCGCCGGAGACCGTCCAGCAGCTCGATGCACTGGAGACCGACCTCCCGTATACCGAGATCAAGTGGGAGGCGACGATCGACCGCATAACCTCTGCGGCGGTGCCGCGCCAGCAGGAGCGCGTGCCAGCCGGGGCAGTGTTTGCTCCGCTCGATCTCATATACAGCGTTTACGAGACGGCCGACGTGGAACGGTTCCGGCTCGTTCTCCAGGCCCTCGCCCTGGTGGAGGACGATTACCTCGGCGGTCAGGGCAGTCGCGGCTCCGGCCGGGTGCGCTTCGAGAAGCTGACGCTGGCAGTTCGCAATCGGGCCCGCTACCAGCAGGAGGCACGCTGGGACACCAGCGGGGATATGCGGCCGGCCGATCTGCTGGCCCGCTGGGACACCCTGAAGGCCTGGCTGAGCCAACAGCTCCCGGAGGCGTGAGGCGGCCATGGCGCGCTTCGACCGCTACCGCCTGACGCTCAGGGCGCCCCTGCACCTGGCCGGCCGCGGCGTGGGGATGGAACGGAGCGAGCTTACCGTCCGGTCAGATACGCTGTTCAGTGCGCTCTGCGCGGCGCTGGCGGTGACCCACGGCCGCGGCGCGGTCGATGACCTGCTCGAATGGTTCCGGGAGGGACTGACGCCCTTCGCCGTCAGCTCGACCTTTCCCTGGGCCGGCGAGACGTTCCTCGTGCCCCGACCGCGGGCCGTACCGGCGGGTGGGCCCGCCCGCCGCGCGCGGTGGCTGTCTGTCGCCGTTCTTACCGGCCTGCTCCGCGGGGAGCCGCCAGACGATACCGCGGAGCCCCTCGATCTGGGAGCCGAGGCCACCGCCTGGCTCCTGCCCTCCGAATGCACGGCACTCGCGGGCCAGCAGTACTGGGCGATCACGGCAGTGCCCCGGGTGACCGTCGATCGGGAGACGTCAGCAAGTGCTGTCTATCGGACCGGCCGGGTGATCTTCGGGCACCGGGCCGGCCTGTACTTCCTCGTCTACTGGCTTGACCGCTCCTGGGAGCCGGCCTTCCGCGAGGCGCTGGCGTACCTCTCCGGGGAGGGCTTCGGAGGCGAGCGGAGCGCCGGGCACGGACAGTTCAGGTTCACCGATCCCGAGGAGGTGGAAATCCCCGACGTGCCAGGGTCGCCGCTCCGCCTTACCCTCGGCCTCTACCATCCATCCGCGGCCGAGATTCGGGCCGGCGCCCTTGATCCACCCGCGGCCTACGATTTGGAGACCCGCCGCGGCTGGATGACCGACCTCGCAGGCGGTGGCCGCTGGCGGAAGGCAGTGCGGATGCTCGCCGAGGGGGCACTTGTCAGGGGGGTCGGGCCGGTCGCGGGCGAGCTGGTCGACGTGACACCGGACGGCTTCACGATGCACCGCGTCATTCGGTGCGGCCTGACGCCAACCCTGGGGGTGAACCCCGCCATGGTGGCGATGCCGACAGCGGCCGGAGGTAAGGCATGAGCCGCCCGTTCTCCCAACGGTTTCGTCTCCAGGTAACTGTGCTCTCTCCCCTCCACGTGAGCGACGGCCGGGGAGTGCTGGTAGAGGATGTTGATTTCATCCGCGACCGCGGAGAGATCATCCTGATCGACCCCTCGCGCCTCTGGGAGCATCTGGGCCCGGAGCGAATCGAGGACTGGAGCGCGGTCGAGTTCCGCCTCTCCGATCTGCTGAAGCCGCAGGACTGCCGCGCCTGCGCACGCGCGGTGATCCCATACGTCGGCCACACCGAGACAGGCACCGGTCTGCTCGAGCTCATCCACGACCCGGCCGGGCGACCCTTCCTGCCGGGGAGTTCCCTGAAAGGGGCGATCCGCACGGCACTCCTGCGGGTGTCCGGAACGGCGCTGGACGGTCTGGATCCCAATGCCCGGCGCACTGAAGCCGGCCGTGTGCTCGAGAAGGCGGCTTTCGGACAGGATCCCAACCACGACCTCCTGCGCACCCTCCGGATCGGCGACAGCGAACCGCTGGATCCAGCGATCCCGCGGGTGTTCGTCGTCGCCACCTACTCCCTGCGGGGAAACCGTCTCGAGCCAAAAGGACAGGGCTACCGGCTCAACGTCATCGCGCTCCCGCCGCACACGAGCCTGACGATGGACCTGCAGGTCGATCACTGGACCCTCGGGCAGGCAGAGCTGGGGCTGACCGCGCGGACCGGCTGGCTGGAACGGCTGGCGGCCCGCTGCAACCAGGCGGCGCGGGTAGTGATCGAGGCCGAGCGTGCGTTTTACACAGAAGCCGGCTGTCCGGCGCTGGTCCGCTTCTATGACCAGCTCGCACGCTCGCGCGTCCTCGAGAGCTCCCGGAGCTTCCTTCTGCCGGTTGGCTGGGGGACGGGCTGGCTGGCGAAGACGATCGGCCCGCCGCTCCGGGATGCCCCGGGGTTCGCCGCAATTCGCGCGCGCTACCATCTGGGACGGACCGGTGCTCCCTTCCCCAAGAGCCGGCGGCTGGTCGAGAGCGCACCGGATCGGCCGGAGGCACCACTGGGCTGGGTTCAGGTCCGACTGAATGAGAATGAATGAGTAACGAGAAGGAGTGACGATGCCGGACGGCCGCAAAGCAGACACCGCCCTGCTGGTGAACGTGGGCAATCGAGATCTCCAGCTCGACGGACAGGAGATCCGGCCGGCCCGCGAGCGGGGGCTGGAGCTCCGGGAGCAGTTCGACCGGTACCGGGAGCGGCTGACAATGCCGATCATCACCCCCCTGCTCGCCTATTTCGAGCAGAGGGAAGAGGCTCTTGCGCGGGTCGTGCTCTTCGCGACCGATCAGCCTGCGGAGGCGGACCCGGGGTTTCGATCAACCGACACCCTCCACTTCGCCGAGATTGTCCAGCGATTGATCCAGGAGCGGACGAAAGGGCGGCTGGAGGTGGTGATTCGCCTGCTCCGCGATCTGAACCCGTCCCAGTACGACGAGACGTACACCTTTTACCAGCGCGACCTGCGCGGACGAAAGGTTGTTGAAGGAATCGGTCGCTGGTACGTTGCCGCCAGCGGCGGAACACCCGCGATGAACCAGGGGCTCCTGCTGGCGGCGATCGAGCGATTCGGCGACGACTGCCAGGTGCTGTATCTCCGGCAGGGGGCCTCCCTGCCGGAGCCCCTGGATCTCGGGGGGCAGATCCGCCAGAGCATCCTCCGCCAGCTGGCCCGCGGCTATCTCGACCGCTACGACTTCGCCGCAGTACAGGCGGTGCTCGAGCGCATGCCCGGTCGAGAGCTGACAGCGCGGCTTGCTGACTACGGCGCGGCGCGGCTGAACTTCGATCACCATGGAGCCTGGCAGATCGCAGATGCAGTGCACGCCCTGGCACAGGGCAGGGAGCGCCTCTTCGTTCAGGCCTTGCGCGAGGAGGCCCGAGCCCTCCGGGACGGTGATGCCAGCCTGCTCCTTGCCGAGCTCTACCACAAGGCGCGGGTCTGCTATCAGAACGGTGCCTACAAGGAGTTTCTCGTCTTCCTTTTCGCCCTGGATGAATATGCCCTCCAGGAGGTGATCCGGCGGGAGCTGGGGATCGACATGAGCGGTGACGACTGGAAAGACCAGGAGCGGCGGCGTAAGCAGGTGGCCGAACGGCCCGAACTGCGGGCCTTCCTGGAGACACGGCAGACCGACTCTGGCGAACCTCTGCGCTACGAACGAGCAACACGGGTTGCGCTCGGTGCCTATCTGGACTTTCTGATCGAGCGCCCACCTGCCGAGACCGGAGTGCCCCAGGAACGGGCGGCGGAGCTGAAGGAGCTGCGCCAGATCGATCGCCAGCTCAACGCCCCACCCCTGGCTCGCCTGCGGAATCGGGCAGTCCACGGGACGGGCGGTGCCTCCCGCGAGGTGATCACTGCGGCCTACCGCGAGGCCGCCGGGTCAGAACGCGACCTGCTGGCCGATCTGGAGGCACTGGCGCGCATCGCCGGCGGCCAGACGACAAAATGGAGGCTGGACACCCTGCGCGAGTACATCAGGGATCAGCTGGGAGAGTAAGGTGATCGCGAGTGCGGTGGTGAGCGGTCGGATCATCGCGCCGCCGCTGGAGCGGGGCACGGCCGAGCGGCTCTTCCTCGGGCGGGCGGCCCAGGCGGCCCTCCTGGCGGCCGCGGAGCGCCTGGATCCATCGCTCGCGGCAGGCCTGCACGACGGCAGTGGGCCGCGCCCCTACGCGGTGGGCGTCTTCCTCCGGCCCGGGGGCATCGGCGAAGCGTGGCAGGTGCGCCTGCGGTTCAGTGCGATCGAGGCACGGCTGGCCGCGCGCCTGCCGGAGATCCTCGATCGGCTCCCGACGACCCTGCGCCTGGATACCATCCAGGTTGCGCTCGAGGCGGTTGCCCTCGACAGCGAGCAGGACCCCGAGGCCGGGCAGACCAGCTACGAGGAGATCATCAGGCGGCGGATGCTGGGGCCAGACCCGCCGGCCCGGCGCATCGGCCTGCGCCTGGTCACCCCAACGACCTTCCACACCAGCGGCCGAAACCAGCCCCTGCCTCTGCCCGGGCTGGTGTTCGGCAGTCTGGTGGACCGCTGGAACGCATTTGCTCCGCTGGTCCTGAACCCGGAAGCACGGCGCTACGCCGAGGAATGCCTGGGGGTCAGCCAGTTCCGTCTCCAGAGCCGGCTGGTGGAGGTTGCGGGCGGTCAGCAGGTCTGCGCCGTGGGGACGGTGGTCTACCGCGCCCTGCGCCCGGACAGCTACTGGCTGCGCGTCCTGGAGGCACTGCTGGACTTCGGTGTCCACGCCGGCCTGGGGGTGAAAACGGCGATGGGGCTGGGGCAGATCCGGAGGATCGAGAGCGATGGCGGTGCTCTACATCGTCGAGCAGGGGGCGACGCTCCATAAGAGTGGGGAGCGGCTCGTCGTGACGCGGGAGGGGAGCCCGATCCTGAGCGTGCCGGCCGTGAAGATTGAGCAGGTGGTGATCTTCGGTAACGTTCAGGTCACGACGCCCGCAATCGTCTTTCTGCTCACCCGCGGGATTGACGCGGTGTTCCTCTCGGCGACCGGACGGTACTACGGGCGTCTGCTCTCCTCGAGCTCGCGCTTCGGCGAGCTGCGCCAGCGGCAGATGCGGCTGGTTGACGATCCCGCGCGGGCCCTGGCGGTAGCCCAGCAGTTTGTCGCGGCGAAGCTGGCGAACCAGCGCACCCTGCTCCAGGCGCTCACGCCGGGCACGGATCATCCGGTCATTGGAGCGGCGATCTCCAGCCTGTCGGAGATGATCGAGCGCGTCCCGCGGACGCGGCAGATCAGCTCGCTGATGGGAGTGGAAGGCCGCGGGAGCGCGACGTATTTTGGCGCCTTCAAAGAGCTCCTGCGGCAGGATCTCGGCTTCGTCGCGCGTGAGCGGCATCCACCGCGAGACCCGGTGAATGCCCTGCTGAGCTTCGGCTACACCCTGCTTGCCTATGCGATCCAGTCGGTGGTTGAGAGCATCGGCCTGGATCCGTGCCTCGGCTTCCTGCACGCCCCGGCCTATTCGCGGCCATCGCTGGTCCTGGATCTGATGGAGGAGTTCCGCCCGGCAGTCGTTGACCTGATTGTCCTGCGGATGATCAACCGCCGTGAGCTGACGAGCAGTGACTTTCGGACTGATGGGAGCGATCCGGCGCGGCCTGTTCTGCTGGGGGACGAGGGACGCCGACGCTTCCTCGCCGCGTTCGAGGGACGGATTCGCCCGCGGGAGACCGGAGATGGGCCCGGCCAGGGCTTTCGCCGCCTTTTTGAGCGGCAGGCGCGCCAGATCGCGCGGATTGCGCTTGGTGAGCAGGCATCCTACCAGCCGTGGAGCATGGCGCTGACCGATCTCAAGGGGTAAAGCGATGCTGGTGGTTGTGAGCTACGACGTCCCGGATGATCGGCGGCGCCAGCGGCTGGCAAAACTGCTCCTGGGCTTTGGGGCGCGGGTTCTGGAGAGCGTGTTCGAATGCGATCTGAATGGGCCGCAGTATCTCCAGCTCGAGCGGAAGATGCGGCGGGTGATGAAGGAGGGGGAAGACGCGGTGCGGGTCTACTTTCTCTGCCAGGACTGCCGCCTGCAGACGCGGACGTTTGGCGGGCCGGCAGTTGAGCGGAGTGAGCCGTTCTATATTGCCTGAAAGGCGGGGCCGTGCGAGAATACCCGGGACCGGTGCGAAGCACAGGGAGCACTGCGGAGGCAAGCCAGAACGTCGGCGCAGCCCGGCCCCGGCCGGGTTGCGCCGGACCGGATCAACTCTTTGCCGTCAGAATGACGCGATCTCCGAAAGGGGATTGAAACATTCTCTACGAACCGAAGAAAAGTTAGGGAACGCGGA
>JADGGD010000092.1 GCA_019690095.1 Chloroflexota bacterium
GGGCGACCAGTGGCGGCGAAGGGAAATTGTTCCGTCAGCCGCTCCTGCCACACGTCGCGGAGGCATGTGCGGAGTCCCGCTAGTTCCCCCTCACGTATGCGCAGCGCACCGGGGGCCAGCATGCGTTGGGCGGCCTGGTCGAGCGCGGCCACGAATCGTGACCGAAGGGCCGGCGACATGGCAGCTACGACCAGCGGAAGAGGATCCCGACACAACTGTCCGGCGGCCGCGATGGCCGCTGCGAGTGACAGCAAATCGCCCGCGGCGGTCGCACTATCATCATCCCCGGCCAGGAGCAGAGCATCGGGACGCCGGTCCCGCAGGACGGAAGCTAGCGTCGTTACCAGACCGCCTTGCTGATCCAGCAGCGAATCCAGTGGGTAGATGGAATCGGAGAACCACACCGCCGGCTCGGCCGCGCCCAGGACAGCTTCCACCGCTGTGCGCGACAGGGGAATACTGGCGATCCGGAGCGGCGGGCCCGCGGTTACGATGATCGCATCGCATCCCTGACCGTCAGCCATCTCTGGCCGGATGAGTCCGCTGCTATCCATCAGACGGCGTCCCACAATCCGTTCGATCTCCATCACCATCCGATCAAATGCAGCGGCCATGGAGCGTTCACCCTGTGCCGTCCATTCTCGCCATGCCGCGACAAGCCGGTGGCGACCCGCAACGACGTCGCTGAGCACGCCGGTGATCGCACGCTCGCGGATCTCCACGATCAGGAGCGATGAAGCAGGATGCTCAGGCTCGATCACTCCCTTTCCCGTGACTACAGACATCACCGTACCAACCGGTCAGAGCCCTCCGCGCATGATACCCAACCAGTCATGGAGAAGGAAGTAGAGCCGCCCGGAGAGCAGGGTGAGGCGGCTGGTCGCCAGATCAGCGAACACCGCGCCGAGCGCGAACATGGCTACCAGGCGACCGGCTGAGATAATCAGCCGAGCGAGCTTATGGTCGAGGTGCTTCTCGGTGAAGGTATAGCCAAAGGCCAGCATCACGACGAGCAGGCACGCCGCTCCCACAAGGACGCCGACCTCACCGGGCACCGACGGCACCGCGGCGAAGAGCTGGGGGACAAGCGTTCCGGCGATGACCCCGGTCAGTCCCAGTCCGACGCCCGTCCCGACCGCGATGCCGAGCGGCAGGTTTGCCAGCCACGCGACTGGCCGCACGAAGCGGCACAGCAGGAGCAAAGAAAGCCCGAGCGGGAGGAGATTATTCCAGGATGGGCCCGACTGTAAGGCTGGTTCGATCGTTAACGGCACAATGACACGCTGGAGCGCGACGACGGCGACGTACCCGGCTGAGATGCCGATAAAAAGATGCTCTACCGCCCGATAGACCGCGTTATCCGCCCACAGATAGCTGAAAACGGCCAGCGTGAGAAGGCCTGCAATTAACGTCCCGATCTCCTGGGCATTCAACAGCAGCGGCTCTGCCATCACTTCCCCCGCCTACCGCTGATCCAACGCCAGAACCGGGAGCTGAGAACGATGACGTTTCCGACAACGATCAGGCTGACAAGGGCGATCTGTCCGAAGGCGATCGGGGTCTGGTCCAGCTCTCCCGTCGTCTCCATAGCCTCCCCGTCAACACTGGCGAGATCTGGTATACCCGCAACCAGGCCATCCAGGGTAGCCATCTCTCCACCGACATAGGGGAGAAGCAGAGGGCGAGCTGATGCTGCGGTCGCCGCAATTATCGGACGCTCGACCCGCGGCTGAACCTGCTGGATCCACTGGACAACCCCCTGGTCGTCGGCCGCGAGAATGACCAGCAGGCGAGCGTCAGCGAACGAACGGAGATCACGCGTCGCGGGAAGGGTCGCGATCGGCGCGCGCCACCGGTCATCTCGCGGGGTCACAGACCGGACGTCAGTGGCGAGCATAACCAGACCGGCTTCGCCGCCGCTGACATAGCCGAGATCGACGAAATCCACACCGTACTGGTAGCCACGCGTGGTGACCAGGCGGTCGAAGATATCCTCGGCAAGGACTGCCCCAGCCGGGTTCGTGCTCACCGCAGCGACCCGTACACGCCGGGAGAGCAGCCAGTCAAGTACCCGGATTGAGATCGGCGCCATCTCGCCGGCAGCGCTCGGCTCCCATTCGAACGCGACGACAGTCAGCGCGCCGGCTGGAAGTGCCTCAATCGCCCGCACAAAGCCGCGCGCGGCCGATGCTGGCGGCAGGGGCGCCAGGTGAATCCCAAAGACCAGTGGAACTAGGAGGACCAGGATAACGAGAAGAGCGATCAGGTGATCAGCCAATCGTCCGGCGTCCGGTAACTCGGCCGCCGGGGGAGTCGATTCTGCCGGCATGCCCAGCCGATGCGCGAGATCGCGCAGACGTTCCAGGTCATCCGGAATCGAGAAGCCTTCCGGTGTCGGGTTACCCGCCCTGGCCGGATCCGCTCGCCTGGCGGCACCAGCCGGTGTGAGAGAGGCCGCCGTGCGTGGATCGAATGGCTCTCCTGGAGTACTGCTCCATCCGGGACTCGTGCTCCCTCTACTCGCTTGGGGCATCGGTAGAAGAGCACCACAGCTCTCGCACCATCGAGCAGAACGCCGGTTGAATGCCCCGCAACCAGCACAGCGAACGGTCTCCCGAACCAGCGGTTCCCCACACTTTGCACATCGCTGGCTATCGGACGGGTTCACCGCGCCGCAGTACGGACAGGGGTTCACAAGCCTCCCCTCAACCGAGCAGACGGCGCTCGCGCGCCAGCAGAAAGCGAATCGCCGCTATAGCGAGCCCGAGTGCAGTGCCCATGACGATGGCCCGCGTCGCCCCGGTGATTGGGTAGCGCAGCAACCAGTCGCCGATGCCAGAGACCGCCGGCAGTATCACTGCCGAGAGCGGTGAGCGGAGAACGAACACCGAAACCGCCCCCAGGGTCATCGCCGCGATGCCGCTCGATCGGACGCGAAGGACCCTGTAGGCAGCGACCGCCGCGTACACGCCCAGCAGGGCAAAAAGGCTCGACCCGATCGGCAGGTAAACGTAGTCGACGGCCCATCGGACGAAGCCGTCATTCGGTCCGGATGATCCGGGGGCCAGCCCGTTGACCAGAACATAAAGCGCACCAATCAGCAAGACCGCACTGCACCACCACCCATCGCGCGCGTACCAGACCCTTCGAAGGTGCTGGCTGCCGAGCAGGGCAAGGCCTGCCACGATTGCGCACGCCGCGATGACCTCGACCCAGGCAGTCAAAACCTGTGCTCCGCGCGCGAGCGGCGAGCCGGGGGTGTAGTAGCCGCCGATAGTAAGCAGTGCCGTCCCGATGCCAAGGAGCAGCGGCAGGACCCGGCGGGGATCACTGGTCTTCACGGGTCAGCCAGCCCCGACGAATCGCGCGGCGACCATGGCGGCGGTAACGGTAATCACGACCAGCCGGGCCAGGTCCATCGCCCGGGCCATCGACGTGTCGCCGCCGGCGAGGAATCCGATCACGACCGATTCTTCTCCAATCGCGCCGCGGTCGCTCGCCAGGGGAGCGATCGGCATCCCGGGGAGACGGGTACTTCCTGTGATCTGCACGGTACCCCGCGAGCGGGCGGCCATGATGGGCATCAGATAGGTGTCATCAAGTGGACCGAGCATGATATTCGCGGCCGGGGTCTCCCGCCGGAGCAGATCGGTCACTGCGGCGATATAGGCAGCGGGATCCAGGGCGATCAGCTCGGCCCGTGCATCAACAACCGACCTGGCCAGGAAGTACGTCAGGGCATCGCCGGTCGTCAGACGGGCCGGTTCGTGTGCTGGCACGGCGGGATCCGCGGATGTGCGGAGGCCGAGCAGGCCGGCCAGGATGGCCAAAGTATCCGATCGCCCCAAGCTGGCCGTCCCCGGCGATAAGTGCACCGCACCATCACTCCGCGCAGCCAGGTCGGCCAGCGCCGCGCGGGCGGGGACGGATCGACAAGCCCACCCGCCGTCCCGTTCCAGCCAGACAACCACGCTCAGCAGGACCAGGGCGATAATGACCGCCCCCGATGCGAGAGCCAGCGGGGATAAAGCAGATAGAAAAGGCACAGATATGGTCATCGCGGCCGCCTCTCGGGCGGCGCTGGTTCCAACAGCCCGTCAGCAAGCCGGCGGATAGCCCGATCGTCCGCCAGAATGTCCTGCCAGGGGCGCACGCCCGGCCCCAGCAGGTCGCCCATCACGAGCAGGCTGGCAATGATTCGCCGTACCGGCCAGTGGCACCACAGGAAAAGCGCCGCGGCCTCACCCAGGCCGCTGGCCTGTATTGCTCTCTGGACTCGTCGAACTAGCAGCTGCTCCGGCGCTTCCCACTCCTCCACTGTCAGGAATCCCCTTATCCCGACGGATGGTTAGCCGCAGTATACCCGCTCAGGGAATGGCAC
Source organism: Chloroflexota bacterium (assembly GCA_019690095.1). GTDB lineage: Bacteria > Chloroflexota > UBA6077 > FW602-bin22 > CADDYW01 > JADGGD01. The sequence goes on from JADGGD010000092.1 coordinate 4,382, forward strand.
GCCATAGCCCAATCGTCCCTTTACCACGAGGACGTGTTTCTCACTCGTTCCGCATGGCTAGGCCGGGCCGGTCGGGGAAGGATCTGCCTGCTCTGATACGCCTATGAAACCGTCTCCGCAAGCGCCTGCTCGAAGGCACGGAAGACATCCGCCCCAAAGAGGACGAAGACCACCCGCTGGACAGATGGTCCCTGGTGCTGACGCGCGGCGCTGATCATGATGCGCGCGCACTCTGCCGGTGGAAAGCCCCCCACCCCGGTTCCCAGGGCAGGAAAGGCGATGCTCCGGACACCGAGCTGCTCCGCCACCGCGAGCGCGCTGGTCGTCGCCTGGCGAATCTTCTCGGCGTCAGTCTGGAGATCCTGCCCCATCACTGCCGCGTGGATCACGTAACGCGCTCGCAACCTCCCGGCGCCGGTCGCGACGGCGCTCCCGACCGGGATCGGCCCTTTCGCCACCGCCTCAGCCTCGATCTCCGCGCCTCCCCGACGCTTGATCGCGCCCGCGACCCCGGCGCCCATCCAGAGATGATCGTTGGCCGCGTTAACGATCGCGTCGCAGTCGGATTCGGTAATATCACCCTGGACAAGCTGAATCTCGACCATGTCTCGATCACGCCGTCACGAGCTCAAATCGGCGGAAGCCGTACAGGTGGTCGTTCTCCAGGATGGCTCGGATGAGCTCCGGCGCATAGCCGTGCGGGCGCGACGCCAGTGAGATGTACGCCGAGAGCTGCTCCCGGATGCCGTCAATGTCGGTCGGCTGATTGCCATTCGCCAGGAAGACCCGGAAGATCGCCTCAGCAAGCGGCGTCTCCGGCGTAATGTAGTCGCGCTGCTTCGAGCAGTCGCTTCGGATCACCGACAGGGGATTACTGGCGAACGGCACTGACCGCATCTCGAAGACCACGCGCCCCCGCGCGTCCACGGTTGGAACGCGTTCCTGCACCTCCGTTCCCAGCTTGCGTCGACACGCCAGGCACATGCGGGTGATCGCCATCGCCCGGAACGACTTGTTGTGCTCGGTATACCAGCGCTCATCAATGAAGTAGCGAGGCTTCTCCTCCTCCATACCACCGCCTCCTCACGTCACACGTCGATTTCCTGTCACAAGAACCGAGCCGGGCGCCAGCGGCAGGGATGCCCGAGCGGTTCCGGCACGGTCATCCCTGTTGGCAAAGCCCGACTACCTATAATATAATGCAATCACAACGGCCATTCAGTGACTGCGCTCGCTCGACTCGCAGCATGAAAAACGGGAGTTCTACCGCAGTGCGATGAAGGCAGCGCTCCGTGACATCCTCGAGACGGTGATCCTCACCGCCCTGATCTTCCTCGTCGTCCAGTCGGTCGTGAAGAACTTCCGGGTCGAGGGCACCAGCATGGAGCCGACGCTCCACGACAACGAGTTCCTCCTGGTTGACAAGGCCGTGTACTGGTCGGTGAGTTCGGATCTGGTGCGGCGCTTCTTCCCCAGTATTCAGCCGGCCGCGGGCACCGATCGCGTGTATCTGTTTCATCCTCCCCGTCGAGGAGACATTGTGGTCTTTCTGTACCCACACGACCGCTCGCGCGATTTTATCAAGCGCGTGATCGGGCTTCCCGGCGATGTCGTCGAGGTGCGCGACGGTAAGGTTTTCGTCAACGGCCAGGCACTGGTGGAGCCATATATTATGTCGCCTCCTCGCTACACCATGCCGCCAATGCGTGTTCCCGAGAACCAGTATTTCGTGCTCGGCGATAACCGCAACGACTCGAGTGACTCGCACGTGTGGGGAACCGTTCCCTGGTACGACATCGTTGGACAGGCGTGGGTCTCTTACTGGCCGCTCGGTGACTGGCAGTTCTTCCCCTCGGGAGCCATGGCCGCTCCCTGAGCCGGCCCTCGCCCTAGCCGGGCACCGGGCCCACCGATGGCTTTCAGCGGGATCGTGAACCGCATCGCGGGTCTGAAGTAAACTGGCCGAGCAGACGGCCAGCCGGGGTCAACTGGAGGGGAGGCTACGGCAAAGGCGCCCATTCCCCATTAACGGTCGAGCAGGCGTGCCTCACCGTCGGATGATGCATCGCCTGACACCGGGAACGGCATGTCCTCCCGGGCCAGCCGCTCAACCCGAACCTGAGCCGCCTCAAGCTTCCGGTAGCACAGCCGTACGAGTGCCATGCCCTCCTCGAAGCGGGTGACCATCTCCTCGATCGACATATCCCCGTCCTCGAGGCGGGCGACCGTTTCCTCGAGGCGCGCGATCGCGTCCTCAAAGGAGAGTTCGTCACCGGTTTCCTGTTCCATCACCGCATCCTCCCGCTACGCCGGGCCATCTCCGACCACGCGGCTGCTAAACGCGCCCTTGAGAACACGCGTTTGGATCAGCGAGCCGGGTTGAACCTGCCCAGGGTCTGTGACTGGCCGCCCATCCTCAGCCCGCGTCGTTACGCTGAATCCGCGGCGCAGGATGGCGTAAGGATCCAGTGCACGAAGTCGCCCTTCCATACTGCTCACTGCCATCCGGTTGCGCTCGAGTCGACGAGCTGTAGCACCGATGGCCCGTTCGGCTAGTCGTCCGAGCGCTTCCCGCTCGCGCTCGAGGCGCGGAAGGGGCGAGCGACGTCGCAACCCCTCGCCCAGGTAATACAGCCGTTCTCCCTGCCGCTCCAGCCGCGACCGCGCGTGGAATGCGAGCAGCTCCGCCAACGTCGCAATCCGCTGGCGGAGTTCCCGCACGTCCGGCACCACCATCTCTGCCGCGGCCGACGGTGTGGGAGCGCGCTGGTCAGCCACCAGGTCCGCCAGCGTCGTATCGGTCTCGTGTCCGACCGCCGAGACAACAGGCGCCCGCGATGCGAAGATCGCCCGAACGACCATCTCCTCATTAAAAGGGGCCAGATCCTCGCGAGATCCGCCGCCGCGGGCCAGGATAATAACATCGACCTGGCCGATCTGATTCAGATCCGCGATCCCTTGACAGATCCGGGGTGCTGCGTCCTCGCCCTGGACAGGCGTCGGCGCAAGGATGATCTCAACCAGAGGATAGCGGCGGGCAATAACCGTATGGATATCGTGGATGACCGCCCCAGCCGCCGAGGTGACAACCCCGATGCGTCGGGGCCAGGTCGGCAGCGGACGCTTCCGGCTCGGCTCGAACAGCCCCTCGGCCTCGAGACGCGCAGTTAGCTCGAGGAGGCGGATGTGCGCATCGCCCAGGCCAGCCGGGGCAATGAACTCGACGTACAGCTGGTATACCCCCTGGGCATCGTAGACGCGGACTGAGCCGCGCGCGATAGCCTTTTCACCATTCTGGGGAAGCTGTTCCATGCGCTGGAGGTAGGTCCGGAACATGACGCACCGGAGCTGGCTCGCCGCGTCCTTCAATGTGAAGAAGGCGTGGCCTGCCATCGAGATCGAGAAGTTCGACACCTCTCCCTCCACCCACAGATCGTGGAGGGAGGGATCGCTTTCGACAAGCTCCTTGAGGTACTGGGTGATCTCCGAAACGCCCCAGATCGTCACCGGGCCTCGCCCCCGTTGTGCGTGCGCCCATCGTCGGCTGTGCGATCAGGTAAGGGAGAGCACCGGCTGCTTTGGTGCACTAGTCATGACCTCCCGCCCCCGCACAGTGATCAGAGCAACATCCTCGATGCGTACTCCCCCCCACCCGGGGCGGTAGACGCCAGGCTCGACCGTAACGACCATCCCCGGCTCCAGGACGTCCTCGCTGGAACGCCCCAGTGACGGGGCCTCGTGGATATCCAGGCCGACGCCGTGGCCAAGCGAGTGGATGAACTCATCCCCATGCCCGGCTTGCGTAATGACCTCACGCGCCAGCGCATCCCCATCCTGTCCGTCCAGGCCGGGCCGCAGGCCATCCATGGCTACCTGCTGGGCTCGCAGGACCAGCTCGTACGCCTCCAGGAAGTCAGGGGGCGCGATCTCCAGGCAGAAGCTCCGGGTGAGATCAGCGCAGTAGCCGGCAAGACGGGCTCCCATGTCGATCCAGATCGGCTCACCAATCTGGATCGGGCGATCGGACGGACGGTGATGCGGGACCGCTGCGTTTGGCCCGGATGCGACACTCGGCTCGAAGGCCATGCCCTCGGCCCCCTCTTCACGCAGGCTCCTCTCGATCTGCCATGCCACCTCGCGCTCGGTCTGCCCCGGACGGATCCAGCGCGTGATCTCGCTGTAGACCCGATCGGTGAGCGCGATCGCTTGCCGCAGGATGTCGATCTCCTCGGCATCTTTCACCGCGCGGAGCCGGCCGATCAGGTCATCAGAGGGAACCAGCGATCGGTGCGTCCTTCCAAGGGCCTCGGCGATCTGACGATGGACATCCACGGTCATCCAGCTCGCCTCGAAGCCAACCGCGGCGCCCGGCAGACGAGAGAGAAGAGCAGTTAGACCGTCGATAAGCCGGCGCTCCGCGCGCACGGGCTCCAGGTGCCGGACTGTCGTGGCCACTTCATCGTAATACAGCGACGTCGTGATGAGGAATCCCTCGCGGTCGGTCAGCACTACCCAGCCGGCGCTTGCACCCGCTGTCTCATCCCGGTGGGCAAAGCCGCTCAGGTACTGCCGGTTCGCCGGCTGGCCCACGATCAGGACCTGGAGACCGCGGGCGTCCATCACCCGGCGCACCGCCTCTATCCGTCGCGTGTAATCCACAGGATCCCCCTTACCCGGGCTCGCCGCCCCCGGGGCTCAGCGGCTAACCGCCGGTGCCATCTCGGCGGCTGATTCCTCATCACGGGCAACGGTCGCCCCGCACACAGTGCACTTTGCATCCGTCCGCGACGATTCAACCAGCAGGCCGCCGCACTGCGGGCAGGGCCGCGGAAGCGGTCGCTGCCACAACGCAAAGTCGCACGTCGGGTACTCCGAACAGCTGTAGAACGTGCGGCCGCGGCGCGTTCGCTTCTCGATGAGATCCCCGCGTCCACAGCGCGGGCACCGGGCACCGGTTTTCACGACCAGTGAGCGGGAATTCCGACAGGCCGGGTAGTTACTGCACGCGATGAACTTTCCAAACCGACCGTGCTTAATAACCATCGGCTGGCCGCACTTCTCGCACAGCTCGCCCGTAGGCTCCGGAGCGATCGACACCACCGGCATGCGCGCATCGGCCTGACGGAGGGTCTGCTCAAACGGTCCGTAGAACGCCGAGAGAACCTCCACCCACGGCGCCCCTTCGTTCGCGATCGCGTCGAGCTTCTCCTCCATCTCAGCAGTGAAGCCGATGTCGATAATATCCGGGAAGTGCTCGGCGAGCAAATCGGTCACGAGCTTCCCCAGCTCCGTGGCACGAAGCTGGCGGCCGACCCGCTCGACGTACCCGCGTTCCTGGATGGTGGCAAGGGTTGGGGCATAGGTGCTTGGACGGCCTACGCCGTTTTCCTCCAGGGCCTTGACCAGCGTTGCATCGGTGTAGCGAGGCGGCGGCTGGGTAAAGTGCTGCTCGGGTGTTATCGCATCCAGCCGAAGCACCTCGCCCACATCAACTGCCGGCAGGGAGCGCTCCGGTTCCTCTTCATCCCCATCATCGTGCCCCTCTGTATAGACGATGGTATAGCCCTTGAACTTGACCGTCGAACCGGTCGCGCGCAGGAGGTACGGCCGATTATCCGGCGTGGGACCTGCGGCCACGTCGATCGTCACGCTGTCGTAAACGGCCGCCTCCATCTGGCTGGCCAGCATGCGCTGCCAGATGAGCCGGTAGAGGCGAAGCTGATCCTGGCTCAGCTGGCCTTTAAGGCTCTCCGGCGTCCGTTCGATTGCGGTAGGGCGGATCGCCTCGTGAGCCTCCTGGGCTCCCTTCGTTTTGGTCTTATAGATATTGGGCTGGGCCGGCACGTACTCGGGCCCGTAGACGCGGCGGATGAACTCGCGAGCAGCGGTCTGGGCTGATTCGGCCACGGCCGTCGAATCCGTACGCATGTACGTGATCAGGCCGACATTCCCTTCACCCGCGATATTGACCCCCTCGTAGAGCTGCTGGGCTACCGCCATTGTCCGTTTGGCGGTGAAGCCGAGCTTGCGCGAGGCTTCCTGCTGGAGGGAGCTTGTGGTGAACGGCGCGGGCGGACGGCGAACGACATCACGCCGCCGAACGTCGGCCACAACGAACGTCGATGCTCGAAGCGCGTCGGCAAGAGCATTCGCCGTCGCGGCATCGGCGATCTCCGGCTTTTCACCATTCACCTGCACCAGGCGGGCCACGAATGAGCGCGCCTTCGCCCGCCCGTTCTCCCGGTGCCTGCTCAGCGTGGCATCGATCGTCCAGTATTCGCGCGGGACGAAGTTTTCGATCTCGCGCTCACGGTCGACCACCAGCCGCACGGCGACCGACTGCACCCGTCCTGCTGAGAGGCCGCGCTTGCTGATCTTGCGCCGCAGGAGCGGGCTCAGGCTGTATCCGACCAGACGATCGAGAATCCGGCGGGCCTGCTGTGCTTCGACGAGGCGCATGTTGATCGCCCGCGGTGACGCGAACGCCCGAGCAATTGCCTCCCGTGTGATCTCGTGGAACTCGACGCGATGTACCCGTTCCGGATCCTTCAGGTTCAGCGTCTCCGCAAGGTGCCAGGAGATCGCCTCGCCCTCCCGATCAGGGTCAGTCGCCAAGTACACATCATCCACTTCCCGAACGCGGCTACGGAGCTTCTTGACGATCTCCTTTTTCTTCTCCGGGATCACGTAGTGAGGAGTAAAGCCGTGCTCGATATCCACGCCGAGGCGGTTTTCGGGCAGATCCCGAATGTGCCCGATCGAGGCCTCGACAATGTAGTTCCTACCCAGGAATCGTCCGACCGTCCGCGCCTTGGTCGGTGATTCCACGATGACAAGATTCTTCGCCATGGTCGTTCTGCAACCTCGTTCAGCGATCAGCGCCCGGTCGTCACGTAGTGCATCGCACCGACGTGGCGCACCATGCCCTTCAGCTCCAGCAGGGTCAGGACACTACTGACCGTCGCGGCCGGCAGGCTCACCTGCCGCACGATCTCGTCGATGTGCACAGGCTCCGCCGTCAGGGCACCAAGCACAGAGCGCTCCACCGGATCCTCCGGCACCAGCGCTTTCAGCTCGAGCTGCTGGCCAACTGTCGACAGATTGAGCTCGTCGAGGACATCCTGCGCCTCCTGGACGAGCTTCGCTCCCTGCTGGATCAGGCGATTGGTCCCCACGCAGCCGGGTGAGAAGATGCTCCCTGGCACCGCGAGCACGTCACGCCCCTGATCCAGAGCAAAGCCGGCGGTGATCAGAGCGCCGCTCGTCTCACCGGCTTCGACCACGAGGGTCAGCCGCGCCATGCCGCTGATAATGCGGTTGCGGGCCGGGAAGTTTCCCGGTTCCGGAGGAGTGCCGAGCGGATACTCCGAAATAACCGCCCCGTGCGCCTCGATCTCCGAGGCGAGCGCCCGATGCTCGGCTGGATAGACAACATCCACCCCACAGGCTACCACGGCGATCGTGCGTCCTCCAGCGGCGAGCGCCGCCCGGTGTGCTATCGCATCGATGCCGCGGGCGAGACCACTGATAATCGTCACTCCTTGTCCGGCCACCTCGCCAACGATCCGTTCGCAGGCCTGGCGGCCATATACCGAGGCGCGCCGCGTCCCGACAACCGCGATGGCCAGATCATCGCCGGCCTGGAGACCCCCGCGAACATAGAGAAGAGGCGGCGCATCGGCAATGTGCTTGAGCAGAGGGGGATAGCGCTCATCCTGGAGGGTCACGATGCTGACCCCCGCCCGCTCGAGCTTCTCCATCTCGCGGCCGAGGTCAAGACGGCCGCGGCGCATGACGAGCGTCTCGATCGTTCGCCCGTCGAGGCCCGCTGCCGCCAGGTCGCGAGGGTCAGCCCGCCACGCCCGCTCGGCCGATCCGAAGTAGTTCAGGAGCCGGCGAAAGCGCACGGGACCGATGCCGGCGACGAGGTTGAAGCCAAGCCAGTAGGCCACCTCGGTCATCGGAGCGACCACGCACGGCTGCGTGCTAGAGTCATTGTACCACAGCCTCGAGAACCGACCCGGGGCCCGGCGTTCCGTGCGCCAGGCCGCTAGAGATCCGCGCGGTCGAGCTGGAACGCATCGTGGAGGGCCTGGACTGCCCGGGCCACCTGCGACGCCGCAATGAGGCAGGTAATGCGGATCTCAGAGGTCGTGATCATCTCGATATTAATTCCCGCATCGGCCAGTGCCCGGAACATCCGCGCGGCGTAGCCAGGCGTATGCTGCATGCCTGTCCCCACGATGGATACCTTGGCGAGGTCCGTGCTGCTCACGACATCCGTCGCGTGGATCTCCTGGGACACTGGCGCGACAAGGCGAAGGGCACGC
>JADGGD010000093.1 GCA_019690095.1 Chloroflexota bacterium
GGTTCTTTCTGCCCGTGCCGTAACAGGGGGGCCCGCCAGGTTAGCCGTGGCGGCCCCGCTGTATTTTTATCGCACCGGCCTGCTCGTGGTCAACTTCAGTCCGGCCCCTCTACGGGCTCTACCTGAACCCGGATCACGCCTGTCGAAGGATCGGCCAGTTCAGCAAAGGCTGCATAGCTGAGATCGGCGACATTGGGGTAACGGAAAGCCCCGCGGTCAGTGACCTCGACTATGATGCTCTTACCGGTTGACAGGCGCGTTACTCGGATCCACGTGCCGAGGGGATAGGCATTGGCGGCCGCAGTGTGCGGGTTCCACATGTTGTAAGGGCGGCCATTGCTCATTCGCCGCCCCTGGAAATCACTCCCGTACCAGGTCGAGACGCCAACCAGCACCGGACCGTGTCGGCTGCTGCGGGTGCTGAGGAGCGCTGGACGGCTGGCGGGGCGATCAGCTGTCGCGGCAACCGGTCGGGGAGCATCAACGGCGGACGGTGGAGAGACAGCAAGAGCGCGAACGGTTCGCACGGATGAGATAGCGGCCAGCGACTCGCGCGGCGTCTCCTGCCATGGCAGAGGGCGAGGACGTGCTGCCGGGGTCGGGATAAGCCCAACCTCCTTCAGGAGATCACCGGCCAGGCCGACACTCGTTCCGTGGTCGTCGGCCCATGGGACGCGCTCTTTCCAGTGGTAAAGAACGGCGCGCTGGAATCGTGCAGCGTAGTACGGCCCCATATCTACGATGGGAGAAGTCGGCAGTCCGTAAATCGTGTAGTACGACGGCGTCGAAAAGTAGCGGTGAAAGATAGACGGATCGGTATAGAGCCAGCGAAAGCGGTAATGGGCCAGGACGAGGAAGGGGAGCGGCGCGCCCTCCTCCGGTGTTCGCTGCGGACGCGGCGCGATGTGGGCGGCGAGGAGCCAGTCATCCTTCCCGGCGTCAGAGAGGTAATCAAAGATATTGACGAGCTGAAGCTGATGGGTCGCCGGATCCCACTGCATCACCGCGCGCTGGGTGGCCTGGCATACGTAGCCGTCCCAGAGAAAACGCTGAGAGATCGGATAGCCCAGCACGTCCACTCCACCGTGCTGACGGAAGAAGGTCCAGAAGGGAATGCCGTCCGCATCGGTAATCGCGTATCCCTGCGCGGGCTCGCGGTCTGTGCGGCCGCTGGTCTGGGTGTAGAAGTGCCCGCCGGGGATATCCAGATCACGCGGGCTCTCGGCGCGGGCGACGGGGGGAGCCAGGGTGCTCAAGAAGATGAGCAAGGTAGCCCATATATAGAAGCGCATATCTACTCCTCCACCGATGGTCCGGGGCACAATTTCCCCGATCGTCTTGTTCGGGACGCCATCTGAACGCGTAGGCTTCACGAGGGGCGCCCAGAGAAAGGCGAATGGGGAAGGGCCAGCGATCACCTCCCTTCTCGACCCCTGGCACTACCACACCGGATGCGCCCGCTGCCGCCGGCAGGAGTTGATGAACGGCACGGGCAGAGCCCTGGACGAGACCCTGCCAGGGTATCGCGGGCAGTATAGACTTGACATGTCGACATGTCAACCCGTTGTAGTATCAAGATGTCAGGTTGATCCGCTGGTGGGCTGGCACCGCGTACCGCGTCAGCCAGGAGGCTAGGCCAGGGAACTAGAGAGAGCCCTTATCTTGCCTTGCTGTCTCGCTCTCTGGTGGTTCTGGTACAATCCCCGTCGGGTTCGGCTACTGGATCAGCGACCCCGATCATTGCGGGGTCGCTGCTGGCCGTCACGGGGAGGAGAGACATGCTCGTGGGTGCAATGAACCATCCCATGCGCGATGTCATTCAGGAAATCCGAACGTTCCGCGACATGGGCTTTGACTTCATTGATCTCACCCTCGAGCCTGAGGGCGCGCGGGCGAGTAAGCTCGACCTGATCGCGGTCTCTGGGATTCTTCAGGAGACCGGCTTGCGTGCGGTTGGCCATACCCCGTGGTACCTGCCGATCGGGTCGCCCTTTGACTCGGTGCGCCAGGCTGCCCTTGATGAGTTGACGCGGTGTCTGGATGCCTTCGCACAGCTGGGCATCTCGCCGGTGAACATTCACCCGGATCCCCGCGCGCCGCTTTACGACCACCAATGGATCATCTGGCGGAATACCGAATCGCTCCGCTACCTCGCGGAACGCGCAACCGAACGTGGCCTGCAGTTGATGGTCGAAAATATCCCCGGCCTCTTCAATCTGCCCGAGGTGCTCGCGGCTGTCCTTGACGCGGTCCCCTCCCTCGGGTGGCATCTTGATGTCGGCCATGCCAACCTCGGCAACCCGACTAACCTGACCGGCCAGCTCCTCGAGACCCTGGGGCGCCGCCTGCTCCACGTCCATCTGAGTGACAACCGCGGGGGGGATCTTGATCTCCATCTGCCGCTGGGCGCCGGGACGATTGACTGGCCGTGGGTTATCCGTCTTCTCAAAAGGGCCGGCTTTGACGGTACGATAACCCTCGAAGTCTTCTCCTCCGATCGGGAGTACCTCGCCGTCAGCCGCCGGAAGCTACTCCGTCTCTGGTCCGAGAACAGTGCCTGAGCCCGGTTTAGCCCTGTCCCCGTTCTCCCTGCTCGCTGCTTGATACGCTCCCGGTTCAGGTCATACATCCGTGCGGGCAACCAGGACGGCTGGATAGACGGGCGGCACCTTGCATCCCCGCCGCCTGGTCGGCTACCATGGGGCGGGCCATCGGCAGGAGGGGGCGTCATGAGACGACGGGAGTTGCTTCGGGGCGGTGCTGGGATCATCGCGGCCCTGGCGCTGTCGGCAGTTCGCAGTGGTTCGGCTGGCGCATCGCAAGACCTGGTTGTCGGCGGGGGTGCCGCGGTAACGGCAGACTGGTTGAACCTCCGTGGGGGCCCGAGTATTGAAAATCCGATCCTGGATGTCCTCGCCGGGGGAACGCGACTGCGGCTTCTCGGCGGACCGGTTAATGGTGTGTGGTGGCGCGTGACCGACGGTGCGCGCGTGGGCTACGTATCCGGCGACTGGCTCGCGGGTGCGGTGCCGCCGGAGGATGCGGCACCCTTCGATCTGGATCTTCCCATTCCGTACCACCGGCAGATGACCTCGATCTGGTGCGATCCGGCGGATCTCCAGTGCTGGATCGAGTACGTGCGGGGTCAGCCGCTTGGCCCGAGCTACGCGGTTCAGCAGGAGATCTGGAACTGGGAGCTCGCTCATAACGCCGGCTTCACCGTCCAGCAGTGGGATGCATCTCCCTATGCGGTGGCATCCGCGGCTCACCACTGGCTGCCCGAGCGCGGTTTCAACCATTTCATCTACGACGATCCGCTCCAGGCGACGATGACCGTGGCGTGGCTTCTCGCCAACCCGCACTACCGCGAGCCGTCGATCGCCACGATCTGGTGGGGCGACCATTACGTACTGGTGCGTGGGGTCCGGGCCACGGCGGATCCGTACCAGGCGTATCCAGACGTGAAGATTCTCGGCGTGTACGTCATGGACCCCAATAAGGGGCGACCATCGTGGCTCGGGGAGGACCGATTCATTCCGATTGATCAGTGGATTCGTCGGTACCTCACACCGGTGAGCTATTTGACGCCGGGATCGGGCGTCCCCGGCGATGTGTGGCAGGGGCGCTACGTGACAATCCAACGTGACTGGACCGACAGCGGCCCGACCCTGCCGGGCCGGGTCAATGCCACGCCGCGATCATATGAGAAGACTGCTCTCTAAGCAGGTATGTATGGAGGCCCCGGACGCCGCGCTCGCGGTTGTCTCAGGGTCGCAGATCCATGGGGCCGTGGCCTGGTGGGACAGGCGAGATCTCCTCTGGTTCCGGGGGAGTCCGTTTGCAGGAAAATGCTCTTAGTCTGGCCTGGCCAGCGTCTCTGCAAGGCGTCGGAAGAGTTCTCGACAGTGGGAAAAGGCGAGGTTAGGGGGGAGCGCCTCCAGCGAAAACCAGGAAAGAGCCGCGACATCGTCGGCCGGGCGGGGCTCGCCGTCGATGACGTGCCCGAGGTAGTAGATGTTCAGGGTGTAGTCTCCCTCATCCCCATGACCGTAGTAGTCGATCAGGATGGCGAATGGCTCCGCGTCGAGCGCAACCTCCAGGCCAGTTTCCTCTTTCACCTCGCGGCGCGCACCAGCACGGGGATGCTCGCCCGGCTCGAGGAATCCGCCGGGGATATCCCAGTCGCCGCGATGCGGCTCGACTGCTCGCTGACCCAGCAGAACGCGGCCGTCGCGCAGGATCACGGCGCCTGCGCAGGGCTTTGAGTTATGATAATGCGTGGTGCCGCAGGCGGCACACGTTTGAGGCGCGTGCGGTGCCGCGCGGTTTCGGGCAAGCGGCGCGCCGCATCGCGGGCAAAAGGAGAAAGCGGCCATCGTGTCTCCTCCGCATAATTCCCCGACCGGTCAGGGGGATACGTCGATTGACTGCCTCCTGTTCGATCTCGATGGAACACTGATTGATACCACTGATCTGATTTTCCAATCATACCAGCACGCCCTTGGAACGCTCCTGGGGATTCAGGCCACTGCCGAGGATCTCTACCTGGGCTACGGGCGGCCGCTCCCCGAGGCGTTCGCGGCGATCCTGGAATGGCGCAAGGTTCAGAGGCCGCCGGCAGAGCAGGCTGTGCTCATTGAGAAGCTGGTCGCGGCATACCGTGCATTCAATGTGGCTCACCACGATGAGCTGGCTCGCGAGTTTCCCGGTACCGGTGCGGTGCTCGATGAACTGCAGCGGCGCGGTTACCCGCTTGGGCTGGTCACCTCCAAGTCCCGGGGGATCGCCGAGCGCGGCCTTCGCCTTGCGCGGCTGGCCGAGTACTTCGATACCCTGGTCTTCATGGAGGACAGCGCACGCCACAAGCCGCACCCGGAACCGATCTGGACGGCCCTGGAGCGGCTTGGGTTCCAGGAGCAGCCGCAGCGGGCCCTGTACGTCGGAGACAGCATCCACGACCTGCGGGCAGGTCGCGCCGCTGGCGTCCGGACTGCGGGCGCACTCTGGGGCCCTTTTCCGCCGGAGAGCCTGATCGCGGAGGGCCCGGACCTCCTGCTTTCCAGCCTCGCTGATCTCCTGCAGCTCTGCCCGGGGCCTTCGGCGCCAGCCCCTGCGCCGAGGTAGTGCCCGTGCAGTCGCCCGCGCCATAGCAGCTTGCGCGGCCCATATCGCGGCAGGGATAGCGGAGAGCGATACCTCTCCCCGGCGCCTTTCCGCCAGGGCCATTTTGCCGGGGCGATCACTGCCGGGGGTGGTCAATCAGGATGATCTGATCGCCCACTGCTGTACCGGTTTGCTCACAGGTCCCCGCCGGGAGCTCGATGACTGCGTGGCTACCCCGTACAATCGGGCCGATGCGCCAGGGGCGAAGTCTGGGAAGGATCCGCTTGACCGTCCCGTCGCGGGCGAGGTGCAGGACGTCAATCGGCATAGCCATGAAGAGTGAATGGACGCTGTTGCACGGGATAATGACCAGGCCGTCCGACTGCGTCCAGTTCGAGCGTCCCAGGAGGCCGAGGCCGCGGCGGAGGAACGTCTCGGCGACCTCGGCCCGCGTGGCCAGGACTTGCTGGCGGCTCAGGTTGATGACCTGGACGCGCCGCATTGATCTTTCCCCGCTCTTTCCTCAGGACCGTACCGGCGTTACCGCTCGACTGGGTTCGAGGCGATGGACCACATACGTCCGGACCAGTGGCCGTGCGACATTGTACACGGGAATGCCCCCCGGGGTCCTGCCCACCGGTGAGCCATAGTGAGCGTGTCCGTGGAAGCAGACGTCAGCCTCGTGTCGATCAATTGGATCGCAGAGACTGCTGTTCCCCAGGAACGGGAACAACTCTGGCGATTCGCCGATTACGGTCTCGCGAATCGGGGCGTAGTGGACGATGGCCACGACATAATCAACCGCATCATCACGAATCCGTCTCAGGGCGGCATCGAGCTTCTCCGCTTCCTGCTGGCCAACCCGAACGAAGGCCTTGAGCGGAAGCTCGCCGAACGGGGCAACCAGATGGTCGCCAAACCCGCCGCAGAAGCCCTTGACCCCGGCGAACCCAACCCTTCGCCCGCGGATATCGAGCGTTGTGGCGCCACCATCGAGCATCACTACGCCAGCTTCCTCGAGGATGCGAACAATAACCCGTTCCTGCTCCTGCTCGAAGTCGTGGTTGCCGAGCACACCGATCATGGGGATCCGGATGCCGCGGACTTCCTCTGCCAGGATACGGGCCTCGTCTGGCTGCCCGTAGAGGGTCAGATCGCCCGCGAGGATCAGGACATCCGCCTGCTCGTTGACCGATTCCAGCTCGTATCGCAGCCGTCCGCGAAGCTCGTTGTAACAGTGGACATCGGCGATCGCCGCGACCCGGATGGGAGACCTATCGTCTGGCAAAACGCCTCCCCGTTTTCCGATGCTGATTCTCCGTAAATTATATCTGTTCCTTGACGCCCTGTTCGCCTTTCCCAGGAGGGGCCTCTCCCGCCCCTGGCGCCGGGGCTGGGTGCGGGCGGTCCAGAATGGCGAGGATCCGGGCCAGATCCGCCGGCGTGTTCAGGTTCTCGAAGGAATGGAGGTCGGGATCATACCGCCGGAGGGTAGCCTCGTCAACAAAGCGCGTTGCAACCTCCTCGACAAGACCGGCGAGCCGATACTGGCCGGCGGCGAGGCGGCGCTCGAGTGCGCGGGCGCAGGAGCATCGGTAGATCGCGTGGAGCATCTCCAGCCGTCCATCGGCGCGCCGCGGCACCAGTAGATCGTAGTCACGCGGCATCGAGAGCAGGGCCCGGAGGACGGGAACACTCAGGAAGGGCAGGTCGCACGCGACAACCAGGGCATACTCGTGATGAATGGCTCGCAGACCGGCAAGGATGCCGCCTGCCGGGCCGACCCCCTGTCGGGCATCCAGGATGATGCGGGCCGGCAGGTTCGTGAAACCAGCTCCGTCAGCCCCGACCGCGACGACCACATCGTTGGACACTTCCCGGGCCCGCTGGATCGTCTGTTCGAGGAGCGTCTCGCCGGGGGTGAGCTGAAGGAGGCGTTTGTCGTGGCCAAGGCGAGTGCTCCGTCCCCCCGCCAGGATGACCACGCTCGCCGGGCTGATCACGCTGCTGAGACGAGAGCCTCGTACTGCTCAGCGGTGAGGAGAGAGTGGAGCTGTGCGGGGTCGGCGATCTCAAGGATGATCATCCAGCCCTCGCCGTAGGGGTCCTGGTTGACCAGCTCCGGCTGATCGATCAGCTTCTCATTGACCTCGATCACCGTGCCGCTGACCGGCGCGAACAGATCAGAGGCTGTCTTGACTGATTCCACGACCCCAAAGGGCTTGCCCTGTTCAACTGTTGTCCCCACGCGGGGAAGCTCGACGAAGACCACGTCACCCAGCTGCTCCTGGGCGTAGGAGGTGATGCCCACGACCCCCCGCCGATCGCTGACCCGGATCCACTCGTGCTCCCTGGTGTAAAGAAGCTCCTGCGGGTACACTCGCCCTCCTCCGCGGCTCGTTGCCGCCGATTATAGCACGGGGTATACTATGGCCGCATTAAAAGGAGGCGCGATTCACGTTGTGTCCCGCCGTGCGATGATGACGGCCGCAGGTGGGCCGACCGGTAACAGGGGATGATTCGAGCCCAGCGACGCATCGCGGTGATCGGCGTGCCGATCGACCTGGGATCCGGTCTGCGCGGCGTGGATGTCGGGCCTTCGGCCCTGCGGTGCGCTGGTCTGGTGCCTCGCCTCCGGGCGCTCGGCCACGAGGTTCTCGATATGGGGAACCTTGCCGCGCCGGTGGCTGAGTCGGCTGAAGAAGGCCTGGCGACGGCGCGGTTTGCCGCGGCGCTTGCAGACGTCTGCTGTGAGGTCCGCATTCGGGTTCGCGAGGCGATCGAGCGCGGCATGACCCCTCTCCTCCTTGGAGGCGATCATTCGCTTGCCATCGGATCGCTCGCCGGACTGCTCGATCGGCGGCCCGATGCCCGGGTTCTCTGGCTGGATGCGCACGGCGATCTGAATACACCCGAGACTACACCCAGTGGGAACGTCCACGGCATGCCCCTGGCAGTTGCCCTGGGAGAGGCGCCAGCGCTATTCCCCGGTCTTGACTGGCACCGCCGTGGGATTGCGCCCGAGCGGGTCGTGCTGGTGGGGGTCCGCAGTCTCGACCCGGGCGAGCGTGAGCGCATCCGCCGACTGGGGCTCCGGGTGTACACGATTGCGGACGTCGATCGCCTTGGAATCTACGAGGTCATGCAGCGGGCGCTGGATTACCTGAAGGCCCCGCCAGACTCCCTGCATGTTAGCCTGGACCTGGATGTTGTCGATCCACTTCACGCTCCGGGTGTTGGCACACCGGTCTCCGGTGGGATGACGATCCGCGAGGCGCATCTCGCCCTGGAGATGATCGCCCAGACCAACCTGATGGCCTCTCTCGAGGTGGTGGAAGTGAATGCCTTTCGGGATCAGGAGAACCGGACTGGGCAACTGGCCACGGATCTCGTACTCTCGGCCTTCGGCAAGACGATCCTCTAGACCAGATAAGGCCAGGTCAGCGCCGCGCCGACGGCGCGTCAGGACGGCGGTACGCATGCACTGCCGGATCGCACCCGCACTGTGGCCGGCCGGCAGCACGAGGCGGCTAGAACTGATGTTGCGGATTGCCGTTCCTCATGGTCGGGTGCTATAATCCGCCCGCCGCGTGAACCACTGGCTGGATCGCCGCCTGTTCTACCATTGTTTTCACCTGCAGATCCACCTGCGACATGGGCGGCAGATGCCCAATTGCCGCCAGGGTGGATCACCGGCGTTGACGGTGGCTATCTCGAGGGCCTGCTCGTCCCTGGATCGCGCGGTGTCGTGCTGGCCGAGGTGATGGACGTGATGGCCGAGGATGTTCGGGTTACCCGGGCGCGCCTTCGGAGCGAGCTTCGAGAGATCGACGGGCGAATCGCCCGGATCCGCGCAGAGGATCGGATGTTTCGACGGTACGGCTTCGGCTCGGATCTCCACGAGCTGCAGATTGTAGCCCTGCAGGCGCAGCGGCAAGAGCTTCTGACCCATCTGGCTCGTCTCGATCGCGCCTCCCGCCAGCGGTCCGGTTCTGTAGGCCTGGGGGGCTGGCTCCTCCTCCCGCCAGCGCTCATTGCCCTCGCTGTCCGCAGCCTCTTCGATCGCCGCGGCCGCATCCCGCCTCCGGTCCGGTCGATCGGACTGAGCTGAGGACCTGCCCCGACGGTTGTCCCAGCGCCTCCGCAGTGGGCCCGTGCATGGGCTCACCTCGTTACATCTCTTGGCCCATCAGATGCCTGTTGAGTTCATCGAGCAGGGCAACCTGGCCGCCGGGGATCAGTGGTATGCCCCCGCACAGAGGAGCCGCGTCAGGATCAGCCGGTGCCCGGGTTGGCGAGAAACTCGGGCACGTTCACCCGCGCTGGGCAGAGCGCGATTCAGTTTTCTCACGGAAGACCAGGCGGATGGCCGTTCCCTCGAAGCCAAAAGCATCACGGAGGCGGTTTTCCAGGTAGCGCTGGTAGGAAAACTGAAGCAGGCTCGAATCATTCACGAAGAACACGAAGGTAGGCGGATTCGTACTCGCCTGGGTAACGTAGTAGATCTTCAAGGAGCGCCCGCGCATCGTCCCCGGCCCGTGCGCGTGGACCGCCTCCTGGATCATGTCGTTCAGCGCGGCGGTCGGGATGCGCTTCGCGCGCTCCTCGGCTACCCGAAAGACGGTCCGAACGATCTCCTCGATGTGCCAGCGGTTCCGTGCGGAGACGAACAGCAGGGGGGCGTACGGGATAAAGTTCATCTCCGCACGCACCTGGAGGGTCCACTCACGTCTGATCTGGTCCGTCTGAGGCACCGTGTCCCACTTGTTGACCGCCAGGATGATCCCCTTGGCCGCGTCACGTGCGAATCCGGCCAGGTGCGTATCCTGGGCGGTCACGCCCTCGGTCGCATCGATCAATAAGACGACGATATCCGCTCGCTCGATTGCCCGGATTGCCCGGAGAACACTGTAGCGCTCGACACCCGGTTGGATTCGACCGCGACGGCGGATGCCGGCCGTGTCAACCACGATGAAGGCACGTCCATCGAACTCGATGCGCGAGTCGATGGCATCGCGCGTCGTGCCGGGGATCTCGCTGACGATCGCCCGCTCGTAGCCGACGAGGGCGTTGAAGAGCGAGGATTTCCCGACGTTTGGGCGGCCGACGATCGCGACCCGTATGATTCCTTCCTCGGAGACGGTCGGCAGCCCTTCCGGAGGGCTCGGCAGTCGCTCCACGATGGCATCGAGAAGCTCGCCGGTTCCGATGCCGTGGAGAGCGGAGATTGGAAAGATCGGTTCCAGGCCGAGGCGGAAAAACTCGGTAGCGTGGAGATCCCAGGTCGGGGTGTCCGCCTTGTTAACCGCGACGACGACCGGTTTCCTGGATCGGCGCAGGAGGTTGGCCACGTCCATATCGCCAATGGTGAGGCCGGCGCGCGCATCGACCAGAAACACAATCACGTCGGCCTCGCGAATAGCCTCCTCGGCTTGCTGCTGCACGCGGCGGGCAATATCGCTGCCGGGCTCGATCTCGAGGCCGCCGGTATCAATGACCGTGAACTCGCGGCCGGCCCATTCCGTATCGTAGTACAGGCGGTCGCGCGTTGTTCCCGCGATATCCTCGATGATCGCGACCCGCTCGCCAACGATGCGATTGAAGAGCGTTGACTTGCCGACGTTTGGTCGTCCGACCAGCGCGACCAGCGGTTTCACCGTCGAGACCCCCTTACTACCTCCGATCACGACCGTCTCCCGCACGTCCTGTTCCGATCATCGCACCGCGGAGACCGTTACCGATACTTTTGCTGGCTGTACCCCCTGGACTGTCGTGAGGTCTGGGCTCTTTACCTGGACGTTCAGGCTCGCCTGCCCGCCGCTGGCGAGACTGCTCGCGTCAACGGTCACCCGGATGTCCGAGGGCTGAATGCGGTTCAGGATCGGGATAGGCCCGGCCAGCGTCACGTTTACCGCGCCTGGGCTAATCGTGTATGTCTGGTTCTGACCGAGATTGATAACCTGCGGGCTGATCAGGAAGGTCTTGGTTCCGTTCACAGTCGTGACGAGAACGCGCACGATGATCTTCTGCACCGGCTCCATCGCGACGCTGGGAGGGAGATCGAGCGTCGCATCATAGGCGCGATCGCCGTCCGCGCCGCTGACGTCAATGGGCTTGGTTGGGACAACCGACATCTGCTCGAGCGCCTGCGGATTGCCCACCAGGGTGACGGTCTGGGGGTCCGGGCGGATATCAATGATCTGGTAGCCCAGGGCCACGTGTCCCACGATCTGGGGCTGGACGGGCAGGGTCTTATAGGCCAGCTTCTGGTCGATAGGAACCTCAACAAAGACCCCATCGGGGTTGAGGGTCAGCCGCTCAGCATCCGTGGCTGGAACGCCCTGGATGACCGGTCGAAAGGTTTGCCCGATCGATTTCGTCGCCCCGTCCAGACTGATCGTGACGACAGCGCCGGTGACCTTATCGACGACGCTCTCCGGGCCAGTCACGGTGATCTCGCTCGGGGTGACGCGCGGGGCTCCCGACTCGTAGTAGAACGGCACCGATCCGCTCAGGACGACCTGCACAGCAACCTTGGTCGAGCGAAGAGGCTCGACCTTAAGGAACACCTGAGATGGCTGCCACGACTCGATCCGAACCCGCGGATCGCTGGAGATGATCTTCACCGGCACTTCTTGCAGTCCCGGGGAGACCTTGGACGCGTCCACGACTGCCCGGAACTTGTCCGGCTTCAGCTGGGACCACACCGAATCCGGCGCGCTCACAACGATGCGCGCACTATTCGCCTCGATCTGCACGTCCATCGTCTTTGGCTTGTCCTGGACCTCGATCGGGATGTTGTCCAGGGTATGACTTACCTCTGGGTCTTCCTTGAAGGTGACGAAGACCCACAGGGCCGTCGAGAGCACGACCGAAAGCAACATCCAGACCAGGTTCGCGCGCAGGAAGGAGACCACCGTGCTCTCCCGCTCGGGTCGTCAGGTCGCGGGCTTCTTCTCGGGTGTCTGCCGCCGCGGCCACCAGCGGAAGGTGCGCGGCATAGGGGGCGCGCAGAGCACACCGAGCGCTTTACGCAGCTTGGCCTCGTCGAGATTGCGGACCATCCGCCCGTTATTCATCAATGTAATAATACCGGTCTCTTCCGAGACAACGATAGAGAGGGCATCGGTGCGCTCGGTGATGCCCAGGCCGGCCCGATGCCGTGTTCCCATAGACGAGTCCAGCGGCGTCTCGGAGAGCGGCATAACACAGCCGGCTGCCACGATCCGGTCCCCGTGGATGATCACTGCGGCGTCATGGAGGGGGGAGTTGGGAAAGAAGAGCGTAAGGAGGAGTTCGCTGCTGACCAGCGCGTCGACGACCACGCCGGTATCGGTGTATTCATTCAGGCCGGTCTCCCGCTCGATGACGATAAGCGCCCCGTACCGCCGCTCTGACAGGCGGCGGCAGGCCCGAGCGATCTCGGTAATTGCCCGCTCGATGTTTTCGTGGATGCCCGCACTCAAGGGGCGGCTCAGAAGACTGCGGAATCGGCCAATCCGCTCCATCGCCCGCCGGAGCTCGGGCTGGAACACGATCAGCAGGGCAATCGACAGGAACGGGAGCAGATTGCGGAGGAGCCAGTTGAGCACGACCAGGCC
>JADGGD010000094.1 GCA_019690095.1 Chloroflexota bacterium
TCAGTTGTGTATAAGTGACAGATTATAGATGACGAGCGGGAGGGCAGTATGGCTCGTGATGCGTTGATCATCGTTGACGTGCAGAAGGACTTCTGTCCGGGGGGAGCGCTCGCGGTTGCCGAAGGGGATGCGGTGGTGCCGGTACTGAATGAGTATGCCCGCTGGTTTGCCTCACGATCGGCGCCAGTGCTCGCATCGCGTGACTGGCATCCGGTCAACAGCCGTCACTTCCGCGATTACGGTGGGACCTGGCCGATCCACTGCGTCCAGGGGACGGCAGGTGCCGAGTTTCACGCCGGGCTTGAACTCCCGCAGGGTACTATCATCGTCAGCAAGGGGATGGATCCGGATGAAGATGCCTACTCGGCCTTCCAGGCACGGACGCCGGAGGGGGTGCCTCTTGCCGAGGCCCTGCGCCAGCGGGGTATCGAGCGGGTCTTCGTCGGGGGCCTGGCCACGGATTACTGCGTGAAGGCAACTGTCCTCGATGCCCTGCGCCAGGGGTTCCAGGCGGTTCTGCTGATCGATGGATCGCGCGGCGTCAATGTTCGGCCACACGATTCAGAGGAGGCGATCGAGGAGATGGTAAGGGCCGGTGCCGACCTCACGACCCGGGAGCGGATCACCCGATCTTAATGGATTATTAATGTACCGGATATTGCATCCGATCCATGGTAGTGCTATAGTAAGGGCGTCAGACGCGGTCCGAGCGCAAAAGCGGGGAAGGCTGGAACCACCGACGAACCCGCACCAGGCGCTTACCTCGCTTGATGAGCTTTCTCCCACGGGAGGGAGCCCGTGGTGAGGTACGAATAGCCGCGAGGCGTTCCGCTGGTTAAGAGTTCCAGGGACGTGTCTGACGGGGATGCCCAAGAAGCCGGAAGGTTTCTTGGGCATTCTTCATGTTTCTGCCAGGCGAGTATCTGCCGCCGGGGCCCCGGCCGCGGCAATATCGCATCGTCCGTCGGACGGGTGTATCATGCCTCACGGAAAGTCTCTGTACTGCCGGGGTGGCGATCGTGCTTGCAGCCATCGTCCTGAATATCGATCCGGTCCTCATTCATCTTGGCCCCCTCGCGATCCGCTGGTACGGACTGATGTACGTCGTTGGGATCGTGGTGGGGATGTGGGCCGCTCTTCCCTACCTCCGGGCGCGCGGCATCTCTGAGGATCAGGTCTGGTCTATCCTTGGCCCCTGCATCGTTACTGGAATTATCGGAGGGCGTCTTTTCTACGTGGTCCAGCAGCCGCTCGGGCCGTTTATCGCCCAGCCGTGGAGGATCATTGCAACCTGGGAGGGCGGCATGGCCTTCTACGGGGCGATCGGTGCGGTCATCATCACGCTCTGGTTCGTATGCCGGCGCGAGAAGATTCCTTTCTGGACGATGCTCGACGGTGCGGCCCTGTTCGCGGCGGTCGGACAGCTCTTTGGGCGGGTAGGCAACCTGATCAACGGAGATATTCTGGGCGCGCCAACGACATTGCCCTGGGGGATCGTCTACGCGAATCCGAACTCATTTGCGCCAAGCCACACAATCGCCTATCAGCCGGCCCCGGTCTACGAGATGCTGTGCAACGTCGTGCTGATCGCGCTTCTCTATACGCTGCGGAACCGTATTACCATCCCGGGCCTTCTCGGTGCTATCTACCTGCTGGGCTATGCAGTCACCCAGTTCATCGTCTTCTTCCTGCGGTACTCTGAGCCGATCGTTGGCTTTGGGCTCAAGCAGGCTCAGTTGACGTCAATCGTCGTCTTCGTCCTAGCGCTGGGCCTCGCGGCATGGCGGGTGCGTGCCGCACGGGAAGGCGGTCCGACGGTCGGCGAGCACCGGGCGACCATGCGTGGACAGGCCTAGCCGGCGGCGATCACGCGGGCGCACGGCCCGGCGCGGCCGGGACTGGCTTGCCGAGGTAGCCGTCGCGGACCATAACCTCGGCGGTTAGAACGCATCCCTTGGCAGCGCCCATCTTCGTGTTGTGCGAGACGAGCACGTACTTGACCCCGTTCGGGAGGACGCCGTCCACGCGCAGGCGGCCAATGACGGTCGTCATCCCATCATCCACTGTGCGATCCAGCCGCGGTTGTGGCCGATAGGGATCGTCTCGGACGAGGATCATGCGCCGGGGGGCTGACGGCAGGTCGCGGTCTGCGAAATCGCCAGTGAAGCTTTCCAGGGCGTCTCGCACTTCGTCAAGGCTGGCGGGCTTGCTGAGCCCGACGAAGACGGCCTCGGTGTGTCCCTCGGAGACATTTACCCGGGTGCAGGTACAGCTGACCGCGAAGGGAGCCGGCCGGATGCCGTCATCCTCCAGCGTCCCGAGGATCTTCTGGGTTTCCCTCTGCACCTTCTCCTCTTCCCCCGGGATGAAGGGGATCACGTTGTCGAGAATATCAAGTCCAATGACCCCAGGGCTTCGTCCGGCACCCGAGAGAGCCTGGAGCGATGTCATCACGACGCCTGTCACTCCGAACCGCTCGTGGAGAGGGCGCAGGGTGATAGCCAGACCGACTGTCGTGCAATTGGGGTTGGGGGCGATAAAGCCACGCCAGCCGCGTCGTCTCTGTTGGTGGCGAAGAAGAGCGAGGTGGTGCGAATTGATGCCGGGGATGACCAGGGGGACATCTGGCTCATAGCGGAAGGCAGAGGCGGTGCTGATCACCGGCGTAGTGCGGGCGAAGACCGGTTCGAGTTCACGCGCCTGCTCGGACTCGATAGCGGTAAAGAGGAGATCAACTCGATCGGGGTCAAAACTGCTTGTTGTCTCCACCGGCATTGCAAGGATGTCAGCCGAAGGCTCCTCGGCACAGAACCACCGGACTGCGCCGGTCTTGCGGTCGCGCAGCGCCTCACCATAGCTCTGGTTTGCTGATCGCTCCGACGCGGCAAGCCAGGCGATGCGAAACCACGGGTGATTCTGGAGTGCGACGACAAACTGCTGGCCGACGACGCCAGTGGCGCCGACGATCCCCACGCGGATCATAGCGCGTATCTCCCCATTCGGCATCTACCGTAAGGTATGCTTCCTGGTGATTCTACACGACTGGTGAGCCCTCTTGCTGCCATTGGCGGCCGGGCGCTCTGCTGATATAATGCGGAGGCCGTAAAGGCATCCTGGAAAGCTCTCCCAGAGGATGAATGCCCCGTGAAAGATTTTGTCTTTCTTGCTCCCGCGACCCTGGAGGAAGCGGTACATCTTCTTGCCACGCATCGGGACCGAGCGAAGATCCTGGCGGGTGGTACCGATCTGATGCTCCAACTCCAGGATGGGCTCTTCCAGCCCGACTACGTGATCAGTGTACGGAATATACCAGAGCTGAACACCCTGGAGTTCGATCCGGAGCGGGGGCTCACGCTTGGAGCTGCAACCCCACTGCGGCGGATCGAGACCGACTCGCTGATCCAGCGGAAGTATCCCCAGCTGGCGACTGGCGCACGGGAGATCGGTTCGATCCAGATTCGGAATCTTGGTAGTGCGGGGGGCAATATCTGCACGGCGACCCCGTCCGGGGATATCCTCCCCTCGCTCGTCTCGCTTGAGGCGACAGCGCGCGTGGCAAGCATCAGGGGCGAGCGATTGATCCCGCTGGAGCAGTTCTTCACCGGGGTGCGCCGCACAGTGCTCGAGCCGGATGAGATCCTGGTCGATCTGCGGATTCCCCCACCTCCCCCCCGGACATCCGGCGCGTATATCAAGCTGTATACGCGGCCAGCCATGGACCTGGCGATTGTCGGCGTGGCGGCCACGGTGACCCTCGCCGCAGATAACGCGACGATCCAGCGGGCCGCGATTTGTCTCGGGGCAGTCGCACCGACGCCGATCCGGGCGCGGGAGGCCGAGGAGATCCTGATCGGCCATCCGCTGGACGAGAGTATCCTGGCAGAGGCCGGCCAGGCGGCGGCGCGTGCAGCACGCCCGATCTCCGACGTGCGGGCATCGGCAGAGTATCGGCGCGAGCAGTGTGATCTGATGACCCGACGCGCGGTGCGGCTCGCGGTGGAGCGTGCCCGTGCCGCGGCCTGAGCGGCGCGGACGCGGGAAACTCGCGTCCGTCGAATCCCCGGCAGGTGCCTCGCGCGTCACGCTGCCATGACCGCAAACGGCTGGTCAGGGATAGACCAGCGACCAGCTGATTCGTTTTCGGATATCCAGCTGTAGAAGGGGTGGGAATGAAAACGCCAATCACGCTCCGGATCAACGGTCAGGACTACGAGATCGTGGTAGAGGGACGGACGCGGCTCCTCGACGCGATTCGCGACCTGTGCGATCTAACCGGGACCAAGGAAGGGTGTGCAACCGGCGACTGCGGCGCGTGCACGGTGCTCATGGACGGCCAGCCGATCGCCTCGTGCCTCACGTTCGCCATGGCCGCGCAGGGGAGGGAACTCACGACAATCGAGGGGCTCGCGCGTGACGGTCGTCTGCATCCGCTGCAGGAGGAGTTCATGCGGCACGGTGGCCTGCAGTGCGGCATCTGCACGCCCGGGATGATCCTCTCGGCCAAGGCACTGCTGGACGCGAACCCGCGACCAACGCGCGAGGAGATCCGGTTTGCGCTCGCGGGCAACCTCTGCCGGTGCACCGGTTATCAGAAGATCGTCGAGGCGGTGCTGGCGGCCAGCGAGCGGCTCTCGACAGGGTAGGACGACGAGGGAATCGAGGCAGGAAAAAGATTCGGCCGCACATCTTGGCGCAACGAGATGGAGGGTGAAGATGGTTGATACGGTCGTTGTCGGCCAGCGGGTCCCGCGGGTTGATGCGCTGGATAAGGTAACCGGACGGGCGAAGTATACCGCCGATCTCAAACTTCCGGGCATGCTCTACGGCGCCTTCCTCCGGAGCCCGCACGCGCACGCGCGAATCAAGCGGATCGATACGAGCAAGGCTGAGGCACTGCCGGGGGTGAAGGCGGTGCTCACCCAGGCTAAGCTCGCCGGTCGGGTTGCCAAGATCGTGGACGAGGCCCACGGCACTTCGATGGACTTCAAGGCATTCGCCGATACCAAGGTGACCTACCAGGGGGAGAAGATCGCGGCGGTCGCGGCAGTCAGCCGGGAGATCGCCGAGGAGGCGGTGCGGCTCATTGAGGTTGAGTATGAACTGCTCCCCGCAGTAGTTGACCCACGGGAGGCGGTGCGGCCGGGGGCGCCGATTATTCATGAGGGCCTGAAGCCCTGCCCGGGGCCGGACGGCACTCCGTTGGTAAATGTTCTTCGGGTTGTCGATCGCGTCGAGGGGGATGTCGAGGATGCCTTCGCGCGGTCCGATTACATCTTCGAGGATACCTATGTTATCCCGCGGGCGCACCAGTCCTATATCGAGCCGCAGGTCGCGATCGCCGAGGTCGATCCTGCTGGCCGGGTGACCTGCTGGACGAGCACCCAGGGCATTTTCTCCGTTCGCAACAATCTTGCCCGAACGCTAGACATCCCACCGCATAAGATCAATGTGATCGGCATGACGATCGGCGGCGGATTTGGGGCGAAGTTCGGGGGCGTGGTCGATACCTATGCAGTGATGCTGGCACAGGTGACCGGGCGGCCGGTCAAGATTGTCTACACCCGCGAAGAAGAGTTCCTGGATGGGCGCCCAGCGCCCGGTCTGGTTATCACGATCAAGACGGGCGTCCGGAAGGATGGAAAGATCCTCGCGCGCAAGGCGATCGCGTTCTGGGATGTCGGCGTTCAGGGAGGTGGGGCCGGAGCAACCCAGCGCGTGCGCGGCGTTTACGATATCCCCAATATCGAGTTCCATGGATATGATGTAGCAACCAACAAGCCGCCAACCGGTGCCTACCGCGCCCCGGGCGGGCCGCAGGCGACCTTCGCGTCCGAGGCGCAGCTCAATAAGATTGCCCACACGCTGGGGCTGGATCCGGTCGAGTTTCGCCTCATGAACATGCGCGAGGGACCAGAGGTTGATTTCAAGAAGACACTCCGCGCGGTCGCCGATGCAGCGGGCTGGTGGAGCCGGACGAAGGGGCCGAACGAAGGCTGGGGGGTTGCCATTGGCGAATGGACCAATGGCAGTGCGGCGTCGAGCGCAGTATGCTCGCTCCAGGAGGATGGCTCGCTGAAGATCTTCTCCGGCCTGATGGATATCACCGGGACTGACACGGCAATGGCGCAGATCGCGGCCGAAGTGACCGGGGTCAGCTATGACCGTGTGTCGGTCGTCCGGGGAGATACGAACTCGGTGCCCATGGCCCCGGGCAGTGGCGGCAGTATGATCACGTTCAGCATGGGCAATGCTGTGAAACGGGCGGCCGAGGAGGTTCGCCAGCGCATCCTCGAGGTGGCGTCAGATATGCTGGAGGCGCGACCGGAGGACCTCGATCTGCGAGACAACCGGGTTGCCGTCCGCGGTGCGCCGGACCGTGCAGTGACACTGGCTGAGGTTGCCCAGCAGGCAGCGAAGACGACAGGCGGCCCGATCGCTGGCAAGGGGAGCTTTGCCCGGGAACCGAGTGCGACGACGATTGCGGCGCAGATCGTGAAGGTGGAGGTCGAGCCAGATTCCGGCAAGGTCTGGGTCCGGCGGGTGGTCGGCTCGCTCGACTGTGGACGGGCAATCAACCCGATGGCGGTGGAAGGCCAGATGGAGGGCGGTGCTGCCCAGGGGATTGGCTGGGGGCTCTGGGAGCAGATGGTCTACGCGCCGGACGGGCGGATCCTTAACCCGGGTTTCCTGGACTACCACATCCCAACGGCGCTTGACTTGCCCGATATCGAATCGGTACTGGTTGAGGTCCCGACGGTCAACGGGCCGTTTGGCGCTAAAGGGGTCGGCGAGCCGCCGATTACGCCGGGGATTGCTGCGGTTCAGAACGCTATCTTTGACGCCGTCGGCGTGGATCTCCACGAGGTTCCCTTTACGCCGGAGCGGGTGCGCGCGGCGATTCGTGCCCGTCAGGAAGGCCGGTAGATACCTGGGATTAGCAGAGGGATCGCCTGCACGGCTGGTCAACCGTCAAAGCCGGTGACCTCGGTGCGGAGGAAGGCCAGAAGCGCCTCGGGGTCGGTGGTGACGATGAAGACTTCCTGGGCGGCGGTCCCTCGCCGTGCGGTAAGCTTGAAGCCAGTAACGGTGCGCGGCCCCGCCCGGAGCCGCAGTGTCGGAGTGGCTCCCCGAGTCACCGAGATGCGGCCGGGAATCACAGCGGAGACCGTCGGGTGCGCGGCGATCCGCTCAAGGATCGGTAGGAGGCCCGGGAGTATCCCGTGCTCTCGTTTGACCCCGTGACTGCGGTGTCGGCCGGCCACCGTTCCTCCCTATCTTACGCCTGGGATTCCTTGAGCAGGGGGATCCCAGGCACGCCGAGGATAGATGGTCCATTCGGCCCACGGCCTCGCTCAAGCATTGCCCACTCCTGGCGGTCCAAGCAAGAGATCAAGAATGAAGTCCCGTGCTGCCTCGGCCGCAACCTGGAGGTAGCAGCGGACGTTTGACGGCAGGATTTGCTCCGGCGGGATGGGTCGGCGATCAACGATGCACTGCCCGGCCGTCAGCGGGTCGGCAACCGCAATCTGTACGTGGAGGGGATCGGCTGTTCCGAGGTCTGGCCGAGCAAGAAGCGCGACCGCCAGCGGGTCGTGAAGCGCTGCGCCTGCCTGTCTGTGCTGCTCATAGGCACGCAGGTAAAAGGCAAGCACATCGGCGGCGAATCGTCCTACGGTGCTCCCCCGCTGATGTGCGCGCTGGCGGAGGTTGTCCAGACCGGTTCGGTCAATCCTCACCCGTTCGGTCACGTCGAGCGGCACCAGCGTCACCGGAATGCCCGAGCTGAGGACGATCCGCGCCGCCTCGGGGTCGGTCAGGAAATTGGCCTCGGCAACAGGGGAGGCGTTGCCGGGCACGGTGATCGCGCCGCCCATGATAACGATCTCGGCGAGTCGGGAGGCCAGGGGCGGGTCCATACGCAGGGCCAGGGCCAAGTTAGTCAGCGGTCCGGTGGCGATAATCGTGATCTCGCCAGGACGGGTCCGCGCGAGCCGGGCGATCACCTCGGCGGCGCTTTCAGGGTAGAGCGCCGCGGGCCGGGGTGTGAGGGCATCAGGGTCGATTGTTCCCAGGCCGCCTGGCCCGTGAATGTGGGGGGCGGTCCGAAGCGGACGCAGAAGGGGAGTAGCTGCGCCCGCCGCGACGCTGATATCGGAGCGGTTCAGCAGACCAAGGACGGCCCGGGTGTTCCGGGTGACTGCGGCGAGGTCGGCGTTCCCTGCGACTGTCGTGACAGCGAGAAGATCGAACTGTTCACCCAGGGTGGCGGCAACGATGAGCGCGAGAGCGTCATCGATGCCGGTATCGACGTCCATGATGATTGGTCTCACGGGGAAGGATTATACTCGAACCGCGCCGGTCTCCGATGCGTGCCTCACCGGTCGTCCCGGCGGGTCGC
This sequence comes from Chloroflexota bacterium, assembly GCA_019690095.1. Classification (GTDB taxonomy): domain Bacteria; phylum Chloroflexota; class UBA6077; order FW602-bin22; family CADDYW01; genus JADGGD01. The sequence continues at coordinate 8,399 of JADGGD010000094.1, forward strand.
CTGTGCACTGGAGCGGGATGCCCTCAAGGAAAGGCTGCGCGAGAGCCGTCGCGCTCACCGACATCACTGCCTGAGGAGCAGGGGACCATGCCTATTGTCGATGCACACTGCCACGCCTCACCGGTCTGGTACGAGCCAGTCGAGATGCTATTGCGCCAGATGGACGCGAACGGCGTTGATCACGCGGTGCTCATCCAGATGATGGGGCAGTATGACAATCGGTACCAGACCGAATGTCTTCGTCGGTATCCGGGCCGCTTCGCCTCGGTGGTCCTGGTCGATGCGAGCCGAGATGACGCTGTGAAGGTCCTTGAGCGGCTGGCCGAGGAAGGGGCAAGTGGTGTGCGTCTGCAGGCAACGACCCGATCGCCCGGCGACGATCCACTCGCGATCTGGCGTGCCGCGGAACGCCTGGGGCTTTCGGTGAGCTGTGCCGGTACAACCGAGACCTTCACCTCCGAGGAGTTCGCCAGGCTGGTCCAGGCAGTTCCCGGATTGCGGATCGTGCTGGAGCATCTGGCATCAGTGAGCTACCCGGAGCGGGATCCGGCGGCGGTCCTGGCTCGTCAGAAGGCCTTTGCCCTGGCGCGGTTCCCGAATGTTTTCATCAAGATCCACGGGCTTGGCGAGTTCTGCCGTCGTCGTCTGCCAGTAACAGAGCCATTCCCATTCGAAACACCGATCCCGCCGCTCCTGGAGGAGGCCTATCGGGCATTCGGGCCCGCTCGCATGATGTGGGGGAGCGACTATCCTCCAGTGAGCGGACGGGAAGGCTATCGCAATGCCCTGCGTCTGACCATGGAGCAGTTCGCTGACAAGAGCGAGGAGGATCGACGCCGTATCTTCGGCGAGACAGCGCTTGAGGTCTTCCCGATCCGGCATTGAGCGGCCGCGCTCAGTCGCAAATGACGACAGCTATTGATTCTGATGCGGGAGAGGACACGATGAAGAGCCTGGCGCTTACCCTGTGCCTGCGCGACGATCCGGACAAGATAGAGATGTATAAGCAGTACCATCGCCAGGTCTGGCCAGAGGTGCTTGCCGATCTGCGCGCCGCGGGCATTCACGAGATGCAGATCTTCCTGCGCGGCCGTCGGCTGTTCATGTATCTTGTCGTGGATGATGATTTTGACCCGGTCGAGGGTCTGCGGCAGGCCGGAACCCGGAGTGCGCGATCGCGGGAGTGGAATGAATTGATGGCGAGCCTGCAGGAGCGAGCGCCGGAGGCGAATCCGGAGGAGTGGTGGGCACCGATGGAGCTGGTCTTTGACCTGAACTGGCCGCAGCACCGACCGGGCTAAGGACAGAGGCGGGCGCGGTCAGCCGGCGGCAGGGAGCTCGACCACAACGTACTGGCGGTCAAGCGAGACGGGGTAAGTCTCGGCAACATACGGCCCTTTCTGAAGGCCCGGGGCGGGCGCCTCCGGATCAGGGGGTGCGTCGGCGGCGGCCAGGAGCGCAGCGCCGGGCTCAATGTGCACCGGGTACCGGCGGGTCCGGACCCGCCGGGGATCAAACCAGGACTGGCCGGTTCGGATGTCGAACTCCCAGCCGTGCCAGGGACAGCGGAGAATCTCCCCCGGACGGCTGTAGACATACTCGCCGGGCTCACGTGCCTGAAGGATGCCCGCGAGGCGGCCCTGGCAGAGCGGTCCTCCCTGGTGCGGGCACCGGTTCCGGAGTGCGAAGAACTCCCCCCCGACGTTGAAGATGCCGAGTGAAATCCCGCTGACCTCCACAATCTTGCGCTGGCCAGGCGGAATCTCCTCCACCGTCGCGACGACGTAGCGGGGCATGCCGTCCTTCCTCTCCCTCCGTACGGAATCCAACTGCCTGCCGCGATCAAAGTCGATACAGGGTCCGTGCGTTATCCGCAAAGATGCGCTGCCGAAGCTCTGGCTCCAGCCAGGATGGGATCGCCTCATCTGGGGCGTCAAAATCCCAGTGCGGGTAATCCGTCGCAAACATCAGGCGGTCATTCATCCCCAGCTGAGCGAGGAGCTCGGCGAATTGACGCGGTCGGGGCGGTTCCTCCATCGGCTGGGTTGTGATCCAGACGTGCTCTCGGATGTATTCCGAGGGGAGCCGCCGCAGGTGGGGGGCTTCCTCCCGCAATAGCTTCCAGGCACGATCAAGCCGCCACATCAGGGAGGGGAGCCAGGCGAAGCCGCCCTCGATCAGGACGAACTGGAGAGAGGGGAAGTGCTCGAATACCCCTTCCACAATCATGCTCGTCAGTTGCGGCTGGAAGGACTGGGGCATCCCGGCGTGATCCTCGATGTAGAAAGAGGGCCAGCCCGCCCCGGTGATTGGCGCGCCTCCTGAACCCCCGAAGTGCATGCCGATCGGCAGGCCGTGCCGTACTGCCGCCTCGTACATCTTCCAGTATTTGCGCCGTCCCAGCGGCTCGGCCGTACGGGCCACGACGAGCACCTGGACAAAGCGCGGGTCATCACCGAGACGGTCGATCTCGGCGGCGGCCAGGTCCCCATCCTCGTAGGCGACGACGATCGAGGCGCGCAGGCGGGGCTCTGGCTCCAGCCACTCGGCGATCTGCCAGTCATTGATCGCCCGCGCCAGGGCCGCACCGTATTCCAGGTTGAGTACGCCGCCCGCACCAATAAGGGGATTGAGGATGCCGATATCAATATGCCAGTAGTCGAGGAGTTGGGCGCGCAGGAAATCGAGATCTGCGCCGGGCGGCAGGCCCGAGGGCGGCCAGGCGTCGGTGCGAGCCGCGTGCGGGTTGGCCCGCGGGTAGTACGCGCCCGCGTGGCCGCGCATCCCGAAGAGCTCGTGATGACGCCGCCAGCGTGCGGGTAGATACTTCAGGAGCGCCTGATCCGAGGCGAGGGCGTTGTGAATATCGCAGTCCACTAGCCTCAGGGCGGTCCGCGAGCCGGTGCTCTCCTGCATCGCAGTCAGGGTCATCGCTGTCCTCCTTGGCCGCCGTCCTCGCCGGTCCGATCGGAGAGGGGGAGGCGGTAGAATGCGCGCGCGTTCTCCCGAGTGATCTTCAGCCGCAGAGGCGTGGGGAGGGTAGCCAGGAGCGCTTCCCCTTCTCCCTCATCGTGCCGGTGCGGATAGTCGCTTGAGAAGAGCAGGAGCTCCTCCGATTCCATCGCCGCAATGACCGCGGCAAGCTGCTGCGGATCGGACGGCAGATCTGCTGGCTGCCAGGTGAACCGCACGTGCTGGCGGACATACTCGGAGGGGAACTGGTGGTTCCAGGGCACCTCGCGGCGGAGCCCTTTCCATTCCTTATCAACACGCCAGAGGAAGCCGGGCAGCCAGCTCCATCCACTTTCGATCAGCACCACGCGCAGTGTCGGGAACTTGTCGAACACCCCCTCGACGATCAGGCTCAGGAGCTGGGACTGGAAGACGGCGGCCATATCCACATACTCTTCGAGGTAGTACGAGGGCCAGCCCGAGGGGGTCGGCGGGTTGCCCGGTGCACCCCCGAAATGAATGCCGATCGCCAGGTCGTGCCGCACCGCCGCCTCATAGAGCGGATAGTACTGACGATCCCCGTAGAGAACCCGCGACCGCACGGGCAGGAATACCTGGACGAAGCCGGGATGACCGCCAACGCGCTCGACCTCCTGTGCCGCCATGGCCGGTTGCTGACTGGCGACGACGATCGAGGCGCGCAGGCGGGGCTCTGGCTCCAGCCACTCGGCGATCTGCCAGTCATTGATCGCCCGCGCCAGGGCCGCTGCCGCATCCGGGTTGTGGACACTCTCAACAGCGTAAGCACAGGTGAGGATCCCGACCTCCACTCCCCGGCGGTCCAGCACCTGCGAGCGTACGGTGTCCAGGGTCGTCCCGGGCGGCGGGCCATCCGGCGTGCGCAGGGCCGGATCGACCGTAACCGGTGCCCGCGGGGGATAGGCGGTGTCAACAGGCCCCTTGAAAGCGGACTGACTGATGTACTCCCTCCAGTGTGGGGCCAGATAGGGAAACAGCACCTCCACCGAGGCAGGCGTATTGTGGATGTCACAATCGATCATTGTCCCGGTCCGGGGCGCCGCGGGCGCCCGTGCAAACTGGCGGCTCAGTGCGATGATACGCGGCCGCCCGAGTGGTGTCAACGAGATGGCACGTGACGTGCCGGTCGAGGGCCGGGCGGGCTCGGCCGTGCCATCAGGAGCACTCGCCGGTGTCTCAAGCTCCCGAGAGGGAACACAGGCTTGCCGGGCTCATCTCGACGTGGCAGCACCATGTGCGTGGAAGCAGAGGAGAGGGAAGGCGTCCATGGCAGTGCAGGTTTCAAC
>JADGGD010000011.1 GCA_019690095.1 Chloroflexota bacterium
CTCGCGCGCGTTATATCCCCGCCCTCTAACGCGCGGGCGGGGGGGGGGGTATACCGCCGCCACCCGCCGGATCTCGATCGCGTCAATCCCCACGCTCGTCATGCCACTCTCGCCCCCTTGGATGCTCGGGAAGGCACGCCCTTTCCGCTAGAGCCCGGCTTAGCTAGAGCCCGGCCGTCGGCGGGAACGATAGAAGGGAAGCCGGACCACCCGGGCAGCCAGCGGGCGATCGCGAATAACCACCTGGATCTCTTGATCTGGTCGCGCAAAAGCAGAGGCCACGTAGGCGAGCCCGATATTCCGATCAAGCGTCGGAGCGTAGCTCCCGCTCGTTACCTGCCCAACCGGTTGCCCGTCTACCAGGACCGGACAGCCAGTGCGAGGGATACCGCGATCAATCATCTCGAAACCGATGAGTCGCCGTGTCAGACCGTCCGAGCGGATCTTCAGGAGCGCCTCTCGCCCGATGAAGTCTCCCTTCTCGAACTTCACGAGAAAGCCCAGACCGGCTTCCAGCGGATTCGTTGATTCATCAATGTCGTGGCCATAGAGGAGATTGCCAGCCTCCAGACGGAGGGTATCACGCGCACCCAGCCCACACGGGACAACCGGTCGCTCGCCCTCCTGGAGAACCATCCTCCAGACCACCGGCGCACCGTCTGGGGCGCAGAAGATTTCCAGACCATCTTCACCGGTGTAGCCAGTCCGTGCCACGAGACAAGAAACACCGGCGAGGTTCGTCGGCCGGATGCCGCGGCGGGGGAGCGCCGTGAGATCATCCGCAGTCAGACGATCCACAATGGCAACAGCCTCTGGTCCCTGGACAGCGATAAGAGCGGTCTCATCCGATATATTCCGCACCGTTGCATCTGGGCGGGCGTGCTCGCGCAGCCAGTCTGCGACCTTCTCCACGTTGGCAGCATTGACCACGATCAGGTAACGGTCACGCGACTGACAGTACACGACGATATCGTCGATGATGCCGCCGTCAGGACGGAGGAAGCAGGAGTATTGAGATCCCCCCTCAGGAATCGCCGCCACATCATTAGGGGTGAGGTATTGGAGCATCGCCAGAGCACCGGGACCGGTGATCTGGAACTCCCCCATGTGGCTGACATCGAAGGCGCCTGCGCAAGTCCGCACTGCCCGGTGCTCCTGGAGAATGCTCTGATACTGGACAGGCATCTCCCAGCCCGCGAACGCCACCATGCGGGCACCCAGGCGAACATGCTCGGCGTAGAGAACGGTCCGTTTCAGTGAGCTCAACGGTGTACCGGCAAGCGAAGATTCAGGCATTGTATCTCCTGTCTGACCTGCCCTGCACTCGCATCAGGCTCCCAAGCGCCGGGGTGATGCCATGACGCACCGGGTCAGGACGCCGCACGTGCCGCCAGACGGCGCTCGATCAACGCGCCCGCCCGTCGGACAATATCGGCATCATTAGCGTAAGTCAAAACGGCTATCGCCTGATCAATCGGAAACCAGGCCACCCGATCGTACTCCGGGTCGTGCCGGCTGAGATCGCCGCCCACGGGCTCCATAAGGTAATAGTATACGGTCTTGTGGATGCGTGTACGATCGGCCACAAACCAGTACTGAATGCTCCCGATGGGCTCGAGCACCCGGACCTCAAGGCCCGTTTCCTCACGCGTCTCGCGGGCCGCTGTCTGCTCACGCGGCTCTCCGGGTAGAGGCGTTCCTTTTGGGAGGAACCAGGTATTCTGGGCTGTCCGCCCGACCAGCACGACCTGGACAACCCCGTCCTCGAGCCGGTAGACGACCCCGCCGGCCGACTCAGCACGCATGGTTTTTAATCTGGGCATAATCAGTCGCTCCCCTCGGCACCGTGCAGGTACCACAGCAGGCCTGCGATCGACTTCGCATCACGGATATCGCCCCGGGCGATCATTGCAGGTACCAGCGCGAGATCGATCCATTCGCGGCGAATCGTCTCATCTGCCTCCGGCACGTTGGCGACCGGTGATAAGCCGGTCGCGAGGAAGACCGTCAGATACTCCGTGCAGAAGCCGGGAGCGCTGTAGAAGCCGAGAACCCTGCGCCATGTGGCCGCGGTCACCCCCATCTCCTCGGCCAGCTCACGGCGAGCACAGGCTTCGTCTGACTCGCCTGGCTCGCGGGTGCCGGCCGGGAGCTCCAGGAGCTCCCGGCGAGCTGCGCTCCGGTACTGTCGCACCATCGCTACCCGCCCCTGCTCATCAGGCGCGATGATAACCACCGCACCTGGATGTTCCACGATCTCTCGCGTGGTAAGCCGGCCATCCGGCAGGGCCACTTCATCGACGTGGAGGGTCAGGATGCGTCCTTGATAGATCATCCGGCTGGATATGATGCGCTCCGGTGCCGGACCGGGAGTCTGCTCGCTCATGGTGCTGTACCTCGCTGGGCCGCCAGCCAGCCCATCTTAAACGCATTCGCCGCCTCGATCAGCTCGCGGGCGTGGCCCCGGGCACTGGACCAGTCCCCCTGTGCACCGATCATGGCCGCAAGCTCATCCACGCGCTCCTCACCACCGAGAACGCGGGCCTCCGTCACCGTTCGCCCGTCTACGATCACCTTGCTGACCCCCACGTGGATATCCGCGAACGCCGCAATCTGCGGCAGGTGGGTCACGCAGAGAATCTGCCGATTACGGGCCAGCCGCGCGATCTTCTGCCCCACGATAACCGCCGTGCGTCCGCCAATGCCGGCGTCGATCTCGTCAAAGATGAGTGTCGGGACCGGATCGGCGCGCGACAGGACGTTCTTGAGTGCCAGCATCACGCGTGCCGTCTCACCGCCGGAAACCACGCGCACCAGCGGCTTAAAATCCTCCCCGGGATTGGTGGCAATGAAGAACTCAACGCGGTCAATCCCGGTCGCGTCGAACGCCACGACCCGCCCGTCCGGGAGGCGGATCCCGTTGGGATCGGGCTGCTGATCAAGGACAACCCGGAAGCGTGCCCCGGCCATATTCAGCTCGGCCAACTCGCTTTCGATCTCAGCCGCCAGCCGCGCACCCGCCTCGGCCCGCTCCTGAGAGAGCTGTACCGCTGCCGCGGCGAGCGCCGCTGTCAGCACCGACTCCCGCTCTGCCAGCGCAAGAAGACGCTCCTCATGGTGAACCAGTTGATCAAGCTCGCGTCGTGCCCGGTCGGCAAACGCCAGTACCTCCTCGATCGTGCCGCCATACTTCCGCTGAAGCGACCGAATGAGCTCCAGGCGCTCCTCAACCTCTGCAAGACGTGCTGGGTCAACCTCAATCCGCTCACGGTAGCGGCGCAGGCGGCGGCTGAGCTCCGTTACCTGGTCTACCAGCGCCTCCAGCACGTTCTGCTCCTCAGCCACCGAGGGATCGATCCGGCTGATCTCGGCGAGAAGGGTGGCGGCGGTGCTGAGGCGGTCAACCGCCGAGTCGCGCTCAGCCTCAGTCAGCGCCTCACGCACCTGGTCAACTGCTGCGGCGAGCCGCTCGGCATTCGCCAGGAGCGTGCGCTCCTGACGAAGCTCATCGTCCTCGCCGGGGTGCAGGCGCGCCGCCTCGATCTCGCCGATCTGGTAGCGCAGAAGGTCGGCTTGCCGCTCCGCATCGCGCTGGCTGCGCACCAGCTCGTCCCGCTCTGATCGAACTGCCTTCAGCTCCTGCGCCAGGCGCGCCACCTCCTCCCGCACGGCATCAAGGCCTGCGTAGCCGTCAAGGAAGCGCTGATGCTCAGCAACCCTGAGGAGCGTCAGATGGTCTCCCTGGCCGTGAATATCCACCAGCAGGCGGCCGAGACGCTGCAGGCAGCCCAGGGGAACCGCCCGTCCATTGACGCGGCCAATGCTCCGACCAGAGCGGCTGATCTCCCGGCCCAGGATCAGCGTATCGTCCTCAACCGGGATGCCGAACTCCTCCAGAAGATCCCGCAGCTCCGTGATCGGCGGCATGGCAATGATCGCCTCGATCCGCGCTGCATCAGCACCCGCCCGGATCACATCCGGCCCCAGCCGCTGGCCGAGCACACCACCGACCGCATCAATGACAATCGACTTTCCGGCACCGGTCTCACCGGTCAAGGCTACCAGGCCTGGCCCCAGGTCCAGATCAATTCGATCAATAATCGCGAAGTTCTCGATCGTCAGATGTACCAGCACGGCTTGCTCACCCGCCTGCGAGGCAAGCATCGACCGCGGCGCCAACGGGCATGCTATCACCCGTGCGCCGAAGGAGAAGAAGGAACTCACGGTTTCCAGCCGGTCCGCGAAGCGGCGAGGCCGTACAGCCACCGATCCGCAGTCCATGCTCGATCGCCCAGTTCATCACCCGCTCCAGTACCTGCCGATGAACTATCGGATCCCGGACAACGCCGCCCTTCCCCACCTGCGAGCGCCCGGCTTCGAACTGAGGCTTCACCAGGGCGACGATCCAGCCCTCCGGGCGAACCAGGCGGAGGACTGTCGGTAAAACCAGGACCAGAGAGATGAACGATACATCGATGACTGCCGCATCCATGGGCTCGGGAAGGCTGGAGACATCCCGGATGTTCGTCCGCTCCATGACCACGACGCGCGGATCCTGACGCAGGCGCCAGGCGAGCTGGCCATAGCCGACATCAATCGCATAGACGCGACGCGCGCCCCGCTGAAGCAGGACATCGGTGAATCCGCCGGTCGATGCGCCCACGTCTACGATCACCAGATCGGTCACGTCCAGCTGCCAGGTATCCAGAGCGTGGGCCAGCTTATAGCCTCCCCGGCTTACATATGCAGGGGGATGAGCGACCGCCAGGGCGGAATCCTCCGGAACCGCCATCGCCGGGCGGGTCACCACCTGACCGTCAACGCTTACCTCGCCCGCCAGAATCAGGGCCCGCGCCCGCTCTCGCGACTCGACCAGGCCGCGCCTCACCAGCAGGACATCAAGGCGAACCTTCCGCTCCGGCATGGATCCAGCGAACCGTTCACAGGATAGGGAGCCCTCCGGGGAAAGTCAAGGAGAGAGACGTCCGTCCGAGCGCCCGAGCGCGCCGTCTCGCCGCAATCGATGCCCTGTGCTACAATCCCAGGGCGTGGCAAGCATCGTCGCGGGCATCGGCTACATCGGATCGCGTCTGGTTCAGGAGCTCCTGGCCCAGGGCCAGGAGGTGGTCGGGCTGGAGAACTTCTTCGCGACCGACCGCCGGGCCGTCGAGCAGCTTCGACAGAGCATGCGGTTCCGTCTTGTCGAAGGCAGCATCACCGACTCAGCCGCCGTGGCCCGGACCTTCGACGAGGCGGAGACGGTAGAGGGGATCTTCTTGCTGGCAGCCCAGGCGAGTGGACACCCGAACGCGGCAGCCCCAGAGTATACCGAGGAGGCCAATCTCCGGGGCCCGCGCATCGTGCTGGATGAAGCTGTCCGCCGACGCGTCTCCTGCCCAATCGTGTTCGCGAGCTCGATGCTGGTCTATGGAACGCCACTTCCTGATGTTGTGGATGAGTCGACGCCCTACGGGCGATTCGCTGACCTGTCGCACCTGAGCAAGTGCTACGTCGAGAAACTGCTGGAGATGTACGCGGCCATCCATCAGCTGGACTGCCGTGTCGTCAGGCTGGGACTGACCTACGGCATTGCACCGGTGATGAAGACGGACCCGCGCTTTATGACTGCTCCGAACCTCTTCTGCTACCGCGCGGCGCGGCACGAGCCCATCGAGGTGCGAAGCGGGCACGCGCTCGCGACAATCCACGTGGATGATGCGGTGCGTGCCCTGCTCCAGGCGGCGGGGTGGAACCGCTCCCCTGGCTTCGCGATCGCGAACGCAGTAGGTGCGGTGACGACCATTCCGGAGATCGCTGAGCATGTACGCGAACTGGGCGTTCAACGCGGCCTGACGGTGAGGATCGTCGGGCAGGGGACAACGGAACGACCGTCGGCCATGCCCGTTGTGCACTCGCGTCTGGAAAGAGACGGCTTTCGTCCCCGGCGGACGCTGATCGACGGGCTGGCCGAGACGCTTGATTATTTCCTGAAGCACCATGGCTGCTGAGGTTATTCAGCCGCGCCGCGTGCTGATCACCGGGGCCTCCGGATTCATCGGGCGTCATCTCACGAGCTATCTGCTCCAGCGCGGGATCACTGTTCGAACCTTGAGCCGCCGCAGCATGCCGTCGCCCGATCACGTCATCGCCGATATCCTGGAAGACCTGACGCGGTATGCGGCAGACTGCGACTGCATCGTGCACCTGGCCGGCCTCTCTGATGCCTCGGCTTCGTTCGAGCAACCGCTCGACTTTGCCCGGGTGAACATCCTGGGGACCCTCAATGTCCTTCAGGTGGCTCGCTACACCGGCGCAGCCGTTGTGCTCGCGTCGACCCAGCGGGTATACCGCCCGTCGGTCCGCCCGATCACGGAGGATGCACCACTGGGGCCGGTAGATCCCTACGGCCAGTCGAAGCTCGGAGCAGAGCAGTGGACAGATCTCTACACCCGTCTCTACCAGTTTCCAGCTACGATTCTCCGCCTGTTCTCGGTCTACGGCCCCGGCCAGACGGTGGGCAAGAGCAGTGGGGTCGTCGGCATCTTGCTTCGGGCCGCGCGGGAGGGCCAGCCCTTGCGCGTGCGCGCCCGCCAGGTGCGGGACTTCATCGACGTTCGGGATGTCATACGCGCATTCGAGCTGGCGATTCTGCGGCGCCCGGACCGCATAGCGGTGTACAATGTCGGGACCGGACGGCCAACCCCTATCGCCGAACTCGGGGAACTCATCCGGGAGATTGTGGGCATCTCGGTCCCGATCATCGTTGATCTCACTCCAGGCGCTGAGAGCTACGTTGCGGATACCCGACGTGCCGCGGCGGAGCTTGGCTTCGAAGCACAGATCGACCTGCGCGATGGTCTAATCTGGTACAATCAGCGCTTCGAAGCGCACACACCATGAAGAAACCAGCTTCTGGCCGGACGCGGGTCCTGCTCAAGGCGCGTCCGACGCCTGCGCAAATCGCTGATCGTCTCGCCCCACCCCGGCCGGACGGTCTCGAACTATACCTCGATGCCCAGGACCTGGTTGATGATCACATTGACCGCGTAGTCGAAATGGCCAGAACTGTCGCAACGCCGGAGGATTTTACCTGGATTGTTGAGGCGCCAATCCGGACGATCGGCGGTGAATACTTCGACCTTACACGCGATGACGCCGACCACCGAGCAACGCTGGACCGTGTGATCGCCGTCGGCGCGCGCATCGGGGCCGTCGCTGCGAATGTCCACCTCGTTGCGCCAACGCGCGCACCAGCATCGCTCTCGCCCGCTGCCCGGCGCGAAGCGATCGAACGGACATTCTCACTCCTGGACTACTACGTGCGACGATGCCGCGATCACGGCCTGGTCCCGCAGATTGAGAACGTTCCACCAGTCGGGCGGATGCGGGAGGAGAGCTTTGTCTTCTCTCCTATCGGACTGGGGCCCGCGGATCTCCTGGAGGCGGCGACGCCGTTCGGCGAGCTTTTTCTGACAGTCGATGTATCCCATGCGGCGCTCTACCTCCACTGGCGACACACAGCGGTCGAAACCGTCGAGCCGTGGTTACAGCCAGTCGCACTCTACTGCCGCACGGAGCCCGCTCCAGACGACTTGCCCGGCTTTATCCAGGCAGTTGCTCACCGGATCCTGACGGTACACGTCTCCAACGCCAGCGGTCTGCTGGGCGAGGGGCTCCGCTACTGCGAGGGGGATGAGAATCTCGATAGCGCGCTAGCCCCACTGGTCGGAAAGGTCCCGTACTTTGTCACCGAGACCCTGGAGCGCGATCCCGAGCGGGCACTGGGCATGCGTGAGGCCCAGCGCTACCTGGAGGATCTGGTCGGGAGGTGGCAAAATCGGAGCAGGTGAATGACGGAGGATTGGTCTGGACTTCTTCGTCGACCGGAGATCCAGTTTGATCGGAGCATGCTCGAGCGCGCGGTCCGCGGCCGTCGGGTCCTTGTGACCGGTGCCGGCGGCTCACTCGGGTCAGCACTCAGCCGCGAGCTCGTCGAGCTCGGGGTGCAGGAGCTCCTCCTGCTTGATTCCCACGAGGCTTCGCTCGTTCAGCTCGCGCGCCTCCTCGATAGTGCCTGCCCTGGTGGACCGCCGGTGCGCTACATTCTCGCCGACATTCGCGATCGGCAAAAGCTCGACCAGATCTTCCGAGACAAACCCATCAGCACCATCTTTCACCTTGCGGCCTACAAGCAGGTCCCGCTGGCGGAGGACAACCTGGATCAGGTGATCGCGGTCAATGTACTGGGTACGGCGAACGTCTATGAGGCCGCGATGCGCCACGGCGCAGAGGTGATCGCTTTTCCTTCCTCAGATAAGGCAGTCAATCCGCCGAGCGTCTATGGCGCGACAAAGCGGGTGGCAGAGCGCTTCCTGCTGGCCGTTGGAAGCTCCCAGAATCGTCCCGGTGCACGGGTCGTCCGGCTTGTCAACGTCTTCGGGACGCAGGGAAGCGTGGTCGAACTATTCGCTCGGCAGGCGCGCTCGGGGCGGCCGCTCTGGATCACCGATGAGCGCATGGACCGTTACTGGATGACCATGCGCGAGGCGATCGGTCTGCTGTTGATCGCGGCCGGGCGGTCTGTCTTTGAAGGGATATATATGCTGGACGTTGGGGCACCGATCCCGATCATTGAGACCGCACGGGCAGTATTCCGCATCGTGTCTGGGTCCGCGGATGAACCGCAGGTGGTGACCATCGGTGCGCGGCCGGGAGAGCGGCTCCACGAACAACTCACCTCCCCTGATGAGACTGTGCACGCGACCGGCGTGCCGGGCCTGTGGGTGATCCAGAGCGCGTATAGGGAGGCAGATTGCGACATCTGGCTAGCGGCGCTGGACCGACTGCGTGAATGGTGCTACACACAGGGCGGGACTGCGCTCCGTGCATGGCTGTTCGCCGTCGCCGCAGGCGCATCACCTCTTGCGGTGGACCCAGAGCACCTTGATGCGGCCCGAGGATAGCAGCGAGGCATGAGCGGCACGACAATCCTATCGCTGGTAATCGCCCTGGTGGGCGGATGTTTGATCAGCCTCGTACTGACCCCCGTGGCCGGCTGGCTCGGCCGTCGGACCGGTCTTGTCGATCGCCCGCGGGCGGGCGAACTCCAGACGAGCGTCACCCCACGATCCGGCGGCTATGCGCTCGTGGCGGCATTCCTTCTGGCTGCGGGGATCAGCCTTGCCCTGGTCCCCCATCCGGCGGATGAATGGCTGCGCATCGTCGGCCTGATGGCTGGCATCGCCCTGGTGATCCCGATCGCCATCATCGATGACGCAGTCCGCCTGGGTCCCTTCCCTCAGCTCATCGGTCAGCTCGGGCTTGCGGCACTGGCGATGCTCTTCGGCCTGGTTATCTGGAATATCGCCAATCCGTTCGGGGGGCTCATTATCCTTCCCGGGATTATCGCGGTACCCTTTACCCTGTTCTGGATCGTTGGCATGATCAACACCATGAACTTCATTGATACGATGGACGGCCTGGCCGCGGGGGTAGCGGCGATCGCCGGGTTCGTCCTGTTCGCGCGGTCAATTGCCCTCGGCCAGTATACGATCGCCGTCCTGCCGCTCGCTCTTACTGGGGCGTGCATCGGCTTCCTCCGCTACAATTTCAATCCGGCCCGCATCTTCATGGGAACGAGTGGATCAATGTTCCTGGGCTTCAGCCTCGCTATCCTTGCCCTGATCGGCGGCGCGAAGATTGCCACCGCCGCCTTCGTCCTCGGACTGCCCATTATCGACACGGCACTGGTCATCATTCGGCGGAGCGCGCACCGTCGCTCGCCGTTCATCGGCGGTGACGATGCCCATCTGCCGCATCGGCTCGTAGCGCGCGGTCTCTCTGCACGGCGCATCGCCCTGCTGATCTATGGCGTCTGCGCTGTGGGCGGCGTACTGGCCATGACCCTCAACGGCATTCAGAAGCTGTGGGTACTGGCGCTCGTCGGAGTGATTGCAGTGGTGTTTGCGGCCCGCTATGTTATCGTGAGCCCAACCGAATGAGCCGGCAATTCTCCTGGCGACCAGCGGCGGGTCCGGATAATCGTCACGGTTGACACGCATTCTTCTGCGTCGTCCGAATGCGGCAGAGCCGGCCTATTCGAAAAGGAGAGAAGGTATGAAGATTGGCATGAGCACCCTCGGTTGCCCCGGGTGGACACTCGAGCGTGTCGCGGAGGCGGCGGCCGACTACGGCTATGACGGTGTGGAACTCCGGCTTCTGGATGGAGAGATCATCACACCGGCCCTCCTGCGCGCCAACGAATCCCGGCTCCGGACGCTGTTTGGGAACGGTCGGCCAGCCCTGATTGGGTTAGGCACCTCCATTCGGCTGGCAGTTAACGACCCTGCAGAACGTGAAAGGAATCACCAGACCCTTCTCGAGTTCATCCGGCTGGCTCACGAGATCGGGGTGCCGACCGTTCGTGTCTTTGGAGGCACCTTCTCGCCCGACGATGAAGCAGGCGCGATCCAGCGGGTTGCGGAGGGATTGCGCTCGTGTGCGACCGAGGCCGAACGAGCGGGAGTGACCGTCGCGCTCGAAACGCACGACGACTTCTCCCGGAGCGCACTGGTCGCTGCGGTCCTGGAACAGGTCCGCAGCTCGGCAGTTGGCGCTCTGTGGGACTGTCACCACCCCTTCCGCATGGGCGAAAGCGTAGCCCAGGTCTGGGCTCATCTGGCCAACCGACTGGTTCATGTCCACATCAAAGACGCCCGACGGCGCCCGGACGGCGGCTGGGATCTGGTTCTTCTGGGCGAAGGCGAGGTTCCCTGCCGGGAGATCGTTCGCGCGCTGGCCATGCGGGGATTCGGGGGCTACGTGGTCGTGGAATGGGAGAAGAAGTGGCATCCCGAGATCGCTGAACCCGAGGTTGCTCTGCCCCAGCACATCGCCGTGCTCCGGCAGTGGATTGCTGATCTGGTCTAGCTAACCAATCGAAGCACCCTGCCCTTCAATCGGTCAGCACAGCGCGGCGCCCCCACCGCTATCTGCGGATAGCAATGCCCCTATGTGCTCGCGGAACTCCCTCATTCCAGTGCCAGCACATCGAGAATGCGGGCAACCAGCTCGCGGGCGGCGATGAACCGGTACGAGCACTCGACACGCGCCGCGGCCGGGACACTGGAGGACATCACGGCCCGGGCGGCGTTCAGCAGAACCTCTTGCTGAATGGCGAGCCCGCGATGGATCATTGTCGGATCCCACATCGGGCGGCGGCTCGCCCACCAGAATTGACAGCTGTGAAGAGCACGGTCCATCTGCCCGCGGGCAACGCGCGCGAACTGCCGGCTTGCGTCGCCGTCGCATGCCGCCTCGGCGCGCCGCACGAGATCGAGCGCCAGATCAGCCAGCCTCCACTGGAGCTGGTGGAGGGGATTATCCGGATGCCTCCACAGGGGATAGGGGATGCCTGCCGCGAGCTCCTCGCCGGAGGTGCTCCATGACGAGGCTGCCGGCATCGCGTGCGGCTGGCGTGGAAAGGTATCCAGGAGCTGGCTGACCGTCACGCTGGCAATCTCGGGCCCGTTGTGCACATCCCTGTCGCCGGTCTCCGGGGGTGATGCCCTGGTAATGGCACGGAAGACGCCCTCCAGAAACTTCTGCTCCCAGCCGCGGAGATGATGTCCGAATGTCTCCGCGTCCATGGCCGTCACGACATAGACACGTGCACGCTGACCGCGGAGATTGCGAAGGAAGGCCAGGAAGCTCGGAATGTCGAGGTCACCGAAGGCAATGCGGTTACTCAGCAGATCATCACGGAAGAAAACAGCCAGGTCGCCGGCCTCGGTGCTGATCGTCGGCACGTAATCCAGGGGCCAGTCGCCAGGGCAGGCGACACCGCTGACCAGGAGCCAGCGGTGACCAGTCTCGACAACCGGCACCGTGACATCCGCACTGAAGCACAGCTCCGGCGGAAAGAAACCGATCGGCCGAAACAACTCTCCGAATACCCGCCGATTCATCCGCTGGTTCAGGGTGATCTGACGGCGCATCTCGTCTGCGGGAATCAGCGGCAGGATCGCGTGGTACATCGCCGTCCCGGTCAGCTCGATCTGGCCGCGTTCGGCAAGCCGCCGCCATCCAGTAAGGATGTCATCAGCCCGCCGCGAGAGAAGCTGCTCGGTCAGCGACCCGACGATGTTGAATGTCGCGCGAGCATCAGGGTTCTCGTCGAAGAGGCGAGTGAGCGGTCGATAGCATTCGTCGCAAATCCGATCCACGACCTCCGGAAGCTGGGTGGGGGGCTGATAGAAGTGAAAGACCGGCGCCCAGTAGATCACGGCGACACTCCTCACCTGATGCGGCCGAGCAAGGTACGTGCCAGCAGTCCGACCGGTCCATGTCGGGCGATCGCGGCTCTGACCCCGAGCCCCCTTGACGCCTGCCTGCCGGTGGTATAATTTAGCTACAGTGGAACCAAAAGGATCCGGCCGTGCTAACCGAACCTGCCGCTCCAGCAGACCGACGTGAGCTGATCCCTAACGCCGTCCTGGCGGTGGATGTCGTCGTCTTCACGGTGCGGCAAGCCCCCTTGAAGGAGGCGTTCCAGGTTCTACTCGTCAACCAGCGATCCGAGGACGGTATGACACGGTGGGCATTGCCGGGTGTCCTGGTCAGGCCGACCGAGACGTTTGCTGAGGCGGCCCGGCGGGCCCTGCTGGAGAAAGCCGGTCTGGACGCGGCCACGTGGTACCTGGACCAGCTCGCCACATTCGGCGAGCCAACGCGAGACAGTCGCGGTCGCGTCGCCTCCATTGCACACATCGCGGTCGTGCGGAGCGATGATCTCATCCTGCGCCCCGGGGCGGACGTGAAGGCAACGGAATGGTGCCCGGTCAGCCGCGTCGAAGAACGCGTGCTTGCCTTCGATCACGCCGAGATGATCCGCGTCGGCGTCCAGCGGATCCGGAGCAAGCTCCGCTATTCGTGGGTCGCTTTCCAGCTCCTTGACCCAGAGTTCACGATCCCCCAGCTGCGCGCAGTCTATGCGGCGATTCTTGACCCGAGCCTGGAACGTCTATCAACAGGCAATTTCAAAAAGGCGATGCGTCCCCTCTTCGAGAGTGGCGTTCTCCAGAATATCGGGCGCGCGTCGACAGGTCGCCGAGGACGCCCCCGCGACCTGTATCGCTTCGTGGGCCCGGTCACCGGGACGCGCGAGCGCGAGCTTCCATGGTAGCCGTATATTCTGACAGCCATCCGACAGGGTATCCCCGGCAGTAAATGGCGCGTCCAGAGCCATGGACGCGGTGGAGGAGTGATATGGTGTCGGCACCCAATCCGGTCGTGGCGGGAGAGGCGACGGAGGCCCTGATCGCCGAGATCCGCCGCCTGCGCGATGAGCGGCACGCGGTTATTCTCGCCCACAACTACCAGATCGGCCCGATCCAGGATCTCGCCGACTTCGTCGGCGACTCGCTCGGGCTAGCGCGGGCCGCGGCCCGAACGGATGCGCCGGTGATCGTCATGTGCGGCGTCTACTTCATGGCCGAGACGGCGAAGATCCTGAACCCCGAGCGAACGGTTCTCATCCCCGATACACGCGCCGGCTGTTCGCTTGCCGACTCGATTACCGTCGAACAACTCCGCGCCTGGAAGAAGGAGCATCCGGGCGCAGTGGTGGTGAGCTACGTCAATACCACCGCCGAGGTAAAGGCAGAGTCAGATATCTGTGTGACCTCGGGAAATGCGGAAGCCGTGATCCGCTCTATTCCAGAGGACCGCGAGATTCTTTTCCTGCCGGATGTATTCCTCGGTTCTTATCTTGAACGGGTGACCGGCCGACGCATGCACATCTGGATGGGAGAGTGTCACGTGCACGCGGGCATCCGTCCGGAGCGGATCGAGGCGATTCGCGCGCGTTATCCCGATTCGGATCTCCTCGTGCATCCTGAGTGCGGGTGCGCGAGCCGCTATCTCTGGGAACAGAGTGCCTGCTCACGTCCCGATGCGCATACCCACGTCCTCTCGACAGAGGGGATGCTCCGCCACGCCCGCCAGTCCAATCGGGGAACGTTCATCATCGCCACCGAGACTGGCCTCCTCCACCGTCTGCGTAAGGAAATGCCGGAGAAGCAGTTCGTAGCGGCCGATGAGGGGGCCGTGTGCCAGTTCATGAAGATGATCACCTTGCCGAAGCTCCGGGACTGCCTTCGGGATATGGCGCCGGAGGTGATCGTGCCTCCAGAGATTCTCGAACGCGCTCGCACGGCGGTGGATCGAATGCTGGCGGTTGCACCGTGACGCGCTACGACCTCATCGTGGTGGGAAGCGGGCTGGCTGGTCTTTACGCAACGCTTCTCGCATCCCAGCGCGGGGCCCGCATCCTTCTCCTGACCAAGGAGCGGCTTGAGGACTGCAATACTGCCTATGCCCAGGGGGGGATCGCCGCGGCTCTCGCCGCGAGCGACTCGCCGGCCCTGCACTACCGCGATACGATCGCTGCAGGCGCGGGCCTCTGCGATCCATCTGCGGTGCGCATCCTGGTCGAGGAAGGCCCGGCACGCGTACGTGAGCTGATCAACCTTGGTGTCCCATTCGACCGGACCAACGGAGGACTTGCTTTTGGTCGAGAGGGCGCCCATAGTGCCCCGCGCATCCTCCATGCGGGTGGCGACGCGACTGGCGCGAACATCGAGCGCACGGTCGTAGCCCGGGTGCGCTGCGCCCCGGGAGTGACGATCCGTGAAAATCACTTCGTGAATGGTCTGGTCGCGGAAAATGGCCGGGTCACTGGCCTGACCGCCCTGGACGAGACGAGTGGTATAGAACACCAATTCGAGGCACCGGTGGTCATCCTGGCGACCGGAGGGGCCGGCCAGCTTTTCTCTCACACCACCAACCCAACTGTAGCCACTGGCGACGGCATCGCCCTCGCCTTTCGAGTGGGCGCTCGGATTACCGACATCGAGTTCATTCAGTTCCACCCGACAGCCCTGGCTATCCCTGGCGCGCCGCGCTTCCTTATTTCCGAGGCAGTCCGCGGGGAAGGGGCGGTGCTCATTAACGAGGCGGGCGAGCGGTTCATGGCGCGGTACGATGAGCGACTGGAACTTGCACCCCGTGATGTCGTCGCGCGGGCAATCGCATCCGAGATGCGCGCGAGTGGGTCTTCCCACGTCTACCTCGACGCGTCCGGGCTCGGCTCTGAGCGGGCGCGCAAGCGCTTTCCGACGATCGCCCGTGTCTGCGCGGAGTACGGCATCGATATTGGGCGCGATCCGATCCCAGTGGCACCAGCCGCTCACTACCTGATGGGCGGTATCCGCACAAGCACCTGGGGTGAAACATCCATTCCCGGCCTCTTTGCCTGCGGGGAATGTGCCTGCACGGGCGTCCACGGGGCCAACCGCCTGGCCAGCAACTCTCTGCTCGAGACGATCGTCTTTGCCAGCCGGGTCATTCGGTACATCTTCGAGGACCCGCGTGAGCAGCCGGCCGATCCAGTCGCGGATGCGGCGGAAGACGAGGTAACCCTGCCCGATCTTTCAGTTGAGGTTCCGCCCCCGGAGTCCGCGACGGCGCCTCCCCGCTCGGTGGACACACTCCGCGACCTTGCCTGGTCGCTGATTGGGCTCGTTCGGCAGGCAGATGGGCTTCGCCGCCTCGAGCAGATCACCAGCGCATGGATGGCCAGTGCGCCGCGCCCGACAAGCCGGGCGCAGTACGAGCTCGACAATCTGACGCTGCTCGCCCGGCTGATTGCGGTCGCCGCCCTCCTGCGTGAGGAGAGCCGTGGGGCGCACTATCGGTCCGACTTCCCCCGCACGCGGCCGGAGTGGCGGCGACACATCAACCTGTATTCCAGACTCACTCACGGAGTTCCCTATGGACCTCCCGCCAACGCTTCCTGCGGACACGGTTGACCGCATCGTTGCCCAGGCGATCGCCGAGGACGTTCCCTGGGGCGATATCACGACTGACAGCCTGATTCCGCCCAATCAAGAGGGCATTGCGCGGATCGAAGCGCGGGCGGAGGGCGTGCTGGCGGGCCTGCCGGTCGCACGTGCTGTATTCGCACGCATCGATCCCGCAATCCAGTTTGACCCGATCTGTCATGATGGATCACCGATCGAGCCCGGACAGGTCGTCGCCCGGCTGAGCGGCCCACTCCGCGGCCTCCTCCGCGGCGAGCGCGTGGCACTGAACTTTCTCCAGCATCTGAGCGGAATCGCCACAACCACCCAGCAGTACGTTCGAGCTGTCGCAGGCACACGCGCCCGGATTGTTGATACGCGCAAGACCACGCCGGGGCTTCGTCTCCTGGAGAAGTATGCCGTGCGCGTGGGCGGTGGGCAGAATCATCGCTTCTCGCTCAGCGATGCGGTCCTGGTGAAAGACAATCATCTGGCGGCGCTCCGCCTGCGCGGCATGGATGTGGCCGCGGCACTTCGCGATCTGCGACGGCGCCTTCCCCATACCGTGGTCATCGAAGTCGAAGCGGCAACCCTCGAGGAGGTTCGCGCAGCCCTGGAGGGCGAACCGGATGCTATCCTGCTGGACAACATGCCTGTTGAGATGCTCGCCGAGGCCGTTCGTCTCAT
Organism: Chloroflexota bacterium; assembly: GCA_019690095.1. Classification (GTDB taxonomy): domain Bacteria; phylum Chloroflexota; class UBA6077; order FW602-bin22; family CADDYW01; genus JADGGD01. The sequence continues at coordinate 16,548 of JADGGD010000011.1, forward strand.
CGGCGGACGCGCGCTGACCGAGGCGTCGGGAGGAATAAACCTGCAAACAGTCCGAGCCGTTGCCGAGACCGGTGTGGATGTGATCTCGGTTGGCGCCCTGACCCATTCGGTCCGGGCACTTGACCTGGCTCTGGAGGTCGACCTGTAACAACCACTAACGCCCGGACACCTCCCGCCGCGCCGGCCGTGTGGAGACCGGGCCGCAGGCGCTGAAAAGGGAAGCTGATGCGTGCAGTTGATATTATCGCAGCCAAGCGGGACGGGCACGCGCATTCACCCGCGGAAATTGCCTGGCTCATTCGGGGATGCGTCAGCGGAGAGATCCCAGACTACCAGCTATCAGCCTGGCTGATGGCAGCCTACCTGCGCGGCCTCGATCGCTCTGAAACCGCCGCTCTCACCCGCGCTATGGCAGAATCCGGCCGCGTGCTCGACCTCGGCGATCTGGCTAGCAGTGCGGTGGATAAACACAGCTCCGGCGGGGTGGGAGACAAAACAACCCTCGTGGCAACACCGATCGCCGCGGCTGCCGGAGTGATCGTCCCGAAGATGTCCGGACGCGGGCTCGGATTCACCGGGGGAACACTCGACAAGCTAGAGGCGATCCCCGGTCTGCGCGTCGACCTTGGGGTCGATCGCATCCTCGCCCAGGCGCGCGAAGTCGGGCTGGTGATCGCAAGCCAGACGGCTGATCTGGCGCCTGCCGACGGCAAGCTGTACGCCCTGCGCGACGTCACGGCGACGGTGGACTCCCTGCCGCTTATCGTCAGCTCGATCCTGAGCAAGAAGCTCGCCGGGGGAGCACCAGCCTTCGTCCTTGATGTGAAGGCAGGACACGGCGCGTTCATGCCAACCCTCGCCCGTGCGCGCGAGCTCGCACAGCTGCTCGTTGATATCGGAACGGAATGCGGCCGACGGGTGGTCGCGATCATCTCGGCAATGGATCAGCCACTCGGCTGGGCCGTGGGGAATGCCGTCGAAGTGCGGGAGGCGATCGAGACCCTCCGGGGTGGGGGACCTGCCGATCTACGGGACCTTGCCATCACCCTCGCGGGCGAGATGCTCCAGCTTGCCGGTCGCGCCCGCAGTGTTGCGGAGGCAGAGCAGGCGGCGCGCGATGCACTGTTCAGTGGGCGCGCGCTAGAGCGCCTGGGTGCCATGATTCGGGCCCAGGGCGGGGATGAGCGCGTCCTTGACGAGCCCGACCGTTTGCCGACCGCGCCGGTCCAGGAAGTCGTCCGATCGGACCGGAATGGTTTCATCGCCGAGCTGGACGCTCGTCAGGTTGGTATGACCGTGACGGCGCTCGGGGCAGGTCGCGAGCGGAAAGGCGACCCGGTCGACCACCGAATCGGCGTCGTTTTCCACCACAAGGTTGGGGACCGGGTGGATACAGGCGATCCCCTCTTTACTCTGCATCTGGCCGATCCAGCGCAGGTCGCTGTTGCGCGCGAGCGGCTGCTGGCTGCTTACCGCTGGTCAAGCGAGCCAGTGCCGTATCCCGCAGTCGTGCTCGATCGAATCGGCTGATCTCCCACCAGGGTGCTCGCCAAGGTCACTCACTCCCGAAGATTGGGTCCCGGGCGCGGTGGATTCCGGCGGGAAGCCCTTCTCTGCTCTTTCCCCCTGGATCGGACGCTTTTCCCTTCTCCCGCACCGGCCGATTGGAGCCGTGGCCGAACCAGCGATTCTCCGCCGACGCAGGTCGCGATCTATCCGCACGGACCTGATGGATACTGCCGGAACGTGCCTTGCGTCATCTCCCGCCGCCGTGCTATCATGAAAACCCGGTCGATCGGGCGAGTGGCTCAGCCGGTTAGAGCGCGCGGTTCACATCCGCGAGGTCACAGGTTCGAATCCTGTCTCGCCCACCCCGTGGACCATCCAGCGGGCCGAAGTGGCGGAACTGGCAGACGCGCTACGTTCAGGGCGTAGTGGGCACTCGCCCGTGGGAGTTCAAATCTCCCCTTCGGCACCGGTCCCCGGTGCGCATCGTCCTGATACGCCTGGGGAACCCCGGAGTCAGGGGATCCAGGTGTCGCAGGTGCCACCGAATCGAACGGGTGGCGCTTGAGGAACTTCCCCACACCCTTCCGACGCGTACAGCGTCGGAGTACGCCTACCCACCGAAACAGCAAGGTGGGCCGCGGCAGTCGTAAGGCTACCGCGAGGCCAAGTGCAACAGAGAGGAGACCAGCCAACGGACACGTCATGCGGCGTGTCGCGGGTGATGGGTGAAAGCTGGGAGTAAGACCCCAGGGCGGCCGACGGTAACGTCGCCGCGCAGGCAAACGCTGGCGGGTGCAATTGCGTAAGGCAAGCAGTGGCCGACGGGCCACCGGGAGCAATCCCGAGACAGATGACACCTAATACAGAATGGGGGGTATTCGATCCCCTGACTCCGCCTTACCCTCTCGTTTGATCCCTCCGGTGCATTCGCCGACAGATCGACCATCGGTCGGTGCAGTCGCCTGGTCGCGGCAGGGCACCCCTCTATCGGCATGGTTTTTGCATTTCCTCCAGGTGATCGCCGCGAAGCCGCGCGAGCAGCGATGGGAGAACGAGCGTGGACACTGGCGTCAGTCGATTCCCGGATCCATTCAGCTCGCGCGACGATCCCGGGCACGCATCAGCCTTCCTCATCGCGCTTCTTCTTCTCGTCACGGTGACCGCGATCTTATTTTTCGGCAATACCTGGATTTTCGAGCCAGTCCACCCACCATCCTTTCTGGCCGCGACCGCGCTCCCGTCGGCCCAGCCCGGCTTCAGGGATGCTGCGGAACCATCTTTTACCGCCCCTACCCCCGTTCCTCCGCTGGCCGGCGTCCCGTACCGCCCATCACCAACCGGCACGGTCACAAGAACCCCCGGACCAGTGACGCCAACCCCCACGGCACCGCCACCCACACCAACACCTTCCACGCCAACACCGGCCCCGACCTACCGGGTCGGCAATACAGGCGGTGACGGCGTCTTCCTGCGGCGCACTCCACACCTGGGTGACCGCTGGATCGCCTGGCGTGACGGCACCCCTATGGTTCCAGTCGGCGGCGAGGCAGACTCTGACGGCGAGCACTGGATTCAGGTCCGCGACCCTCGTGGGAACGTAGGATGGGTGCCCGCCCGCTATCTCGTGCGTTAACACATCTCTCGCTTGACACACATCACTCCCCGTCGCTAGTGTTGGACCCGCACGAGAGCAAGGATGCAGCGATGCAGTGAATCTTCACGATGTCCATCGCCGCGCCGATGTGGCCATCCGCCTCGGCGCGGCATCGTACGCGTTTGAGCTCTGCACCCACATTCGCCGCCTGTTCCCATCGGATCTGAGAACCCACCTCCTCCTTGGCCAGAGCTGTCTGGAGCTGGGCCGTCTCGAGGAGGCGTGTCGGGCTTTCGACGTCGTTCTGGCGGCAGATCCCGAGAACGTCGCAGCGCTGACCGGCGACGGCGTAGCCCACAGCGGACTGGGACAGCTCCAGGAGGCCCTTCGCTCCTTCGAGCAGGCCTACGAACTCCAGCCGGGCAACACGCAGGTGCGCGAGAGCCTGGCGCGCCTGTATGCCGAGGGAGCTGTGCACCGGAGACAGCCCGATCCGTCCCCGCCGGTGGCGGTCGCGCGCTGGCTCCTCCGCCACGGCGATCTGGATGATGCACTCGCGCGAGCGAACCGCCTCCTGCTGGACCGCCCGGGTGATCTTCTTCTTCTCCTGGCCTACGTAGAAGCGCTCTGGCGGGCCGGCCGGTACGATCGTGCAGAAGCATCCTGCCGGCAACTTCTGGCTCGCTCCCCGCGCCTCCTCAAGCCGCGCCTGATCCTCGGGCAGATCATGGCCGCTGACCGGGCGCGCGAGGCGCAGGGGGTCGAGCTACTGCACCGGGCGATGGTCGAGGACCCGAGTGGGATGATCGCCGAGCCGCTCTTTCAGGGCACCAGCTTTGCCTGTCCGATTCTGGCCCGGGCGCTCCCGGTGGACCTGCCGGCCAGCCTGGTCGAGCCGCCAGCACGTCTCGCCGAGGCACTGGCCGTACTCCCGACCACGCCGCCCGACAGTCCGGATGTCGAGTGGATTCCGCCGGAGTTCGAAAATCAGCAGGGTGCCTCGGGGCCGATTATCCTCGACAGTCGATCCGTCCCTGAGGACGATGAGGAGAAGAACATCGATTCAGAGCCGGGGGCCGTATCGGCGATTGAGGCAGAGAGCCCGCGCCTTGCGCACGGCCTTCTGGTAGTAACCTGTCGCACCCCCTGGATCGAGCGCTACGGGACCGATGCATGGGAACGGCTGGAGCGTCGTCTGGAAACCGCTCAGCGGGAGCTTGCCGCCCATCAGACGGGTCTGATTCCAGTTTTTGTTGATGACGCCCGAAGTATGGCACGCCTCGGGGCGCGGCCGGTCGCTCCATCGGATCCGCACTCGATCAAGGCGGCGATCGATGAGGTGCTCCAATACCTGACCGACCACGGCCAGCCAATCGATGCGCTCTTGATTCTCGGCGGTGACGAGATCGTTCCCTTCTTCCGTGTTCCCGACCCGGCCGATGATGACGATGGTGAGATCCTTACTGATGCCCCCTATGGGGTTCTCGCGGGAGACTCCGTGTTCACACCCTCACTGCCGACCGGCCGTCTCCCCGCAGGAGCGGCTGCCAATCCTGGTCTGATCTTCCGGCAGATTGATACGATGGTCGAGAGCCGGCGCATCGCGCTCCCAGCGGCCAGCGGCCCTGGCCTGCTCCGTGCCGCGCTGAGTTCTCTTGGTCTGGGGCTTCCCCATCCACGATCCCTGGGGTACGGTGCCCAGTCAGTCCTCGCGGCTTTGGACGAAGCCGCGGCTCCGCTCGGCACCGGCCTGCTCCGGCGCGCAAGCCCCCCGGCGCGCGCGAGCGCCTTTGACGCGCGCTGGATCACCGGACGACGCCTGCTGTACTTCAACCTCCTGGGAAGCCCGGTGACGGATACCTGGTACGGAGAACCCGCGCCCGGCGCTGCCGGTCGGGATGACCTGCCGGTTGCCCTGACGGCCGACCTCCTGTCGATCGCCGATGCGAATGCGCCGATTGTCCTGACACTGGCCGGCTACGCGGCCAACGTGATTGGGCGATCTCCAAGCAATAACCTCGTGCTGCGTTTCCTGCACGAGGGGGCAGTTGCAGTCGTAGGCGCGACAGGGACGTGCTACGGGACGGTAGACCGCCCTCTGGTTGGAGCCGACCTGCTGGCCCGCTACTTCTGGCTCCATCTGAGCCGCGGGGACGCAGTCGGTGCGGCCCTCCAGCACGCTCGCAGGGACTACGTTCATCTCGTCAGCGAGGCCCAGGGATACCTTGACGGTGACGACCAGAAGACGCTCCTCGAGTTTATTGTCCTGGGTGACCCGCTCGGGCGCGCTTTTGCTCGCAACAGCCTCGCGTGCGACGGAGACCAGGTTGGGCCATTACCACCCTGCCTGTGCAATCAGCGCGAACCCGCCGACCCGCTTCGACTGGTGGAGCCGGAGGCGCTGAAGACGGCCCTAGAGTGCATGGCCGACTTCTATCCAACCGTGGTGGACGGAAAGATCCGGGTTCTGCGGCGCTATCCATGCGATGGACTGTGCCGGAATCAGGCGCACGTCGGCTGTGCGGCGAATGGCAATCTCCAGGCGGTGGTGACGATTACTGCCCGGAAAGACCTTCCGACCATCGACGGTGTCACACTCACCCGGATCGCCCGGCTCACGCTCGATCGCCAGGGTGATGTACTCAAGGGTGTTATCTCACGGTGAGACTCGATCAGTTTCCACGTCCTCAGGGCGATACGGGGATCGGCTTCCGTTACTACGCCGATACGCACCATTACGATCCGCCGACGCTCGACTTCTGGATCGCCGAGCTCGCCGAGCTGGGCGCGAGCTGGCTTGTCCTCACCTCAACCCTGGAGGCGCCGGTGCCCGAGCACGTCGTGCGCGCCCTGATCGCAGCGCGGATCGAGCCCATCATTCACCTGGATATCCATCCGATCCAACCGATTGATCGGTCGTCATTTCTGGCCCTGTGCCGCCGATACGCTGACTGGGGAGCCTACTACCTTTACGTGTACAGCGAACCGAACCGCGTGACCAGCTGGCGCTTCGAGGACTGGGCAGCACCGGGGCTCCCGTCACGCTTCGCTGAGCTTCTCCTGCCGGTGCTCGAAACGACGGCCGAGGCCGGCCTTCTCCCATTGGTCAGCCCACTCGCGCCTGGCGGGCAGTACTGGGACCTTACCTTCCTGGGACAGCTCCTCGATATCGTGGCGCAGCAGGCCGCGCCCTCTCTGGTCGATCACCTCGGTGTCTGCATCCACAACCCGGCGGGCAACCGTCCACTAAACTGGGGAAAGGGAGGACCGACGCGCTGGCCCAGCGCGCGCCCGTACCAGTGCCCGCCGGGCTCCCAGGACCACCGTGGGTTCTACCTCTTCGAGTGGTACGACGCCATTATCCGTGAGCATCTCGGCACGTCTCACCCTTTAATCTGCGCGGCGACCGGCCTCGTCCCGGGGAACCAGGACGACCCTGATTTTCCGGCCGTGGACGACATGACACACAGCCTGCGCTCGGTCGAGATCGCGCGCCTGATCATGGACGGGGATGTACCGCCGTACCTGTTCAACACGGCGTTCGATGCCCTCGCCGCGGGCGATGCCGAGCCCGATGACCCGCGCGCGTGGTACCGACGGGATTCGACGGTACTGCCGGCCGTTCAGGCCCTGAAGGCGTTGAAAAAGCACCCGCGTCCTATCGATGGATCATCCGATGGGTCGGTGACACACCCGATCTACCATTATCTCCTCATCTACTCGCCCACCCAGACCCCCGGTGCGATCGTCTGGTCGACTCGCTGGATGCTGCAGGCGACAGCTGAGTACGTAGAGCATTTCCAGCCGGTCATCGGCTTCAGCATCGAGGAAGCGCGCCGGGCAAGCCGCGTGACCATCGTCGGGACCGACGCCGCGGGAATGGACGAGGCCGAGGCCACGCTGCGCGCGGCCGGCTGCCTTGTCGAGCAGATCCGCGTGACATCCGAGGACGAGCTTCGGCGCGCCCTCGGACAGATGGTCCGGCGGGGACGTCGGTTTCGGCACCTCCCCGGCTAGCGGCGCGGCCCCTACTGCCCGGAGCATTAACTCTCGGGGTCTTGACGGAGTCGCTCAGGGCATGCTATCGTTGAGATACCCCCTCCCACCTGGGGAGGGAAAGGAGAGCCATGCAAGCAGATAAATCCGATGTCCTGCGCCGCCTGGCCACCATCGAAGGACACCTGCGGGGCATCCGGAAGATGGTCGAGGAAGATGCCTACTGCGTCGATATCCTTCGACAGACGCGCGCAGTCAAGGGCGCTCTCGATCGTCTTGACCAGACCCTTCTGCGCCGCCATCTGGCCATCTGCGTGCCGGACGGCATCAAGAATGGTCGAGAGGAGCAGGTTCTGCGCGAGCTCGAAGACCTGTTCGGCCTGACTGCGCAATGAGGCAAGCACCGATGACGCCCCACCGTCGTGGTGATTCCAGTAGTGAGCTGACGCTTCCCGTGGAGGGCATGACCTGCGCGAGCTGTGTCCGCCGCGTGGAGCGCGCCCTCTCGCGCATCCCGGGCGTTCAGGCAGTGACCGTGAACCTGGCCAACGAAACGGCACGCGTCCGCTTCGATCCCGCACAGGCCGGCCTCTCCGATCTAGCCGCCGCGATCGCGGCAGCCGGGTACCGCATACCGGTTGAGGAGGCCCGCTTCCCCGTTCGCGGCATGACCTGCGCAAGCTGTGTCCGCCGGGTCGAGCGGGCGCTCCAACGGGTACCGGGGGTGGAATCGGTCGCGGTCAACCTGGCGACAGAGACCGCAACTGTCCGGTTCATCCCGCAGCTTGCTCGTCCAGAGGATTTCCGCCGTGCCGTCGCGGCGGCTGGGTATGAAATCCCTGGTGAGATGGAAGATGCCCGGGCCGCGAACGCCGATGACGGCGAGGCCCGGCGGCGGCGCGAGGCGAGCGCGCTGAAGCGCAAGTTCATCGTCAGCCTCGGGATCGGCCTGGTGATCGTGGTGATGATGTTCGCCCCCGTCCCAGTGGACCACGAGGCGCTTTTCCTGCCCATGCTCCTCCTCGCGACGCCGGTCCAGCTGTGGGCTGGCTGGCAGTTCTACCGCGGCGCCTGGGCCGCCGCCCGCCACGGCGCGGCGAACATGAATACCCTGGTCGCCGTGGGCACGTCGGCGGCCTACCTGTACAGCGCATTCGTGACCTTCTTCCCGGGAGCCATCCACGACGCCGGTCTGACACCAGCGACCTACGTTGATTCATCCGTGATTATCATCGCCCTGGTCCTGCTCGGCCGATGGCTCGAGGCCCGGGCGCGCGGTCAGACATCGGCGGCAATCCGTCGCCTGATGACCCTGGCGCCGGCGACGGCCCGCCGTATTGACGGGAGTACAGAGACCGCCGTGCCGGTCGAGCGCGTCGAGGTCGGTGATCTCTTGCGCGTTCGGCCCGGCGATCGCATTCCGGTCGATGGCGTCGTGGTCGAGGGTGAATCGACAATCGACGAGTCGATGCTCACGGGCGAGAGCATGCCGGTTGTGAAACGCCCCGGGGACACGGTGATCGGCGGGACGCTCAACCGCTCGGGCAGTTTCACCTTCCGGGCAACGCGTGTGGGGCGGGATACCGCCCTGGCCCAGATTGTCCGACTGGTCGAGGAAGCCCAGGGCTCGAAGGCACCGGTTCAGCGAGTCGCGGACACCGTCGCCGGCTACTTCGTCCCGGCGGTTCTGGTGCTGGCCGTCCTCACGTTCGCGACCTGGATGGTCATCGGGCCACCGCCGCGCCTCACCATGGCGCTGACGGCGGCGATCGCGGTGCTGGTCGTGGCCTGCCCGTGCGCCTTGGGGCTGGCGACGCCGACTGCGATCATGGTGGGCACTGGCCGGGGCGCCGAGCTGGGCGTTCTGATTCGCGGTGGAGAGGCCCTGGAGAAAGCGCACCGTGTGGACACGGTTATCTTTGACAAGACCGGCACCCTGACCCTCGGACGACCGACGGTCACCGAGGTGATCCCAGCCCCGGGCTTTGCCGAGCACGATATCCTTGCCTACGCAGCGGCTGGCGAGCGCGGCTCCGAGCATCCGATTGGGGGGGCGATCGTGGAGCACGCCGCAGCGCGCGGCCTGGACCATCAGGAGCCGGACCGATTCACGGCCGTGCCGGGCGGGGGAATCATCGCCACAGTTGCCGGTCGGCAGGTGATCGCGGGCAACGCGGACCTGCTCACCGAGCACGGCATCCCGGTCGAGCCGCTCCTCCCACCAGCACGGGCGCTCGCTGGGCGCGGACAGACCCCGGTCTTCGTCGCGCTGGATGGACAGCTCGCGGGCGTGATCGCTGTCGCTGATCCGCCCAAGCCCGGTGCGGCGGCAGCGGTCGCGGAGCTCTCGGCACTCGGGCTGGACATCTGGATGCTGACGGGCGATCGCCGAGAGACCGCCGAGGCGATCGGTCGGGATATCGGCATCCGACAGATCCTGGCCGAGGTCAAGCCAGATCAGAAGGCCGAACAGGTTCGCCGGCTCCAGGCCGCGGGTCGAGTGGTGGCCATGGTCGGCGACGGGATCAATGACGCGCCGGCCCTCGCCCAGGCCGATGTCGGCATCGCCATTGGCTCCGGAACAGATGTGGCCGTCGAGGCTTCGGACGTTACCCTGGTCGGGGATGATGTGCGCGGCGTCGTGACCGCGATCACGCTGGCACGGCGGACAATGAGCGTGATCCGTCAGAATCTGTTCTGGGCCTTTATCTACAACATTATTCTTCTGCCAGTGGCCGCAGGAGCGCTCTATCCTCTCCTGGGCGTTCTCCTGAGCCCGGTCCTTGCCGCCGGGGCAATGGCAATGTCGAGCGTGAGTGTCGTCACGAACTCGCTCCGCTTGCGCGGCTTCCAGCGCCCGCGCGATGTCGAGGAGATCAGGCATCCGCCGCTGCGCCTCCGGCTCGCAGGCTGGGCCTACCTCGCGGCCATCGGCCTGATCGCGCTGGCGATTGGGCTCGCAGCACTGTGGCTCAACCGACGGGCAGATGCGGCAGTGACATCGCTTACCGTGACCGCCAGTGATTTCGCCTTCAGCCCGAACAACCTGATCGTTCCCGCAGGCCGCGCCATCCGACTCACCCTGGTCAATCACGGCACGACGCTCCATGATTTGGTCGTCGAGGGTGTTCCCAACGCGCACGTCAGTGCACGCCCCGGTCAGACGGTCCGATCAATGCCTTTCACCATCTCGGCGCCGGGCACATACCGCCTGATGTGCACTGTGCCAGGGCACGCCGCAGCGGGCATGACCGGTACCGTGATCGTCCGGGCACCGCCCGAATAGGGCCGCCAGCAGAGTACACCGAGGAGGTATACAGGCACATGGCAAAGATCGTTCTTGATGTTCCCGATGTTTCCTGCGAGCACTGCGAGCGCACGATTACGCGTGCGCTGCAGTCCCTGGAAGGGGTGACGTCCGTCCGGGTGGATATCCCGACCAAGAAGGTATACCTGGACTACGATCCCGGGCGCATCGCCCTGGAGAGGATCAGTGCAGTGCTCGATGAGGAGGGGTACCCGGTCGCGGCAAGCCACTCCGCTTGAGCGTGTGAGCGGCGCCGGGGCGGGCAGGAGCACGCTGCCTGCCCCGGCTGACGGGACGCGCCGGATGGAGTAGAATGTTAAGCGTGTTGTGGGCCCCTGTAGCTCAGGCGGATAGAGCGGCGGTTTCCTAAACCGCGTGCCCCGGTTCGAGTCCGGGCAGGGGTACCGGATACACCACTCGCCGTAGAGAGAAGGCTGCAGCATGACCCACGGGTCATGCTGCAGCCTTCTCTTCATTCCAGGGGCTCGATCGCGCTATCTCAAGCCACGGGAGGAACGGCCTCTCCGTGGACGACCTCGGGCGCCGCGTTCGTGAGTAGTTCGCCCTGATGCCTTTTCAGCAGATCCTGCTTCGCTCGATTGACCGTCTTCCAGTCATCCTCGAGCAGGCCACCTGTATCGGCCGAGTTCGGATTCAAGCACCAGTAGGTGTAGCTGAGATGGTGTGACCTGAGGTAGCTCACCAGTGTTTCCTGCCAGCGATCTTCCGTCTGATCGCGCCCAAGTGGTCCTCCGAACTCGCCAACCAGCACCGGGGCGATGCCATCCTGCGCGATGTAGCCCCAGTGCTGGTCCCAAAACGATGGCAGGTTATCGGGGAAGGCCGGGTCGGTGAACCAGCGCTGGTTATACACCGACGGCCCGTAGTCATGCGGACTGTAGACAATACGGTCCGGAACCCGGAGGTGCACTGGCCTTTGCCGCACTCCCATCAGCTCGCCGCCCTGCCAGGTCCAGTCCAGCGGACGACCGTCACGATCGACGATCTTCTCGATCCCCTCGACGAGAATAAGCCAGTTTGGATTGACGTCCAGGATCGCGTTCCCACACTCCTCGGCAGCGCTGGCCCAGTCTGTCTGTGGATCCCCCGTTCCCCAGGTCGCAGGACCGGACGGCTCGTTGTGGAGGTCAGCCCCGATGACTGCGTCGTTCCCGAGATAACGACGGGCGAGCGCCTGCCATTGCGCAATCCAGGTCTCGGTCGAGAGGTGATCGGTGTACCAGAGCGGAGATTGATGGGTAGTATCCGGCCGATGCTGGTCAAGGATAATCTTCAAACCGCGCCGACCGGCTGCAACGATGATTGTATCCAGGATCTCCAGGCCATTAAGCCCCTTCAAATCGGGATTCCTGGTGTAATCGATTCCGTTCGGCTGCCGCCCCGGGTCGAAGAGGGCACTGGAAAAGGGGAGGCGCAGGCAGTTGTAACCCAGCTCGACGATCTGGTCGAGGAGGTCGCCGTAGTTCCGCGCCCAGAGGCCGTGCGGCGCCAGGGTATCAGTCTCCATGCCGAACCAGTTCAAGCCGGTGAGAAGCACCGCACGGCCGGACGCATCGAGGATCCGGGAACCGACCGCACGCAGGTAGTTGAGTTGACCGGTGTTCGGTTGATTGGATGAGCGAGACAGCGTTACCGTGGTGCTGACCGCATGGTCAGGAGACGGTCGCACTGCCCCTGCCGAGGGTGCGTGATCGCCAGCGGGCAGGTGCGCGGACGGCCCAGGAGGCCAGAGCTGTCCGCTTTGCGACGCAGCAGTGGGTTTCTGCTGGCCTGTGCGCTCTCCGGCTGTCGTTGCCGACGGATGTACCAGCTGACACGCTGTGACCATGGAGGATATAGCAGATGCTAGTGCGCCAGCCCTGCCCAGCAAGCAACGACGAGTCATCCGGCCTTCTTTCCCCACCCTCACTTCCTCGTTCACCTCCATCCGGTCGTGACGGTCACAGCCTACTACAGACCGGGACACGCTGTCGCTGGCCGGCCGTTCCCTTACGCCGGGGCAGGCAGATCTCCGCTCGCAGACCTGCCAGATCTGACGCCCGTCGAGGAGACCGGAACGACGTCAAGAGCAGGTAGCAGGTAGCAGGCAGCCGGGACCGGGCAGAGGTCGGTCAGCCTATCGTGAGACCATCACTGCAATGCGGAGGTGCCGATGAAAGGGAACCGCTGCGTCCATACCAGCCCGCGACCGCTGGATAGACCGGACAGCGCACATCCCCTGCCCGTCCGGCAGGCCCGAGACGGAGCGGCTTGAGATGATGGAGAAAGGCTATTCCCGGCCGGTGGAGGCTCAGGAGAAACAGGGCCAGGAAGACCGCGGCAGGAACACGGTCAGTTCGTCAACCATGGTCATGGCCGCAGCAGGCCTGAACGAACACCGGGGAGAGGGAACCAGCGCGAGCTCCCCGCTCCCCGGTTAGCAGAGAGACAGGCGTTGAGGCGCTAGCTCACGGTGAGCTCGTTGACGACCCCTTTGACGCCGGGCACGCTCCAGGCATCATCCGAGGCCTGGTCGATCTGATAGTAGGTCGGCACACTGCCCCGCAGATGGACAATGCCGTTTACGACGCTGACGCGAATGCGCGCAGCGTTGATATCCGGATCCTGATCGAGCACGCGGCGGACATCCGCCTCGATCTCCGCATCCGTCCGGGCAGTTGGTGGAACGACCGCAATATCATTGATCACATCCACGACGCCCGGGGCAGCCCAGGCATCGTCGGAGGCTGCGCTCTTCTGACTGTAGCTCGGCACTGTCCCGCTCAGGGTCACGACCCCCCCACTCACCACCACACTGATGTCCGCCGGGTTGCTGATCCGGACGTCCCGATCCAGATTGCGCCGAACAGTATCCCGGATTTCTGCATCGGTCCAGACCCGGGGCAGGCGGACGGTGAGGTTGTTGACCACGTCCACCACCCCCTTGATGCGGCGGGCATCCTCGGCGGCAGTGATCTTCTGGGAGTAGGTGGGGACGGCACCGCTGAGGTACACAACGCCGTTGGTGACGGTTACCGTGATGTCACTGGAATCGATCCGCACGTCGTGGGAGATCTCATCCCAGACGTTCTGCCGAATTCCCTCGTCGGTGAAAGTCACGGCCATGGGCTCTCCTCTCGGCCGGCTCTCTTACATCCAATCAATCCATGCGCCGGTCCGTCTTGCGGGCGCCTCGCAAAAACGGGACCAGTCATCTGACACCGGCCAGCAGGAGACCACGCGCCCCTCTCTCGGCTTGATGTGCAGCTCGTCGCACTCCCAGCCCACCCGGCACCGATCACGTCATCAAGACCTGATCCACCCACTGCACCGACTGCTCATACACGTCGGCGACGATCCCTGGATCAAGAGCGAGGGTTGCCGTCAGATCGCCCACGGTGTCCCACGCCCCCTGCTCATAGGCCAGAACCAGCCGATACGGTGCCGCCAGTGGACCGGTCTGCTCCAGCAAGGCCAGGCATACGTCTTCTGAGACAGCAACCTCACGCAGAACCTCTTCCATAGGCCGCCCGATCAGCGCATCCAGAACCGACAACAACCCGAGCAGGAAGAGCTCCGCTCCCCGGGGCTCCAGCGCCAGATGCGGTGCTAGTCGCTCGCAGAACATCGCCCGAAGGAGCGAGACACTGAGGAGCTCGACCGGACGGTCTCGTGCAATGCCGCTCAAGATCACCAGCGAAGCCCACTGACGGAGCCCGCGTGAACCGAGCAGGGTCATGGCATGGCGCAGGGAACTGACCTGCCGGGAGAGGCCGAACCAGGCCGAGTTGATGTAGCGCAGGAGCTTAACCGACAGCGCGATATCCTGCTTCATCAAGAACTCAATGCGGTCGAAATCGATCTCGGGCTGAGCGATCTCTCGAAGCAGGCGCAGGCAGTTCAGCTTGTACCCCGGCACATCCTCCCGGCTCACGATCTCAGGTCGACAGAAGAAGTACCCCTGGAAGAGCTCGTATCCCAGAGCAATCCCTTCCCGGAAATCGGCACCGGTCTCGACTTTCTCGGCGAGGAGCTTGATGCCGCGCGGACGCAGGCGCCGGGCAAGCTCCTGGCGGACGTCGTGCGGCGTCGCGATAAAGTCAACCTTGACGATATCGGCCAGCTCGATCAGTCTTTCGTACCCGGGGCGGTGGATGAAATCATCGAGGGCCAGCATGTACCCACCGCGCTTCAGCGCCCGGCACGCCCAGACCACTTCTTCATCCGGCTCCACCGTCTCGAGAACCTCGATGACCACCCGATTGGGGGGCAGAAGCATCGCCGTCTGCTGGACCAGGAGCTGGCGGGTGAAGTTGATGAATGCACGGCGCGTCCGGGTAAGCTCGTCGAAGCCGAAGACATGAAGGGCATGGCTCATAACGCTCCGCGTGGCAAGGTCACCATCGGGCACAGAGGCAACTTCCCGCTCGTCCTGGCGAAACAGGAGCTCATAAGCGAGAACTCTCTGCCTTTGATCGAAAATTGGCTGACGCGCGACGAAGACCTTCATCACGCCACATGCCTGAGTAAGCCAGGGGGTCCGTGCCGCAGTACGCCTGGCCTTCCCATATTCCTCTCCGAGTGTACGTCAAATTTCATTCAAGTGCACGGGTGAATCAGGGTCCCCCGAAATTCTCTACCGGTGGGTGCAATGATGCCTGATCAAGGTATGCCCGGTCCCTGACGATCGCTTTTGTCGTCACCGACAGAGCAGAGAGAAGAGCAGAAAGAATGGGATCGCGGGCGATATTCTCTCCATCCCGCGATCCCATTGGTTGAGGAGTGAGGACAACGCCGTCGGTCCCTCTAGCCGGGACTGGCAGATATCGAACAGCGGCCATACCGTGCATAGACGGCGAGGTGCCCGCTATCTATGCACAGTCTTAGACAATCGTCACGAACTCATCCTGGCCGCCGGTGGCGATCACAAATGTGCCGGCGCGTCGAACGCCGCCGAGCATCGTCGTGGTGAAACCGGCGAAATTGCCCGAGGCCCTGGTCACGATTGTGCCGAGGTCTTCGCGGCCGTGGTCGTTGAGCCGCACGAAAGCCACGTTATACGTGGTATTTGCCCGCGCCCCCGCCAGGTGCACCCAGACCCGGGAAGACTGACCATTGGATGCTGGAAAGACGCGCACTTCTCCCGACCGGAGTGAATCACTCCCTGGGTTCACGGCCGAGAAATCCCCTACCTGTACATCTGCCACGCGTACCAGTCTCAGCCCACGAAATGGAGGGCCGAAACGGACCGGACCGTTCGGGGCATTGCGGTGATCATCGTCGTGCTTGCCTGGATGAGCTAGCGCGGAATCCACGCCGGTCGCGATGACGGCCGCGGGCAGTGCGGCGGCGATCTGTACACCACGCGCGAGGAGCCGCCGCCGCGTTGCGGCACTGCCCGAGTGATTCTCAGGCTGATCGTCAGGGGAAAACCGTTCCATGGCTCTTCATCCTCCCGTACGCTCCCGGTCCACACACCGAACCCGTGCTAATGGCCGGGGTGGCCGTGGGTACTCAACCTTCAGACCAGCAGAGACGCTTCGTCAGGCTTAACGAGATCTACCCACCCACGTTACAGAGGGTCCACCAGGCGGGAGGATCAACCGGGAATCGCGCGGGAGAACCAACAGCGGAGCTTGCAGGGCAACACGGCAGACAAGATACAGCGGGAGGGCAGCGCGGGATCTCCGGGAGGCGTCTTCTCCGGTTCGCGCTGCCCCCAGTGCAGGCCCGCCGGGACCGGCGGGGAATCCATCAGACGATGTAGAGGAACTCGCCCTTGAGAGCGGCCTCGTACCGTCGGGCGACATTAGCCCAGTTAACGACGTTCCACCAGTTCCGGATATAGTCGGCGCGCACGTTATAGTACTTGAGATAGTAAGCGTGCTCCCAGACATCAAGGCCGAAGAAGGGTATGCGGCCGGACATCAGGGGGTTATCCTGGTTCGGGGTACTCTCGAGTGTGATCGCCCCTGATGGATCGACGGTCAGCCAGGCCCAACCGCTTCCAAAAATGCCAGCGGCCGTGGACGAGAACTGGGTCTTGAACTGATCAAAGCTCGAAAAGGTGCGATTGATCGCGTCAGCAAGCGGCCCGGTCGGCTGACCACCCGCGTTTGGCCCCATGATGTCAAAGAACAGGTTGTGATTGGCCGCTCCACCGCCCTGGTTGCGGACCGCAGTGCGAATGTCTTCGGGGATCGTGTTGATATTCCGCAGAAGGTCCGCGATGCTCATCCGGAAGAGCTCCGGGTGCTTCTCGACCGCCGTGTTCAGATTATTGACATAACCAGCATAGTGGCGGTCGTGGTGGAGATGCATCGTCAGCTCATCGATGTTGGGCTCGAGCGCGTTGTACGCATACGGAAGAGGCGCGACCTCGTAAGGCATCGAAGAACCCTCCACACGTGAGATCACCCGTACATGCCCACGGCGGTGAGCCATTCCCCTCACGGCAGTGCCGCTGGCGGCCAAACCGCCACTGCCGTCCGAGCGTGGAATGATCATCGGCGCGAGGCGTGTGCCGGATCCACCCCGGATTGTACGTACGACCCCGATCACTCCGCAAGGTTTTCCCCGGGCGGTCGGCAGGCGGAATGCGAAGACCTTAAGGACTGTGCTTCGACCACCCATTTGACGATGGAAGCCGTAGTGTGATAGAGAAGATGGGCACACGGCACCATCTTACCCTTATCTGAGCACGGATTTCTGAGCACGGATTACGTGGCTACCGTCAGAGACGCGCTGCTTGATGAGATCAAGCACCACGCTATCAATTTTGGCCGCTTCACCCTATCATCCGGCCGGACAAGCTGGTATTACCTCGACTGCCGGAAGGTCACCCTATCCGCGCGGGGCGCCTACCTTGTGGCGAACGCCTTTCTGGATCTGCTCGATGCACGACCAGTCCAGGCAGTGGGGGGCATGACCGTTGCCGCAGATCCGATCGCTACAGCGATCGTGCTGGAAAGCTGGCACCGACAGCGCCCTCTGAAGGCGTTCATCGTTCGGAAGGAATCCAAACCCCATGGGCTTCAGCGCCAGGTCGAAGGCCCGATCGCGCCAGGCGATCGGGCCGTTATTGTGGATGATGTCCTGACTACAGGGGGATCTATTCTTCAGGCGATCGAGGCAGTCGAGGCGATCGGCGTCGTGGTCGATCAGGTCATGGTCATCCTTGATCGGCTTGAGGGTGGTCGCGAGCGGATCCAAGAACGCGGCTATCCGGTGACCTCGCTCTTCACGCTGGATGATCTGCGGGATTATCTGGCCGCATATCAGCAGTCATCGGCGGATGACCCTTCCCAGATCGGTTCCTAGATCGGTGGGACGATCGAGTAGGCATCTTTCCGCACGATGTGCCGCAGGATAGCGAGCACCGTTTCGCGCTCGATATCGCTGAGATGCCGGCCAGTCTCACGCTCGTAGCGTGCGACGACTCGATCGAAGAGGAGCAGGGTAACCGCGGCCGCACGCGGCGTCACCCCCATCAGTGCGCGGTCGATCTCCGCCGCCAGTTCGGCGAAGTCCTGGCAGGCCGCAGCGTCATCCATCATATCGTGCTGAGGCATCCGTACTAACTCCTTGTGTATTTCCCCATCCAGCCCGGTCCTTCCCCGGACGCACCACCCGTGCCAGCAGTTCGCGAGCATGGACAGCCTTTGCTCTCCTTGTGGAGCGCTCGGGAGGTCCGCCGCGAGCAACCGCCCGACCCCAGACACTCAGGCGCGCACCGCCGGGCTGGTCACGGGCCAGGCCCCTAGAACGCGGAGGAACGAGCACGACCGGCCCAGGCCCTCAAGCGCCCGCGCGACGTTCGGATCATTCGGATGGCCATCGAGGTCCACGAAAAAGACGTACTCCCACAGGCGCCGCCGCGTGGGGCGTGACTCGATCCGGGTCAGGTTGACATCATTCTCGGCGAGCCACCGCAGAGCCTCATGGAGAGCCCCGGTGCGGTTCTGCACGGCAAAGACGATGGCGGTGCGATCATGCCCTGACGGCTCACTCATGCGCGGGCCGATGACGAGAAAGCGGGTCACATTCGTCGAGACATCCTCGATGCGCCGCGCGATAATGGGGATCCCATAGAGGTCGCTGGCCGCCTCGGTCGCGATCGCCGCCGAGGTCGTGTCTGTGATCATCTCGGCTGCCTGGGCGGTACTGGCGGTCTCGATCTGCACCGCATGCGGGAGCCGCTCGGAGAGCCACTGGCGACACTGGGCCAGCGCTTGCGGATGAGAATACACGCGGGTGATGTCTTCCAGCCGCCCTCGCGCCAGCAGATTGTGCGACACCGGCAGTTCAATCTCAGCGCAGATCTTCACATCGAACTCGAGGAAGCCATCGAGGGTATGCGTCACCGCCCCCTCGGTCGAGTTTTCCACCGGCACGACGCCAAAGTCCACTGTCTGACGCTGGGTCTCAGCGAAAACATCGCCGATAGTTCGACACGGAACCAGGATCGCGGAAGAACCGAAGTGGCGGCGTGCCGCCTCATAGGTGAATGTTGCAACGGGCCCCAGATAGCCAACCCGCAGCGGCCGCTGCACGGCCCGTGACGCCGAGAGGATCTCCCGATAGATCGCCCGGAGCGCCTCCGGGGGCAGCTCCCCCTCGCTCCAGGACTCCACCTGTGCGTAGACCTGCGCCTCGCGTTCAGGGCGATATACCGGCTCATCTTCGCCCAGCTCGCGCTTAATCCGGCCGATCTGCCGGGCAAGATGAGCCCGTTGGTTGAGCAGGCGCACGATTTCGCGATCTACTCGATCGATCTCGTCCCGCAACTCCCGTAGCGTCATTCCAGGGCTCCTTCTCGGCTGGCGACAGCCATTCTAGTCGAAGCCTGCGGCTGGTGTCGAGGGGGACACCACCGCGGGGGTCTGGTAGAATCTCCGGCGAGACAGTGTGAGCGAGGATCCGATTCCATGGTCAAGGTCCATCCTGCCCTGCCGGAGATTCCGATCCAGCCCGCGGCATGGGACTGGCTTCAGCGCAGTGGCGTTACTATTCGGGTCCGCGATCCCAGCTCCACCCGCGGTGGGGGCTTCTGGTGGCCCGACCGCAAGCTCGTGGATCTGTTCACCGCTCAGGAAGAGGCAGCGATCCATGAGCTCGCGCACGCCTGGTGGCACGAGCGGCGCCTCCAGGGAACCGCCGCAGCTGAGTTGATCGTAGCCGTGGTCCGACTGAGCGAGGAGTCCGACCCTCGCTACCAGCGGGCGGCAGAGCTGGCTCGCCAGTACGTCTACGGAATTCCCAGCCAGCCAGATCCCAATAGCCCGACTGGCTGGTGGCGCGGCCTCCTTGTTGAGGGGAACGACTGGGAAATGTTCGCCGGCCTGGCGAGCGGGGTGATGGGCAACCTCGCTCTGCTGCCGGATTATGTTCGCTGCTTCTACACCGGTCTTTTTGACGAACCCGCTAGCTGACGTGCCCGGCTCCGAATGGACGGGGGGCAGACTACCGATGAAGCCCATTTATCTCGATCACGCGGCCACGACGCCGCTCGACCCGCGCGTCCGGGAGGTGATGCGCCCCTACCTCGAGGACATCTACGGAAACCCGTCCAGCATCTACCGCCTTGCGCGTGAAGCGCGACGCGCCGTCGATGCAGCGCGCGATACCGTCGCGGAGATTCTCGGCGCCCGCGCAAGCGAGATCATCTTTACCGCGAGCGGCTCCGAGAGCGACAATATGGCAATCAAGGGCGTAGCCTTCGCTCACCTGTCCCGGCGGGGACACATTATCACCTCGAGCGTGGAGCACCACGCCGTTCTCCACACGGCCGATTTCCTCGAGCAGCTCGGTTTCACTGTCACACGCCTCCCAGTCGACTCGAACGGGATGGTGGACCCGGATGCCGTCGGCCGGGCGATCCGCGATGATACCATCCTCATCTCAGTGATGTACGCGAACAATGAGGTGGGAACGATCCAGCCAATCGAGGAGATCGGACGCATCGCCCGCCGCCGCCGCATTCCGTTTCACGTCGATGCGGTCCAGGCGGCCGGATTCCTGGACCTGGACGTGAATCGGCTTGGGGTCGACCTCCTGAGCCTTGCCGGCCATAAGTTCTATGGGCCGAAAGGGTCCGGTGTCCTGTACATTCGGCGGGGTGTGGCATGCTGGCCTCTCATCCACGGCGGGGGACAGGAACGCGGCCGGCGCGCCGGGACCGAGAACGTCGCGGCAATCGTCGGGCTTGCTGCCGCGCTCCGCTTCGCCCAGGATGAGCGTGCCGAGCACGCTGCCCACGTCAGTCGACTCCGTGACCGTGTCATCCGCGAGGTCCTCGCGCAGGTGCCCGGTGCGCGCCTCACCGGGCATCCCCGGCATCGTCTCCCAAACAACGCGAGCTTCTGCTTCGAGGGGATATCCGGGGAATCGTTACTCCTGGCCCTGGATCAGGAAGGCATCATGGCCTCCACGGGATCGGCCTGCACATCGGGCTCTCTCGAGCCAAGTCACGTGCTGCTGGCTATGGGGTTACCCGCACCGCTTGCGGCTGGCAGTCTGCGCATCACCCTGGGAAGAAGCAATACCGATGAAGACGTCGATCGTCTGCTGGCCGTGCTTCCAGTGACCATCGCTCGGCTGCGCTCCCTGGAAACCGTGACACCGAGCTGAATGCATACCAGCGAGTGCGACACCAATATCTGGACTGATCATTTCCTGTCGATGCGCCAACAGAGCCAGTGGCCCGCAGAACCTAAAGCATATCAGCCGGCCCCTGCGGCCGGGCTCAGGGATCAGCGGGTGCGGGCCGGAGCCCTACCCGCACCCGCGCTCCCGGGAGGAGAAATGAGACCGCGGCACTACCCGTCCCACAGCCTTCTCACCGGGTTCGGCCAGCGCGCACGGGCGATTATCCGCGCTGTGGGCCTGCTGATCGTCATCAGTGGCTGTGGGTCATCCCCGCTGGCTCCCCCAACCCCAACAGCCGTACCTACGATTAGCGCTCCTGTACCGAGCGTTAGCGCGGCCGCTTCCCCGACAATCGGCACGCGCCCGGTCCGCCCGACCATCACGTCGTCGGAGATGCCGGCCCCGGGCACACCGTCCCCTGCGCAGAGTACGCCAGAGAGTTCTCCCGCGCCGGTACTGACGATGACCATTCGGACTGCACCGCCTGCCCCGCCGCCGGGCACGGCGCCGGCCGCATTGTCTTCTCCGACGTCTCTTCCCCTGGCGTCTCCGGCGATGCCGTCTTCCACGCCCGAGGCTCCTGCCGCTCCCACGCCGCCGCCGACCGCAACGGCAACAGCTGCGCCGCAGCCATCCCGGACACCAACACCCACGCCTCCCACTGTGTCGCGAACCGGCGGAGCGGCAGGATCGCCTACACCCATTCCCCCTGCGACCCCAACGCCAGCCGGGGCCTATCCATACCCAACGTCGGTGCCGTTCGTTCCGCCGCCGACGCCCCCGGGCGGCTATCCATCACCAGCACGGTGAATACGGCCAGCGGTCCGCGCATGGGCCACCGCCATGGTCGCGGACGCGGAGCAGTCGCCATCGCCCTGATCGGCGCGCTCACGGTCCTGGTCGGCTGTGGGCCGTTTGTTGACCCGGGCACGCTCCAGGACCAGGCAGAGGTACCGTCCGGCGTCCTGGGAGGAGACGCTACAGTTGCCCAGGAGTTCACCATCGGCTGCAACGGGTTCACTGCACTCGAGGTCCAGGTGGCCCGCTTCCCCACATTCGCTTCCACCGACGGCACCCTGGTACTGACCCTGGTCCCAGCGCCGCTGACCGGCGAGGGGGCGGCAGTGCCTCGATCACCGGTACTTGCCCGGACTGATCGAGCGGTCGCGGAACTGGTCGCAAATCAATGGATCCACCTCTCCTTCGAACCGCTGGCACGATCCCGCGGCCAACGGTTTTTGCTCATCGGGCAGGTAGAAGGAACAGCCCCAAGCGCAGTGACCCTCTGGGCCACCGGGCGTGATACCGGCATTGCTGGCACGCGGTATGTGAACGGTCATCCCGTCCCCGGGGCGCTTGTTCTCCGGGCCTACTGCGACGAACCGTGGCCCGATGTCATCGGCGAGACCGCCAGGATGATCGGGAGGTCTGGCTGGCTATGGCCCGTGGCGGCGGCGCTCTGCATTGTGCCCGGCGTTGGTCTCGCTTTTCTGCTCGAACCGGACGATGACCTGGCTGCCCTGCTGGGCCTGGGGGTGGGTTGGAGTGTCCTCCTTGCCCCACTTGCCTTCGTCCTTACGACGCCGCTCCGAATTGGAGGACCGCTCGGGCCGGTTCTTCTGCTCGGGGGAGCTGTCGCCGGGATCATCGGCATCCGACTCCGCCGCTCTCCGTTGGCTCTCGGCCCCGCCAGTGCGGTGACGATTGCCGCCACCAGCATCGCGCTGATCCTCCGGGCGATGACGGCAAAAGACCTGGTCGCTCCGATGTGGGGCGATCCGGTTCAGCACAGCTACGTTGCTGATCTCCTCCTCACGAGCCGGGGGGTTCCCGCGACCTACGGGGCACTGGTACCGTCTCAGGTCTTCGACTATCATTTCGGATTCCAGGCACTCTCCGCCCTCGCGGCGTGGCTGGCAGGCAGCACCACGGCCGATGCTGTCCTCGCGACCGGTCAGATCCTCGACGCGCTCATCTGCCTGGCAGTCTACAGGCTCGGTCGTGATCTGACCGATTCACCGGGCGCGGCCGCAGTCGCTGCGCTCCTGGTCGGGCTCATCATGACCCAGCCCGCCTATTACATCTCGTGGGGACGCTACCCGGAGCTGGCCGGGCTGGTTGCCCTGCCCGCGGCGGCGTCCGCCCTGCGGTCCGCAGTCAGTCGTCTGCCGCCCATCTCTGCGTCTGTCCTGCCTGCGGTGATCGGAGCTACAGCCATGGTCCTCGTTCACCCGAGGGTTGCAGTCTTTCTGGCCAGCCTCGGTCTCGCCCTTGTCATCGTACCGCTGTCCCCGGATGCCAGTACGATCGTTCAACGTGGTGGGCGCCTGCTGCTGGTCGGAACAGCATCGCTCGTCTTGCTGGCCCCCTGGGCACTCCGTCTCTGGAACGTGCACCATGCCGCGGTCGTCGGCCCCTTCCGATGGATGCCGATCAACTTCCCGCTGGGGCTGGCCACGGCGGGCAATGACCGATGGGTAATGGGGGCGGCCATAGTCAGCCTGGTGATCGGAATACGAGAATGGCCGCGTCTGTCGCTGGTCATGCTGCTCTGGGGGATAACCGTTTTCGTCATCGGAAACCCGGCGACCTTCCATCTACCGCTCAATCTCTTCGTCGATAACGGCAGCATTGCTATTGCCCTGTTTCTCCCCGCCGCAATTCTCACGGGGTCGCTGGCAGACCTAACGATCCGAGCAGTGATTCCCCGCGGACGAAGATCGGGCGCTGGCTGGGTGATCGCCGGGCTTGGCCTCACGGCCGCAGTCGCTGCGGCACCGGGCCAGCTCGGCCTGGTCAATCCAACCTGTTTGATTATCCGTCCTGCTGACCGCGCCGCACTCGACTGGGTGCGCACGCACACGCCCGCGGACGCGCGATTCCTCATCAACGGCTTCCGGTGGGCCGACTCGATCTGGATGGGAAGCGATGCCGGATATTGGCTGCCGGTGCTGGCCAGACGCCGAACAACCCTGCCACCGCTCTTCTACGCGGGTGGACCACCCGATCTCATCCGCTCAGTCAATGCCGTCGCCGCGGCAGTCGACCGTCACGGAAGTGACCCAGCGGCCCTGGCATCGGTCGCTCGCCAAAGCGGGGCACAGTATATCTTTGTCGGTACGCGGGGTGGACCGATCAACCCGGAGGCGCTCGCCCACAGCCCACTTTTCCGGACTGTCTACCGCGCCGGTGGGGACTGGGTTTTCGAGCTTACCGGTGATGCTTCTGGAACAACAAGCTCGACGGTGACTGGCAGAACTCCCCACTCGAGCGTCCCACCCAGTGCTTGAAAGGCAGCCGGGCTCAGATCAAGAACATCCGGATAGGGAAAGCGCCCGGTGTCGCGGACCACCACCTCGATCGTGCGGCCGGTCCGCGGCGAGGAGACCCGGACAACGCTTCCCAGAGGAAAGGCATTGGAAGCCGTGGTCATCGGGTCCTCCGGGTGATAGATCTGTCCATTGGCCATGGCCTTCCCGGCGAAGCCGGGTCCGTACCAGGTAGCCTGCCCGCTGATCACGTACTCTCCTGGCCGTGGTAGCCAGGTACCGGCCGGAGGGGGAACTGGCCGCATCTGCCTCCAGGGGAAGATGCCCGCCTCCTTGGCCAGATCACCCCCATTTGCCACGGTTACCTGCCCCGCCTTGGCCCACGGCTGATCGCTCTTCCATTCCTGCAACACCGCCCGCTGGAGCCGGATTACGTACATCGGGCCGACGTCTACCACCGGCGAGGTCGGTAAGCCGTACAGGTCGAGCGCATCCGGTACGGCACGATAGGCTGCTTCGAGACGCGGGTAGGACCTCAGCAGGGCCAGGCGCCGGGCGATGATACCGGACCAGGAGAGACCAGCGTCAAAAGAGGGCGGCAGTTCCCGCGGGATGGACCGGACCTGGAGGAGCCAGTCATCCTTGCCCGCACGAGCGAGATCGTCGAAGATGTTCAGAAAATCC
>JADGGD010000095.1 GCA_019690095.1 Chloroflexota bacterium
CGTGGGCGGCGTGGGCTCGTATTTGTTTATAAGAGACAGGGATGGCTGTGAGGGCCCACCGGGCGCATCGAGCTTCGCCAGGTACTGCGCTGCGATGCGCGAGGCCTCGCGAACGATCCATGGACTGGCGCGTCGCGATCGCCGCTGATGGTGCCCCCGAGCGGCGGGGCGGCGGACCTGCCGGGCCGTCGAGGGTACCTCGTCCACCCGCCGAACTGCAACGACCGGCAGACGGAGGACGACGTCCACGAAGCCCAGGACCCGCATGGCATCCTGTCGTACCGGTGTCTTTCGCTTCTTTCCCATGCCAATCCACCCCCGCTAATTCATATGCCACGAATAGGATAACACACCTGATGCCTCATGCACAATTCACTGCCTGCGCCTCCAGGTGCGGCTGCAACTTTTTCCCACCGCGCCGCGTCCCATCTGGTGAGACGGATGGAAAGATCCATCGTCTCGGTCAATTGCCTGCCGCGCCGGACAGCGGGGCCGAGGCGCGGGCCGGGGTGAGCCCGGCCCGCCAGAGACTGAACCCGCCAGACAGTCCTGGCGGCCGGGAGGAGGAAGTCCGTGGCTTCGCATCGCCTGTATCGCAGTAGATCCGAGCGCATGCTGGCTGGCGTCTGCGGTGGGCTGGGCGAGTACTTTGATGTCGATCCATCACTGGTTCGCCTTTTCTTCATCGTCGCCACAATCTTTACTGGCGGGCTCATGGTCCTGGTCTATCTCGCCATGGGGATCATTGTGCCGGAGCAGCCGCCTGGCCCGGTCGGCGAGGAGTGCCCGCAGGAAGCTGAACCAGAGGGCATGGCGTCTGGGGCAAGCGGTCCTCTTCCCCACTCTTTCGGCACCGGTGGTATTCCCCGCTTCACCTCGACCACGTCGGCAGAAGCGGTCCACCACCGACGGCGCTGGGCCGGGTGGGCGCTGGTCGCGCTTGGCGTACTCGTCCTGCTGTCCAATCTGAACCTGCTGAGCTGGATCGACCTGCGGACGACCTGGCCGGTCTTCCTGATCATCGCGGGACTGCTCCTGCTCCTCCGCCGAGACCAGTGACTCGCCAGACAGCCAAAGATCCGATGGAACGGGCACCGCGCCGGATGACCATCCGGATCCGATGGCCGCAGTGCGCTCCGGAGGGATAACGATGCGGGAAGAGAGGAAAGCACGGCCGACGGCCCATCCTGCCCCTTTTCGCCTCCTGCCGCTCCTGCTCATCGTCATCGGCGCCATCCTGCTCGTTAACAATCTGGGGATCGTCCCGTGGTCGATCTGGCCGGTCCTCGCTCGCCTCTGGCCAGTTCTCCTCATCGTCGCCGGTCTTGACCTCCTCCTGGAGCACCATGGTCGCTGGGTCTCCCTCCTCGCTGCCATCGCAGCAGTGATCATCGTGACAGCGACGGCAGTCGCCATCCTGCGATTCCACGACCTCGGCTCGGCCGCGACCGAGCCCGCGTCGGCCCGGACCACGATTGTGCCTCTCGACGGCGCCGCGCGAGGCCAGGTCAACGTGCATCTTGCCGCCGGCCAGCTCACTATGGGAGCACTCCCCTCCGGCGCGACCAGCCTGCTTGCGGTGAACAGTCAGATGCCGTCAGGGATGCAGATGACATCGCGGGTCGAGCGGAGCGATGGAACCGCGACTGTCACGCTCCAGGGGGAAGGGCGCGCCCCCGGCCTCTGGTTCCTCGACTGGATCGGCCCACAGGACGGGATCCGCTGGACAGTCCAGCTCGCACGCGCAACCCCGCTCACCCTGGAGGTCAATCTCGGAGCAGGGCGTGCCGACCTGAATCTGTCCGAGCTCGCAGTGCAGGAACTCACCCTTGACAGTGGCGCGGGTGATATGACAGTCACCTTCCCTGCCGGAACCTCCCGGACCGATGCCCAGATCCGTTCTGGGGCCGGCCACCTCACCCTTATCATCCCTCCCGAAGTTGGGGCTCGCCTCCATGCCCCGGCCGAAGGGATCGTCAAGATCAATGTGCCCGGGGAACGGTTCCGACAGACAGCGGACGGCTACGAAAGCAGCAACTACGCCTCCGCCGCGCACCATCTCGAGATCACCCTGCACCTCGGCGTTGGATCAGTTGACGTTCGATAAGGATCACCGCATACTGTCGGTATGATATCGGGGAGGTCGACGTGAGCGAGAAGGATAGCGCGGCGGTCCATCGTCCGCGCGTCGACGCGGTGATTCCGGTATACAACGAGGAGCGGGATCTCGAGCGGTCAGTCGCAACGCTCCGTCGCTTCCTTTGCGAGCACGGGCAGGCGTGGGACTGGCGCATCGTCATTGCCGACAATGCCTCAACGGATCGAACCCTCGCAATCGCTGAGGAGCTACAGCGCCGCTGGCCGGGAGAGGTTGCAGTCATCCACCTTGATCAGAAGGGACGCGGCCGTGCGCTCCGGCGCGCCTGGACCGAGAGTGACGCCGATGTCGTCTGCTACATGGACGTCGATCTATCAACAGATCTCCAGCATCTTCCCTCGTTGATCGAAGCCCTCTTGTCAGGCTACGATGTCGCGTTCGGCTCGCGGCTGGCGCCAGGTGCCCGAGTCACCCGGGGGCTCAAGCGCGAGATCATCTCACGCTGTTACAACCTGCTGATCAAGCTCTTCTTCTGGCATCACTTTCGTGACGCCCAGTGCGGCTTCAAAGGGGTCACCCGACAGGTCGTGCAGGAGGTCGTGCCGCTCGTCCATGACCAGGCATGGTTCTTCGATACCGAGCTCCTCCTGATCGCTGAGAAGAATGGCTACCGTCTCAAGGAGATTCCGGTGACCTGGCGAGACGATCCGGACTCGCGGGTGAAGATTCTGCGCACCGCCTGGGAAGACCTCAAGGGATTGTGGCGGCTGAAGCGGCACTTTCCGCGCATCCAGCGGTCCCGGATGATCCAGCCCAGCGGGGTGCCCCTGGGGCGGTAAAACGACGAGTGGACATCGCCAGGCCCCAGCCTCTTCTTCTGGTCAGTCGCCGCGCTCGCGCCCGATGGAGTAAAATTCTCCCGATGGAAAGCACCATAGCCCCGGGTTCGCAGAGCGGCCCGGTACCGAGAGGAGCCTGGCAATGAGCCCCCTGTACACCATCCCGTACGGCCCGCAATGCGCCAGACCTCAGCCCGAGCAGGCGACCCCGGTGCGCTGGATAACGGGAGCTTTGGCAGTATGACCGAGCCAGAGGTCGGGCAGACCAGCCAGGTACCCGACCAGGCAGCAGGACGCAAACGTCGCCTTGGTCTCGAATGGAAAGAGGTGCCCGGGCAGAAGCCGGGGGATGCGGTGATCCGCATCGCCCTGCACCGCAGTGCCCCAATCGCTGGCCCCGGCATTGTGGTCGTTCGGCCCGAGGTGACCGGCCCCCGCCACGGCATTGGCCGCGTGCTTGCGGGGATCAAGCATTTCCTGATTGGCGCCCCGCTCGCGACAGCCGCGGCACCCCACGAGCGTTTGAATAAGATTCGGGCGCTGGCGATCTTCTCATCGGACGCCATGTCCTCGGTCGCATACTCGACCGAGGAGGTAATGAAGGTTCTGATCCTGGCAGGGGTCGGGGCTCTGGCGTATACCGTGCCGGTCTCGCTGGTTGTTGTTTTCCTGCTGGCGATCGTCACGATCTCGTATCGGCAGACTATCCTCGGATACCCGAACGGCGGCGGCTCGTACATCGTGGCCAGCGAGAACCTCGGGACGATCCCTGGCCTCATCGCTGCGGCATCGCTAATGATTGACTACACCCTCACGGTCGCGGTCAGCGTCGCCGCGGGTGTAGCGGCGATCACCTCGGCCTTCCCAAGTCTGCTTAACGATTCCGTTCTCCTCGCTGTCGCCGCAACGATCCTGATCACCCTGGGGAACCTCCGGGGAATCCGCGAGTCCGGCACGATCTTCGCGGCACCGACCTATCTATTCGTCGCGAGCCTGCTCGGACTGATCGCCTACGGGATCATCCGCATCGGCTTTGCCCCTCCGAGCTATACGCCAGCGATCCCTCCCCCTCCTCCGACCCAGACGCTCGGCGTGTTTCTCCTGCTCCGGGCCTTCGCCCAGGGGTGTACGGCGATGACCGGCGTCGAGGCGATCGCGAATGGTGTCCCGGCCTTCAAGGATCCAGCCCCGCAGAACGCGCGCACGACCATGGTATGGATGGCAGTTATCCTGGGCACGCTGGTCATCGGTACCTCGATCCTGGGGTCACACCTTCAGATCATCCCGAACACCCGGGAGACCGTGATCAGCCAGATCGCTCGGGCGGTCGTCGGTCAGGGACTGTACTACTATCTGATCCAGTTCTCCACAGCCCTGATCCTGTTCCTTGCCGCTAACACGAGCTTCAACGGCTTTCCGATGCTCCTATCGGTCATGGCGCGAGATGGTTATGTCCCCCATCAGTTCAGCTTCCGGGGCGACCGTCTGGCTTACAGCAACGGGATCATCGCTCTGGCTGTGCTGGCGATCGCCCTGCTGGTCGTGTTCCACGGGAGTGTAGATGCCCTGATCGGCCTGTACGCGATCGGGGTCTTTCTGTCGTTTACCCTCAGCCAGATCGGCATGGTCCGCCACTGGCAGCGCTATCGCGGACCGAACTGGCGGCGGAGTGTGATCATTAACGGCATCGGCGCGATTCTGACGGCGATTGTCTCGATCGTGATCGGGGTGACCAAGTTTCACGAGGGGGTGTGGATCGTCGTCGTGCTCATCCCGCTGATCGTAGCCATGTGCCTCCTGATTCACGGCCACTACCACCTGGTTGCCACCCAGGTCACGCCAGAGACACCGGTGGACCCGGAGCAGATCCGCCTGCGGGTCATCGTCCCGATCGGCGCGATGAACCTCCCGGCCCAGCAGGCCCTCGCCTTCGCCCGGGTCGTCTCAAACTCGGTGACCGGCGTCCATGTGACGGATGACCTGCAGGCGGCCGAGGCGCTTCGGAAGGAGTGGGAAGAGAAGATCGACGGCCACGGACAGCTTGTGATCATCGAGTCGCCCTATCGTTCACTGGTGGGACCACTGCTCGCTTACCTCGACTCGGTCCGGGAGCAACACCCGCACGATACGCTGATGGTCATCCTGCCGGAGTTCGTCCCTTCGCGCTGGTGGGAGCACCTGCTTCATAACCAGACTGCCCTCTTTCTGAAGGCGGCACTCCTGTTTCGTCCCGGGATTATCGTTGCCAGCGTGCCGTACCACATCCGACGCGGCATCGACGCGGCCGAGGCCGCAGGACAGCCCGCGTGATCGGGAAACTCAGTCCTGACGCGCTGACCGGGGCAGGGCTTGCGAGGGACCGCTGGCCTCGGTTAGCATGGCTGGCACGAATGCGACAGAAGCCGCCTGCGGGCCCCGGGCGACCACGAGGCCAGACGAAAGCCCACCGGGCGTGCGGTCTCGGGCTCCAGGCGAGGATGTGAAGATGCCGCGGATCACTATGCCCCAGCTGGGGGAGTCGGTTACCGAGGGAACGATCGGCCGCTGGCTCAAGAAGCCCGGCGAGCGCGTCGAGCGGGATGAGCCGATCGTTGAGGTGATTACCGACAAGGTAAACGCCGAGATTCCATCACCGGTCGCGGGAGTGCTCGAGCGCATCAGCGCTGCCGAGGGAACGGTCGTAGCCGTTGG
Organism: Chloroflexota bacterium; assembly: GCA_019690095.1. Classification (GTDB taxonomy): domain Bacteria; phylum Chloroflexota; class UBA6077; order FW602-bin22; family CADDYW01; genus JADGGD01. The sequence continues at coordinate 5,629 of JADGGD010000095.1, forward strand.
TCAGGAGATCGCCTTTATCGCGGTGCCGGGGGAGGCTCCAGAGGCAGAAGAACCTCCGGCACGGCCTGCCGCTGGTCCGCCGTCCACCAGCGTTCCAGTGGCCGTGCGGCATAGCGGAGAAGCGCCCGGCGGCACGGTGCCGCGGAGTTCGCCGCTGGTCCGCAAACTGGCGCGTGAGCACGGCATTGATCTCCGGCAGATCCGGGGCACCGGCCTCGGCGGACGGGTGACCCATGAAGACATCGAGCGTTACCTTGCTCAGGGTGGTGGCACAGCGCCGCTGCCCGACAGCGATCAGGATGAGGTTGTTATTCCGACTCCAATACGCCGCACCATTGCCGAGCGCATGGTGCGCAGCGTACGCGAGATTCCGCACGCCTGGCTCATGATCGAGGCCGACGTGACCGGCCTGGTGCGACTCCGCGAGGGAATCAAGGAAAGTTTCCGCCAGCGTGAGGGCGTTGATCTGACCTATCTCCCGTTCGTCCTCAAGGCCACAGCCGAGAGTTTGCGGGAAAACCCTATTGTGAACGCGACCTGGACGGATGGGAAGATCATCCGGAAACGGGCCATCAACCTGGGTGTCGCGATCGCGCTGGACGATGGGCTGGTCGTGCCGGTCATTCCGCGTGCCGACCAGAAGAGCGTCACCGGGCTGGCTCATGCACTGGCCGATCTGGTGGAGCGGGCCCGGGCGGGCAAGCTGACCCTGGCCGATATGGAGGGGGGAACGTTCACAGTCAATAACACCGGCGCCTTCGGCTCGGTCATTTCTCAGCCCATTATCAACTACCCGCAGGCCGCGATCCTGACTATGGAAGCAATCACCCGACGACCGGTCGTCATAGACGAGGCGATCGCGATCCGCTCGCGTGTCAACCTCTGTCTGGCGTTCGATCACCGGATCATGGATGGTGCGGTCGCAGGACGCTTCCTGCAGAGTGTGCGGCGCCGACTGGAAGCCTGGGGACCGGACAGCCCGGTCACCTGAGGCCTCCGCTCGAGCAGGATCAGGCGAGCCGCTCGACCACCGGCGCCATCCCGGCGAGATGTTATCCCGAGCCGGTTCTGGTGGAGAAAGGAGAGACAGCGTGAATCGGCCTGGTGTTCAACCCATCCCGGTCCTTCCACGGCCGGACTGGCTCCGTGTGCGCTTCCCGACCGGACCCAATTACCTCGATTTGAAGAACATCATCCGGAGCCGCTCGCTCCATACCGTCTGCGAGGAGGCACACTGTCCCAACATCGGCGAATGCTGGGAGCACCGCACCGCGACCCTTATGATCCTGGGGCGCATCTGCACCCGCGCCTGCCGCTTCTGTGCCGTTACGACCGGCCTTCCCGTGGGCGTCGATGAGGCTGAACCCGAACGGGTCGCTGAGGCGGTCGATGAGATGGGCCTGCGGCATGCCGTTATCACGTCGGTCGCGCGGGACGACCTGCCAGACGGGGGAGCACGGATCTTCGCCGAGACAATTCGCGCCATTCGACGACGGCGACCGTCCTGCTCGGTTGAGGTCCTGATTCCGGATTTCGGGGGCTCCGAGGAAGCTCTGCGAATCGTTATGGACGCCCGGCCGGATATCCTGAACCACAATATCGAGACCGTCCGGCGCCTCCAGCGGAAGGTGCGGGCACGCGCGTTCTACGAGCGATCGCTCGAGGTTCTGCGGCGGGCCAAGGAGATGGTCCCTGACGCCCTGACCAAGTCTGGGATGATGCTCGGGCTCGGCGAGACACGCGAGGAGATCCGCGAGGCACTCCGCGACCTGCGCGCAGTCGGCTGCGACATCGTCACGATCGGCCAGTACCTTCAGCCGTCGCCGTTCCACCTGCCGATCGTCCGCTATGTGCCACCAGCCGAGTTCGCTGAGATCAAGGCCGAGGGCATGGCCATGGGATTCCGCCACGTCGAGGCAGGACCACTTGTGCGGAGCTCCTACCATGCCCACGAGCAGGTCCAGCGGGCAACGGCCTCCTAACCCCGATCACTCCGGACCGGCTGCGCAATGAACGCCAGATTCTTCCCCGCTCTCCCGCGCAATGCACAGACGGGCGCGGAGCCGCGTGGCGAGATAGCGACCGAGCCCGCTCTATGCTGGCTCCTCCGGTTAGGGCGCGTCGACTACGATGCCGCCTGGGAGATCCAACGGCGGGCAGTAGCGGCGCGCGCCGCAGGCGAGATCCCGGATACGCTGATCCTGGTGGAGCATCCTCACGTCTACACCCTGGGGCGAAGCGGCCACGCCGAGAACGTCCTCCTCGACGAGGCGACCCTTGCCCAGCTCGGAGCCCGGATCATCTGGGTGGATCGCGGCGGCGATGTCACCTATCACGGGCCGGGCCAGATCGTCGGCTATCCGATCATCCACCTGGCGCGACTGGGAAAGGATGTTCACCAGCATCTCCGACGAATCGAAGAGGTACTCATCCGTACCCTGGCTGAGTTCGGCCTGGAGGCACGGCGTGATCCCGCCTACACCGGCGTATGGATCGGCGAGGAAAAGATCGCAGCGATTGGTGTCCGCGTCTCGCGCTGGGTCACCAGCCACGGCTTTGCCCTGAACGTCGATCCGGACCTCCGCTACTTCACGCATATTATTCCCTGCGGCATCCGACACCGGGGTGTGACCTCGCTCGCCCGTCTTCTCGGCCGGCCGGTCGGTCGCGACGAGGTCGAGGGGGTGCTCCTGCGCCACTTCGCCGCCGTATTCGCCGTAACGATCGGCGACGAGGCCGCGGCCCACCGCTGGCTGAATGGCGTCATGACCTGATCGCACACGGCGGCTATACTAGGGTATCCGTGGCCGGCTGAGGGCGCAGTGCGTCATGTTGAGCGACGGCCTACTCGGCTCGGCCAAGATCTCCTGAGGAGGATCGGTGTCTGAACCATTCATCGCCCGCGTCATTCCCGAGCAGAATCACGTCGCCTTGAAGGTCAGCGACCTGAACGCGGCAGTCCGTTTCTACCACGAGGTCGTCGGGCTCCCGATTCTGATGAAGATCGGTCCTGACGATGACCCTCGCTCGGTCTTCGTATCGGGCATCCAGCTCACGCGCCGGACCGAGGACCCCGGCCCACGCCCGTATGGGATCTTCGATCACGTGGGGATCGCGGTGGAGAACATCGAGGAGGTCTGCGCACACCTCGAACAGGCCGGCTACCACGCCGAGGTTCCGCTGGAACGTCGGGTACTCCCGGGGGTGAATCGGGAGATCCTGCTGGCCTTTTACCGCGATCCGGACGGCAACCGGCTCGAGCTCTTCCACTTCCCCTAGAGGAGTCGGTCGGCGGGGGCGCGAGGGCCTCCGGCCCGGCGCTTCATCCGAAGATGGCCCGCCGGACCGCATCGTACTCGGCGGGCAGCTCGATCGGACGGTTCGCCAGGAGGGGGCGGACCCCAGGGAGCGTCCCCTCGTGGTAGCGAATCTTAAACTCCGGGAACTTCAGGCCGTTCGCGGTCGAGATAACGATGACCCGCTGGCCGGGCTGGATCGTGCCCCTGGCCACGAGCTTCTCCAGCACCGCCAGCGCCACGCCGGTGTGGGGATCGCAGAAGAGCCCGGCCAGGTCTGCACGAGCAGCCGCCTGCGACAGCTCGTCCTCAGTCGCCTGCTCTACAACGCCGTCAAAGCGCTTGAGAATGCGGACCGCGCGTGGGTAGGAGACGGGGTTGCCGATCCGGATCGCTGTGGCCAGTGTCGGACCGGCGACGACAGGCTGCAGGCCTCCCTCAAACCCCCGCAGATAGGATAGATAGAGCGGATTGGCCGCGGCGGCCTGAGCAACAGCAATGCGCGGCAGGCGCGTGATCAGCCCGAGCTCGTACATCATCAGGAAGCCCTCGCCCAGGGCGCTCACATTCCCCAGGTTTCCCCCCGGAATGATGACCCAATCCGGGACTTCCCAGTCGAACTGCTGGACGATCTCGATCGAGATCGTCTTCTGCCCCTCCAGGCGGAGCGGATTCACGGAGTTGGCGAGATAGATGCCGGGCTCCTCGGCCAACCGCTGAACGATCGCCATACAGCCGTCGAAGTCAGTATCGAGCGCCAGGACGGTCGCCCCGTTGGCAAGCGGCTGAACCATCTGTGCTGTCGAGACCTTGTTATTCGGAAGAAGCACCACAGCAGGAATGCCCGCCACGGCGCAGTACGCCGCAAGTGAGGCCGACGTATCGCCGGTCGAGGCGCAAACGACTGCCCGGATGGGACGCGTGCCCTGGCGGATCATCTGATTGACCACCGAGACCAGCACCGTCATCCCCAGGTCCTTGAACGAGCCAGTGTGGCTGTTCCCACACATCTTGACCCAGAGATCATCCAGGCCGAGCTCCCGCCCGTACCGTTCGGCCCAGAAGAGGTTGGTTCCCCCCTCGTCCAATGAGACAACATTGTCATCGTCGACCTCGGGGGCAACCCATTCTTTCTTCCCCCAGACGCCGCTTCCGTAAGGCCAGACCGTACGCTTGTACCGATCGTCGAACAGCTTCATCCACTCCTGGGGACTGCGCTGCCGCAGCGCCTCGAGGTCGTGGCGGACCTCGAGGAGGCCGCCGCAGATCGGGCAGCGGTAGAGAGCGCTATCCAGCGGATAGGTCGGTGAACAGCCCTCGATACACCGAAGCCACGAACGGAACTTTCGGACGGGCATCCTCCCAAGATATGATGGCATCTCCTGAGCGTTCATCATCGAACCTGCTCTCCCCACCCTGGCAATGGTGAAACCTGCCGCATGTATTCCTCGATCACCCGGACCAGGATAGCCGGATTATACGTTGTCGCCTGAGGCCCCAAAAGCCTGACCATGCCCACTCACTGATCAGTGATCGGCGTTCCAAGAAGGGCGGCGATGAACGACGGAAACGATGGATAGACCGCATCCGGGGCGGGCGTATGGCGCTGCTCATCACCTGGTCGGTACTTGCCGGTCTGAACCAGAATGCCCGCGCCCAGACCGGCTCGCCGTGCCGCCGCTACATCCACCTCGGCATCATCTCCGATCATGGCCAGGGCCGATGGGCTGACGCCGAGCATACTCGCCGCCTCGATGAAGATTGAGGGCTCCGGCTTCCCGAAGACCCGCGCACGGACACCCGCCGCCGCCTCGAAGAGCGCCGCAAGCGCGCCGACATCAATGGCCGGCCCATCCGGCGCCTGCCAGTACCGAGTACGCCCGAGCGCGATCAGCTCAGCCCCGGCCAGAAGATGCCGCAGGATACGGTTGAGCCGGTCATAGGTCAGCTCATCCCCAAGGTCACCGAGCACCACGGCATCGGGGTGCTCTTCCTCGAGGACAACGCCCGCCGTCAGAAAATCATCGCGGGTCGAGGCCCGCGTTGCCAGGTAGGCCCGATAGCCATGCGCCGCCAGATACCGTGCCGCAGCGACCGCCGGCGTGATGATTCGGCCGGCCTCGACCGCGAGGCCAAGCGCGGTGAGCTGGCGAGCGAGGGCGTCCCGGCTGCGCTGTGAGGTATTCGTAACCAGGAGGAATGGGATTTCCCGCTCGCGAAGAGCGCGCAGCGCCGCGGGCGCGCCGGGGACGGCCACGCCCGCCTGGGTCAGGACACCGTCCACGTCTATCAGCAGTGCAGCGGGCCGCAGATGCGCGCCCATCGCGCTCATGGTGCCTCTTTCTGCTCGCGATCCTGCTTGAGCCAGCGGATCAGCTCCCGATCCCGACGTTCGCGGATGCGCTCGGCCCGGTCGCCCGGCCAGTCGCGAAAGCCGCGCCCGGCTTTCACCCCGATGCGCCCCTCGGCAATCAGCTGGCGGAAGAATGGGTGGGGCTCGGTCGAATTATCCAGGTCCGGGAAGAGGTAGCGGGAAATGTTGAAGAAGAGATCGGTTCCATTGAGATCGGCCGTCTCCAGGGGGCCAGCAGTCGTCAGGCGGCGGCCGAAGCTCATCTTGACAACGGTATCGATATCCTCGGCCGTGCAGACACCATTCTGGATCAGTCCCAACGCTTCGCGAAAGAGGGCGTACTGGAGACGGTTCCCGACAAATCCGAGCACATCCTTCTGAACGACCACCGGCGCCTTGTCAATCGAGCGGAGCACCGCGACTACACGGGCGATCGTTGTTTCGGCAGTGTTCTCGCCGCGTACGACTTCGACGAGCGGGATGAGATGGGGTGGATTCCAGAAGTGGGTGACGACAAAGCGATCCGGGCGGTTCGTTGCGGGCGCCATCGCGTTCACGCTCAGGCCAGAGGTGTTCGAGGTCAGGATCGTGTGCGCAGGACAGAGCATTCCCAGTCGCCCCAGAACCGCCCTCTTGCCTTCCAGATCCTCGAAGGTCGCCTCGACCACAAGATCAGCATCGCGCGCCGCCCGGGGGAGGTCAACCTCGGTCGTGATGCGGGCCAGCGTCGCCTCGGCCTCCGTCGCAGTCAGAAGCCCCTCGCGCACGAATAGATCGAGATTGCGGCGGATGCCCTCAACCGCCCGGCCCAGCCGCTCGTCATCAAGATCATTCAGGACGACCGCATAGCCCGCCTGAGCGAAAACCTGGCCAATACCGTGGCCCATGAGCCCGGCGCCCACGACCAGCACCTTTTGTATGCCCTCAACCAGCATCATATCCTCCACACGGCCGAGCAGGACCCGGCCCGCTGTCTGTCAAAATACGGCGCGCCAATAGCCTGGCCGGTCCGAGCCCTTCCCCACGGGAAGGCTCCCTGATCCATGCGGGGCAGGCTCTCGGGACCGTCCCCGGAGGACGTCCGACGGGGGG
>JADGGD010000096.1 GCA_019690095.1 Chloroflexota bacterium
GCGCGCGGCCCGCCGCTACCCCGGCATGCCGCTCCTCGGCGTGAACTTCGGACAGGTAGGATTCCTGGCCGTCGTCGAGCAGGCCGATTGGCCACGCGCCCTCGAGCGCGTCCTCGCGGGTGATTGCCTTATCCGGGACGAGCCTGCGCTTGACGTGGCGGTCCACCGTGCCAGAACCGGCACTCGCGAAATACTCGGCTGGGCCATGAATGATGTCGTCGTCCGCAGCCGGGGGCCGATGATTCACATCGAGCTGTACCTGGAGGGCAAGTTCCTCAACGTTTACCCGGGTGACGGCCTCATCGTCGCGACCCCCGTCGGAAGCTCGGCCTACAACATGGCGGCAAACGGGCCGGTCCTGCTTGACGGCCTGGCCGCACTCGTCGTGACCCCGATCTGCTGTCACTCGCCGCTCAAGGTCTCCCTCGTCGCCCCCCTGACAGCGACGATCGATCTCGTGGTCGCCCGAGGTACCGAAGGGATCCTCTGGCTTGACGGGACCGAGACAACCGCCCTCGATGTCGGCGACACGGTTGAAGTCCGAAATAGCCCGCACCGGCTTCGCCTGGTCACATTCTCGGAGACGACGTTCCTCGAAGCCTTCGCCTCCAAGTTCGAGTATCAGATCCGCCGGGGCTGGCGGCCGAGCCGAGAGCCGGCCGCTCTGGATCGACGGCCGCAGCCGACCGGGCGCGACCAGGCAGTCTAGCGTCGCTCGACCGCCGGACAGACAGCATACGCCCCCGGGTCAGCTCACCTGGTGGCCAGGTCCACCCGGTTGCCCGGGCTCTGCCGCGACCGGCAGGGCGATACGGATACCGAGCTGTTGCTCCAGCGTTGAGAGCAGGCGATATGCCTGGAGTACCGCGGTGGCCCGGCGCTGATGACGATCGATCCCTTTGAGATCGTGAGGGTACTGCTGGCGGTATTCCTCGGCCAGCTTTCGGCGTCGGTCCCACAGCAGCGCGAGCGCCTCAACTGTCAGGTAACCGCTCGGCCTCCATTCGGCATCCACGAACTGGGCGCCTCCGATATCCTCCATCTCCCTCACCCTCCCCTCCACCGCGTCCGCTGTCGGCCGCAAGTGCCGTGCATGTGGCCTGCCACCCGATGGTCATCGCTTCTCGCTCCACTGCGGCAGAGGACTGCATCGGTCGGTCAATTCCGGTGATCCAATCGCGGCTGTTCATGGTAAAGCCCGGGAAAACGGCCCGGCCTTGGAAAGGGGTAAGAGGAGGTGCGCGGGCGCCAAGGTCCTTGACGAGAAGTTGTTCGGGGTGGTAGCGTTCGAGCGGCGGCATCCCCAGGAAGAACGATATGAAGATCACTGGTATTCGCACCTTTACCTTCTGGGTCGACTGGTGCAACTGGCTCCTCGTGCGGATCGATACCGATGAAGGGCTCTATGGCTGGGGTGAGGGATCGCTTCACGGCTCGATCAAGGCGGTCGAGACCGCGGTCCACGAGTTGTCCGCTTACCTGATCGGTAAGGATCCGCTCGGCCCGGAGCGGCACTGGCAGGGCATGTATCACGCCTGGCGCTGGCGCGGCGGCGCCGTGCTGATGACCGCGCTCGCCGCCCTCGATCTCGCGCTGTGGGATATCGAGGGGAAGCGCCTGGGTGTGCCGGTGTACCGCCTCCTCGGCGGCCCCTACCGAGAACAGGTCCCTTGCTACGCCAGCCACTGGCTTGCGGGCATCGAGACACCCGCCGAGGCCGAGGAAGGCGCTCGCGAGGCGGTTCGCCGGGGCTTCTCGGCCTTCAAGTGGAGCCCCTTCCGGGCCGATCTTCTCCGGGAGAACGAAGCGCGAGCGATGCGACGAGCGGTCGAACTGATGGAGGCCGCGCGTGCGGGCGCGGGTCCAGACACGGAGATCCTCATCGAGTGCTCCGAACTCCTGTCGCCACGAACAGCGCTCATGGCGGCGCGGGCCCTCCTGCCCTATCGCCCGTACTGGTTCGAGGAGCCCATCCCGTTCGAGAACGCCAGGGTCATGGCACGGCTCCAACGGGAGCTTCCGGTGCCGATCGCGACCGGCGAGCGCCTGCTGTCGCGCTGGGAGTTCCGCGAGCTGCTCGAAGAGCAGGGCTGTCGAATTATCCAGCCGGACCTGATGCACGCGGCCGGAATCACCGAATGCCGCCGCATCGCGACGCTTGCCGATACCTATTACGTATCCGTCGCACCGCATAACTCCGGCGGACCGATCGCAACCCTGGCGGCGATCCACCTTGCCGCTGCAATCCCGAACTTCCTTATCCTCGAGCAGATGGAAAACGAACGCGAGATGCGCGCCCGCATCTGCACCGATCCGCCGATCATCGAGAACGGCTGCTTCCGACTCCCAACGCGGCCGGGATTGGGCACAGATATTCGGCTGGAGGTCGTCGAGGAGCTGGCCTTCCGCCCCCAGCCAGTCTCCCACCAGACGGCATCGCTCTGGAGGTAGAACCGTGCCGCGACGGACCGGATCCTTCGACCAGGAGGAGCCAGAGCAACTCGCCCTTCCACTCTGGGACCAGCCGACAGCGGCATCTCCCGCTCCCCGGGACACCGGCGTGCCCGATCCGGACCTTCGCTTCACCGCCGCTGATCCATCGATAGCCGCATCTGCCGGAGCCCTAACCGGGGAACGGACAGGTCCGCCGGCATCGGGAATGCCGAGCCTTTCCAGGGTCATCCCCGCGTTCCTCGATTTTGCTGCGGTCATTGACCGTGCCCCTCATACCCTGCGCTCGGCACGCGTGGATCTCGGTCTCCTGGTGCAGTTTCTCGGCGATCGACCGGTTGACGCAGTCACATTGGAAGACCTGCGGCGCTTTACGCTCTGGCTTCGCCGCGATCGAGGAAACGACGTGCGATCGCTCCGGCGGAAGATTGCCTCGGTCAAGGCATTTTTCGGCTACGCGCGCCAGGTCGGCCTTCGTCCTGACAATCCGGCCGACCGCCTCATCTACCCCTCCCCTGACCCCCATCTCCCGGAGATCCTGGAGGACGATGAGGCCGCCCGGCTGGTCGCCGCAGTCGATCGTCCGCTCTGGCGAGCGGTCATTCTCACCCTCCTCGATACCGGCCTCAAGCGCGACGAGGTCGTGGCCCTGCACCCCGGCGATATTTACATTGATCCGGCCCTGCCTGACCGCGGGTATCTCGCCGTCCGGGCAACCAGTGAGTCCCGACGCCTGCGCGCCCGCACCCTGCTGCTGACCCCCCGCCTCGCTCGGGTGCTCGCGGAACACCTGGCGACCGGCGCCGGCAGCCGTCTTTTCCCCATTTCCGCGCGGATGATCAACGTCATCGTCGAGACGACGGCCCGACGGGCGGGCATACGCAAGCGAGGGACGGTTACGCCGCAAATGCTCCGTGACACCTTCGCCGTTCGGCAGGTGCGCCAGCGCATCGCAGAAGAGGAAAGGCGGCGTCACCAGGGAGCGACCGAATACGAGCTCGCACTGTTGCGGGCGCGTCACGACCTCGAGGTCTGCGAGCTACTCGGGCTGACCGCGGGTGGGCCGATTGACCCGATCGCTCGCTATCGCATCCTCGCCGCTGCCCTTCCTCCCACCCTGGCCTGATCGGGCTACTGGCACGCGGATTGCGCCGGCCGAGGACCTCGCGTGGACGGGGTTCCGCCAAGGTGAACGCATGGCACCGGTCAGACAGTCACTTGCCGATCTTGCGCCCTATCTCGAGCGGATCCGTCATCTTGGTCTGACCGAGAGCGAACTCCGCCTGATCCCGGCCCGTTCGGTGCCTCCATCTGGCCAAGGATTCGTTGGGCTAGGCTACCTGCCTCCCGGTGCGCCACCGCTCGACAGTGTTCCCTTCATCGGCACACACCCGATCTACGTATGGCGCTCGGACGTTCCGGATCCGCTCTGGCACCGTCTGGTAGCTGCTCTAACACCACGCCGGGCAAGCGGGCGCGGCGGCACCGGAATGTTCGGGCATCCCGGGGAGCGGGTCGTTGACTCGGACGATCCGCGTCACAGCTGGCGCATTCTGGATGCGGGCGAAGAATATCATCCCGGCCTCTGATCTCGACGGCCCGGTCGAATCGCGTAGAATACCGGATAGGATTCCACACTGGAGGATGCACGTGCCATCCACTGCTCGCCAGGCGATCCGTGCCTGGTACGCCACCCATCCAAAGACCTACTGCCCGGTCGTTGGCCAGTGCATCTGCCCGAGCCGAGGCTGTCAGAATCCAGCCATTCGGCAGGATCCTCGCTGTAATATTGACCTCAAGATGGCCCAGGCCGCCGAGCGCCCGGAGTCTCTGGAGGAGCTCCGCGGCTGGATTTACGACCTGCGTGAAACCCCTGATGGCCGGCGCTGGATTCTCAATTTTGGTTATAACCGCGCCCTCCTCGACGACTTCCGCCGCTTGATCCCGGCGAACGCCCGACGGTATGATCCAGAAACGCGCGAGTGGGCAGTCGCCAAGGAGTACAGCAACGTCCTGCGGGCCCTCTTCGTCAATTTCGATCGCTTCGTCGCGGCACGCTACCACTGGCTCAAAGTCCGACGGGATCAGGCAGGCAGTTCGGGGACAGCATGAAGGGTGAGCCCGCCGCGTCCTCCTATGACACAACAGAGCAGAATGACCGCGAGGTCGTTTCCGTGGATGGTGTGGATCAGCGCGACGGTTTGGGTTTCCCGTCTCTTCTCCGCGCTTTTCGGGAGCGAGCCGGCTTGAGTCAGAGCGCTCTTGCACGGCGCGCCGGCCTTGACCCAAGCTTCATCAACCGACTCGAGAGCGGTCAGCGCACCGCTGACCGCACAGTCGCCATGCGGCTCGTCGCAGCGCTGGGACTGGATCAGGCCGACACAGACCGCCTGCTCGCCGCGGGCGGCTATCTCCCTGATACCCTTGCCCGCATCGGCCCGGATGATCCGACCCTCCAGACTGTGGTGCGCATCCTCACCGACGAGCGTCTGAGCCCCGAGGATCGGGCGGAGTTCCGCGAAGTCATTCGTCTCCTGGCCCGCCGCTGGCAGCCGGACGCCTCCACGCCGCGCCCTTCCGCCCCCTAACCCGGGAGACCCGCGCCAGATCATTCGACCGCCGGTGGGACAAACGCCGCGGACGTGTCCGCGGCCTTATACCCCACGGACTATCCGGAGGAGCCGTCGCGCTCTGGAGGACGGCGACTCACCAGCGCCTGCCCGGATGCGCACGAGATGGCCCCGGCAGCGCCACTCACTCCAAGTGCTTCCAGTGCCGACGCATGGTGACGGGGAGGCATTTCCATGATATGGTTGATCCAATCCATCTCATTTGATCAGGATTCGCGTCCCGTCATGGAGTTCTCTGCCAGGCAGGCCCTTTGTTAAGGAGGAGACCGATGGCCGTCGAGCAGCGCGAAGGGTTGATCTGCGCCGGTCCACTCAGCGAGATCCAGGCGAAGGGATGCGTCGTCGTGAGCGGGCAGCGGCACGGCATCGCCGTGTTCTACCACGAGGGCCACGTCTACGCGGTCGACAATCGCTGTCCCCACATGGGTTTTCCTCTGAGCAAGGGAACCCTTCATCAGGGGGTTCTCACCTGCCACTGGCACCATGCCCGCTTTGACCTGACCAGTGGGGGCACATTCGATCCATTCGCCGATGATGTTCAGGTCTACCCGGTTCACATCGACAACGGCAAGGTGTGGATCGATCCTCGCATCTCCGCCGCCGATCGGACCGCCCGCTCATACCGCCGCCTTCAGGACGGCCTCGAACAGAACCTCGGCCTGGTCATTGTCAAGTCAGTCCTTACCCTTCGGGAGGCCGGCGAGCCATATGCGAGAATCCTGGCCGCAGGCGCACGCTTCGGAACTCGTTACCGGGCCGCCGGCTGGGGCCCCGGTCTGACGATCCTGACAGCGCTGGGCAATCTGGTTCCCCAGCTTGGACCAGAGGAGCAGGTGCTGGCCCTGTACCACGGGCTGGTGCACGTGGCAGAGGATTGCGCCGGTCAGCCGCCCCGGTTTGCGCGTGATCCCCTCCCAACCCGCGCGGTCAGCCCCGAACGCTTGAAAGAATGGTTGCGCCAGCTCGTTGAGGTCCGTGACGTCGAAGGGACCGAACGCGTCCTCCGTACGGCAATTGCCAACGGCTGTCCTCCGGCTCGTGTCGCGGATATGCTCCTGGCGGCGGCTACCGACCACTACTTCCTCAACGGCGGCCACACGATCGATTTTCTTAACAAGGCGTTCGAGCTGCTGGAAAGGAGTGGATGGGACCAGGCGGAAGAGATCCTGCCAGGACTGGTGCCCGCGCTCTGCCGTGCCCAGCGGAGCGAGGAGAGCAACGCCTGGCGCCACCCGATCGACCTGGTGGCACTGCTCGAGCCGGTTCTGGCGGATCTCCCCTCCCTCCTCCGGGAACGACGAACTAGCTCAAGCTGGAATGGATTCCAGCCGCTGACCAGCATCCTCCTCGGAGATGATCCCAAGGCTATTGTGGACGGCCTCGTCGCAGCCCTGCGAGATGGTGCCCCGCTCACGGCACTCTCCGGGGCCGTCGCCTACGCTGCTGCGGTTCGCATCGCGCGTTTCCACACCAGTAACGAGTTCGGCGACTGGATCACCGTACTCCATACATTCAGCTACGCCAACGCCCTTCACCAGTGCCTCAAGCGCGCGCCATCGCCAGAGGCCGCACGGGGCATCTTCCACGGCGCCATGCGCCTCTATCTTGATCGTTTCCTCAATATTCCCCCGGCTCGGATTCCCGAGGGCAATGTGCAGCCAGACGGCATTTCTGCCGAGGCTCTGCTCAATGAGTTCCTTGATCTGCTCGACCGCGAGCAGCAGGTGAACGCCGCAGGCTCGCTGGTGCACCGCTACCTTGCCGCCGGGTGCGACGATACCCTCCTGATCCAGACTCTCGGGAAGGCCCTTCTCCGCGAGGATGCCGAGTTCCACACCTACCAGATGCTTGAGGCTGGCATCCAGCAGTATCACGAGCTGAAGACCGCTCACCCACGCGAGGCACGCCATGTCCTGATCGCCGTCGCTCGCTATCTCGCCGCGCATTCACCCACGCCGCGCTCCCTGCTGCAGACCGCCCGCATCGCGATTCGGCTCCACCGCGGAGAGGACCTGACCCAGCCAGACGATGAGACCTGATCGGCGACCCGATCAGGTCCGGCTCTATCCGCACCGGTCGTTCCACGGGCGCCCGTGGAACGACCGGTCCCCTATGTAACACCCCGGCGATTGCTCCGTTTTGCCTCATGACCAGTGAATGATCAAGGCGGCTGCCGCCCTGCGTGATCACGCGTTCATTCACAGTGCTTCGGAAGACATCCGAGGAATTTGGAGGAGGGAGATCCGTGCAGCGACGCATCTCACATACTTTTCTTGCCCTGTTCTTATCCGCCGTCCTTACCACCGGGATCACAGCCGGTGCTCTGGCCGAGCGCGGCGGCCACGGAGGCCACACCGGCCAGAATCAGGATATGCACGGCGCCGTGAGCGCAGCTGTAACGCACGATTCCGCAGGCCAGGGAAACCACGGGCAGCAGGACGTGGACACTAGCGCGGATGACGACAGCACTCCTACCAGCGCCACATCATCCGCCAGCCCGGTTAGCTCGCCCGTGCGGACGCTCGATGCCGATGACCAGGAACCGCATAATGAGCACGGGAAGGCGGTCAGTGAGATCGCACGCACCGCTTCTCCTGGTCCGGAGCACGGTCTGGCGGTGCGTGAGGTAGCGCTCCAGAATCACGGTCAGGAAGAGAAGGCCGAGCACCAGGGCACAGTCACGCCAACCCCAACCGGAACCGGCACGCCGTCGCCGACGCCAACGGCAACTCCTGGCGCCAGCGTGACCGCGACGTCCACGCCAACCGAGACGGCGGTAGCAACCGCCACGTCGACTGAGACACCCAGCCCGACCTCCACACCAACGACTGGCGTCACCGAGACCCCGACAGCAACGAATACTGCAACCCCCACCCCGACAACTCCTACCCCGACAGCAACCACGCCGACCGCGACTGCGACGTCTGGCACGACCTCGACGATATCCGTCTCGGCTACGTCAGGAGCTGGCTCGAACATCATCACCATGGTTATCTCAATTATCATCAACTCTTTCGATCGTCTCTTCCACCACTGATCTCGCACCTCGGATCACGCGGTGCGCTACGACTGCCGATTGGGGTATCGTAGCGCACCGCTGTCTCTGTCTGCGCCGGGACAGCAGCCCAGACACCTCCCCGGCAGTCCTGTTTTTTACCAGGCACACATCCTGACGCCATCGGACGTACAGCCTTCTATCCTCGCGGGAAGCGATCTGGCACCCTTCCGCTCGAGCGTGCTGTAGACGAGCGAGGTGACAGAGGTCCGGCTTTGCACCTCCCCCGACTTCATTAGCCAGTAGCCAGAGCAGATCGGAATCTTACCGGACGGCCGATCCGGCCAGCCTAACCGCTGACCGACGTTGGAGTTGGGAGAGGATGTGATCCTCCCGGGGCAAGATTGAAGGGCAGAACTACCTTGAATGTGGCCACGGCCACGGCATGGCTCTCCTCGCCGACCGCCACGAACGTCACCTGATAGCGTGCCTCCAGGGGAATAGAGGCCGGCCCAGCGCTGTGGAGCCAGCCGTAGTCATCAGCCTGACCAGACGCGACGGGAGGGCTTGCCGTACTGCCGATATGGATAGAGATGCGTTCGCCGCTGGCCCATCCCCCACCGGAGAACTGCACCGAGCCGCCTGGCGCACCCCAGTATTGCGTGAGCTCCAGCCACGGCCGCGGCTGGAGGACCCGGTACAGGGCAACCGCCCGGGCCCCGCTGTCCTCGCCAACCAGGGTCACTGATACAGAGCCAGCGGCTGTTCCGAACGGAATGCGCACCGGGCCGGCTCCCCAGAGGTTTCCATCGCGATCCGCCCGGAGAATCGCCGCAAGCTGGGCGGTGCCCCCCAGCCGCACGTCGACCCGCTCGCCGGGCTCGAATCCGCGTGCATTGAGCTGGAGCTTCGTCCCGGGTGGACCAGCCCACGGACTGAGTGTGATGCTCGGACTGTATGGGATGATCGTAAGCTCGTGTCGTCCCTCCAGATGACTGCGCTCGCCCTGCGCTATGATGCTGTACTGGCCGGGAGCAACACGAGGCAGCCGCACCTCTTCCCATTTGGAGTTTCCAGCTTGATCAGTCGAGAGCGTCGCGACAGCGATCGGGCGGACGGGCGTACTCGCCCCACTGTGCTCCGCGCTGACCGCGGAAGGAGGACCGACGAGAATACGAACACGCTCACCCGGCAGGAATCCCCCGACGATCAACCCCAGCAGGCCGCGCGGCTGTGCCTGATCGGTCCCAAGCGTCACCCACGGGGAGCGAGCGCGAACGTACAGCGTGGTACTACGCCGGCGTCTGCTGATTTGACCGGTGGCGCGCAGCAGGTGTGCTCCGGAATCCAGTTCCGCTGGCACGGCGATGGGGACATCGAGAAGCCGTCCCCCTACCGACGCCGAGACCGTGCCCAAGCGGCGAAACGGTGGTGAAGTTCCGCGTGTACTGATCTCAACCGTAACCGGCTCTAGCGGATAAAAGCCATCGGCCGTCAGGCGCATCCCTTCCCCTGGAAGGACCAGGGTCTGATCGACGTGGAGCGGTCCCGGGGCCGAGCCTCGTGCTATGAGCCCGAGAACCGCCATCAGCCCCGTGCCCAAAAGGACTGCGACTATGAGTATGAGCACTTCACGTCGACCGGGCCGAATGCCTTTCACGGCGCGCAACAGTGAATGCGGCTCCACATTCGATTTTCGGTAGCACGACTATCGGCGGTTGAATGCCGTGCCGCGGTGAGCGCTGCGGGAGCAAAAATCGGACCGCCCCCGCGCAGGAGTATCATGGATACGGAGTTACTCGGAGGTGATCATGCAACAGCGCTGGTCCGGTACGGTTCGCGCGCCGGACTTTCCCGCCGGTCTTGATTGGATCAACGTCGCCCGGCCCCTTCGCCTCGCCGACCTGCGCGGGCGCATCGTCATCCTGGACTTCTGGACATTCTGCTGAATTAACTGCATGCATATCTTTCCGCAGTTGCGGAAAGCCGAACGCAAGTATCCCAACGAGCTCGTGGTGATCGGCGTTCATTCGCCGAAGTTTCCCGCCGAGCGGGAGACGGAGAACCTGCGTGCCGCCGTCCTGCGCTATGGAATCGAGCATCCGGTCGTCAATGACCGGGACTTCCGAATCTGGCAGTCCTACGCTGGCCGAGCGTGGCCAACCCTCGTCTTTATCGACCCAGAAGGAAAGGTTATCGGACGGCACGAAGGGGAGATATCCTTTCGGGTCCTGGACCAGATTATCAGTGATATGATCGCGGAGTTCGACCGAAAAGGACTGCTGGTCCACCAGCCTGTGTCGGGGCTCCGCGAGATCAGTCCGGCCGCCACCACGCCCCTGCTCTTTCCCGGGAAGATCCTTGCCGATGCGCAGGCAGATATCCTGGCCATTGCCGATTCCGGACACAACCTGCTGATCGTCGCCGGACTTGACGGTCGCATCCGCGAGGTCGTTGGCTGTGGTGAGCCCGGCCTGCAGGACGGGGACTTCAGCACGGCCCGCTTCCAGGCGCCGCAGGGATTAGCACGTCGAGGAAAGATACTCTACGTAGCCGACCTGGAGAACCATGCGATTCGTCAGGTTGACCTGGCGGCCCGGACAGTTTCCACGATCGCTGGCACGGGCGAGCAAGCCAGCGCGTTCCACCGGGGCGGTACTGCCACGCGTGTCCCCTTGAACTCGCCCTGGGACCTCGCGATTCACGCCGACACTCTCTACATTGCCATGGCCGGCTTCCACCAGATCTGGGCCTTGAATCTGACCACCGGCCAGCTCTCCCCCTTCGCCGGCACCGGATATGAAGGGATCGAGGATGGACCGCTCGATCGAGCCTGGTTTGCCCAGCCAAGCGGTCTTGCTGTGGGGCCATCGGTGCTGTACGTCGCGGACGCCGAGACGAGTGCGATTCGGGCGGTTGATCTGACCCCCGGAGGATTTGTTCACACGATCGTCGGACAGGGGCTCTTCGAGTTCGGTGACATTGACGGAATTGGCGACCAGGTCCGCCTCCAGCACCCGCTCGGCGTCACATACCACGAAGGCGTCCTCTACATCGCCGACAGCTATAACAATAAGATCAAGCGGTTGAACCTGCAAACACGTACGGTGCTCACCATTGCTGGTGACGGCCGGGCCGGCGACCGTGACGGCCCCGGCGCGGAGGCCCGCTTTCGCGAGCCATCGGGCATCAGTATAACCGACGGCCGTCTGTACATCGCGGATACGAACAATCACCTGATCCGCGTCGTTGATCTCTCGACTCAAACGGTCACGACACTGGTCATCCATCAGTGAGGAGGCCATGCCCTATACCTGCATACGCCTGTATCGCCTTCGAGCAGGCACAGCCCAGCGAGTCCAGCGCATGGTCGCGCGATCGCTCCTGCCCCTGCTCGAAGCACAGCCGGGTTTCCTTGAGTACCGCTTCATGGTCGCGGCCGACGATCGTGCGGTCTCCGAGAGCCTCTGGGAGCACGTGGAAGAAGCGGCCTCAGCCGATGCCGTCGAGGCAGATTGGGTTCGGTCAGCACTCAGTCCCGAGCTCGACGGGCTTCCCGATAGCCTCATTGGCGCGGTTGAGGTGGCCGAAGCGCGGGTCGCCTAAGGCATCTGATCGCGGTAGCCGAAGAGCAGGCCACGTACTGGGCCTGACCGCCGGGCAATATCGCCGGAGCGGCAGGATCGCCCCGGCCCGAGCCTCGGGCCTCGCGCGTTCCGACGGCAGGTTCCCCTTATACTGCCATCCCCTCCACAAACCCCTTCACTGCTGGCACATTAATCGGCGAATGATGGCCGCTCGCCGGGATCAATATCGATCTGAACCAGTGATGGGACATCGGCCGCAAGGGCGCGTTCCAGTGCTGGTAGGATCTCATCCGGTCGAGTCACGCGCAGTCCAAGGGCTCCGCACGCATGGGCGAACGCCGCAAAGTTGCATCCTGCCAGATTGGTAAAGAAGCCGGCTGGCTGGAACTGATCGTGTGCCTGCTCGGTAAGGGTCATGCCAAGCTCATTATTGTTGAGAAGTACTACGGTCACCGGCAGATGGTACTGGCATGCAGTGAGGAACTCACCCATGATCGAGCTGAAACCGCCGTCACCACACAGCGCAATGACCTGGCGATTCGGACAGGCCAGCTTTGCCGCGCTGGCCGCAGGAACGGAAAACCCCATCACACCCATGTGGCTGGACATGAGGGTCGTCTGGTTCCTCA
>JADGGD010000097.1 GCA_019690095.1 Chloroflexota bacterium
CTCCAGCACGGTATCCCCCTGATCCCCTTGCCCCCGGCTCAACCGCGGCCATGGACTGAATTTGACAGAAAGGCGCCCGGTCCTGATACTGGCGAAGTACACCGGTCCGGCTCTCGCCGAGGACCCCAAAGACCCCAGAGCGGTGATGTAGAGGAGATCCAATGACGTTCGCCCCACGGGTGCACCGGCAATCCGGACTGACGGCCGTGCTCCTTCTGGCTGTCCTGATCACCGCCTGCCGGCCCGGACGATCACCCGTCACACCGGGCACTCGCCCCTCCTCATCTCCAGCGACCTTCTCGCCGGTCACCTCGACCGCCCCACGCGTCTCCCCGACCCCAACGAGCGCTCCGCCAACGCCCACACCAGCAGCCGATGCGCTCCAGAACACCGTGAATCAATTCGTCACTGCCTGGGAAAACGGCCGCTTCAGCGAGATGTACCAGATGCTCAGTACAAACGCGAAGGCATCGATCACTGAGCAGCGGTTTGTCGAGCGTTACACCAATATCTCGAACGGCATCGAGCAGCTCTCGCTCTCAGTCCAGGTGACAATCCCGGCGGATCCAACCCCTACCGGGACACCCCCCACCATTAACCTTCCCATGCACGTCACTCGACACCTCGCTGTGCTCGGCGATGTCTCCGAGGACAACCAGCTCCCGCTCGTCCTCGAGAATGGCGCCTGGAAGGTCGCCTGGACCCCCGGTCTGATCTTCAAGGACCTGACCGCCGATCGCGTGGTCCGCTACGATACCATCACACCGACACGCGGCAGTATCCTCGACCGCAATGGGAATGTCCTGGCAGAGGATGGCCCGATCCTGACTGTCGGCGTGGTACCGGGCGAGATCAAGGACGAGCAGGCCCTGCTGAAGGCGCTGAGCGACTTTCTCGCGATGCCCGCCGACGAGATCAAGAAGCGCTATGCCTCGGCACAACCCGATTGGTTCGTCCCGCTGAAGGACCTGCCTATTGCGGATCGCCCGGCCGCCGAGCAGAAGATCGGGAAAATTCTGGGTGTGGCTCTGCGCGAGCGGCGCCGACGGGTCTACCCCTATGGACCGGCCGCCGCGGACTTCGTTGGCTACGTTAGTCCGGTTACCGATGCCGATATGCCAACCCTGCGCTCCCGGGGCTACGAGGTCGGTGATCTTGTCGGACGTGCCGGCCTCGAAGCATGGGGAGAGAAGTACCTTGCAGGACAGAAGGGCGCGACCCTCGCGATCGTCAATCAGGACGGTAGTCTGGCGCGCTTGATCGCCCAGAAGCCGGCCGTCCCCGGCGATACAATCATCACGAGCGTTGATATCAACTATCAGATCGAGGCAAACAAGGTTCTCGGCAATCACGCCGGCAGCCTTATTGTCATGGACCCGCGGGATAACACTATCCTGGCCATCGCCAGCCAGCCGTCATTTGATCCGAACCTTTTCGTCCTCGGCATGACGGATGCCCAGTGGCAGAGCCTGAACGGCCCAGGCCGTCCCCTGCTCTTCCGTCCGTCCCAGGGTGAGTACCCGACCGGATCAATCTTCAAGGTCATCACCATGGCCGCGGCCCTCGAGAAAGGTCTCACCCGGCCATCCGAGACCTTCGACTGCGGCCTTGACTGGCACGGCCTGCCGGGGGTCACCCTCCACAACTGGCGCGCCGAAGGGACGCTCAACCTGATCCAATCGCTCACCGGCTCCTGTGACCCAACGTTTTACACCCTCGGTCTGCGCCTGACGCGCCTGGATCCCACTATCCTCCCGAACTTCGCCCGCGCCTTCGGTCTCGGCGCCAGCACGCAGACCAGTGGCATCGTTGACGCGCCCGGGCTTGTGCCGGACCCGGCCTGGAAGCAGGCAAAGCTCGGGCAACCCTGGTTTGACGGTGACGGCGTGAACCTAGCCATCGGCCAGGGCTACCTGCTGGCGACGCCGCTCCAGATGGCCAACGTTTATTCGACGATTGCAAACCGGGGGGTCCGCCGCACACCGGTCCTGGTGACCCGGATCAAGGCATCTGACGGCTCAGTGGTACAATCGTACTCGGCGGCAACGCTCGGAACTATTCCGGTCTCCCAGCAGAACCTCGGCTACATCCTGGAAGGAATGGAGGGCGTCACCAGCACGCCGCTGGGTACTGCCTACTATGCCTGGAAGGGCTCGACGATCCCGATGGCGGCGAAGACCGGCTCCGCCGAGAACGAGACCTCCAAGGCACACGCGTGGTTCGTCGGATTCACGCCGCCTGATCATCCGACCTACCTGGCTCTGGTCATGCTCGAAGGGGGAGAGTTGGGGGGCGAGTTTGCGGCTCCGCTCGGCCGGCAGATCATCGAGTATGCGGTCAGTCATCCGATCAAACCGGTTGCGGGCTGAGCACCAGGGGGCGCGACGTGGAAACGTCAGCCGTACTGAAACCGCGGGCCTTCTCACTAGGAAGACGAGCAGATCACCTCGCGCGCCTGCGCGCGCGGCAGTTTGACGTACTCGTTGTTGGCGGGGGCATCACCGGTGCCGGCATCGCTCTCGATGCGGCCGCGCGCGGCCTCTCAGTCGCACTCATTGAAAAGCGCGATTTCGCAAGCGGCACAAGCAGCCGATCCACTAAACTCATTCACGGCGGCCTTCGCTACCTCGCCCAGTTCCGGTTCCGCCTGACCCACGAGGCTCTGCGCGAACGATCGCTCCTGCGACGCCTGGCGCCCCACCTGGTTGAGCCAATCCCTTTTATTTTCCCGATCTACCATCGACGACGAGAGGCATGGTGGGTCAACGCGGGCCTCTGGCTGTATGATCTCCTGGCCGGGCCGGGGTCGATGCCCTTCCACCGCCGCCTTGGTCCCGCTGAGACGCTCCAGCGTGTCCCGTCGCTGAAGGCGGATGGGCTGGTTGCCGGCCTTGTTTATTACGATGCCCGGACTGACGACGCGCGCCTGGTCATCGAAGTGCTCAAGGCCGCTGTCCACCACGGCGCAACAATCGCAAACGATGTAGCCGCCGAAGAAATCCTCCGCGACCAAGACCGGCAGGCATACGGCGTCCTGGCGCGCGACCTCGCCAGCGGAGAGACCTTTCCGATCCGGGCCCACCGTACTGTGATCGCGGCCGGGATCTGGCTCGACGAGATCCTGAGAGATCACCATCGGCGCGTTCGCCCGGCCAAGGGGGTGCATATTATTGTCCCGCGTGCGCGGCTCGGCGGCGATGACGCCGTTGTCTTTCCCACGCCGGATCGGCGGCTGATGTTCGTCATCCCCTGGCAGGGGCAGACGCTCATTGGCACCACTGACACGGACTACCAGGGACCACTGGATGATCCCCGGGCCACATCCGACGACATTGCGTACATCCTCGACGTTGTCAATCAGGCCTTCCCGGCGGTCCATCTCGGACCGGGCGATATCATCAGCGTGCAGGCCGGACTTCGGCCTCTCATTGCCAGCGAGGAGGCAACAACGGCTTCCATCTCCCGGGAGGATCGTATCTTCGAAGGCCCAGACGGGGTTATCGCGATCGCCGGCGGTAAGCTAACAACCTACCGGCGAATGGCTCAGAAGGTCACCAACCTGGTTGTCCGCCGTCTCCAGGAAGAGGGAAAGCGTCAACAGGTGCCGCCGTCGTGGACTGACCGAATCCCGCTGGGCGGCTGGCCAGAGGCCAATCTCGGCCGAGCCGACGGGCAGGTAGAGGCCCAGGCACCGCCCGATTCGGCGGCACCGGGTCTGCCCCCCGGCGCGAGCGCCCACCTCTGGCACACGTACGGCGTGAACTGGCGGATTGTCGCTGACCTCGCGGCAGATGATCCATCTCTGGCCCGTCCGCTCATTGAAGGTCTGGAGACACTCCGGGCCGAGGTGGTAATGGCTGCCCGGCACGAGATGGCCCGGACGCTCTGCGATGCTCTCGCCCGCCGCACGCACATCGCTCTCCTCGATCGGGATCAGGGGAAACGAGCGGCCGCAGATGCCGCCCGTCTGATGGCACGAGAGCTCGGCTGGGACGAGGTGGAGATATCGCGCCAGCTTGCACGGTATGAACAGGAAGTGGAGCAGTTCTCGGCCGCGTCCCTCCGGCAGGAGATAGCGCGGTGACCTCGATGCCAGCCGAGGCCGAGCAGAACGGTGTGATGTCCCGAACCGCTCCGGCGCGCCACGAAAGGACCAGTGCATCATTACAACGACGTCGCACAGAAGTCAAAGCTCGAACGGAGTTCAGATCAGCGTGAGCACGGCCATCAGCGATAGCGAGATCCTCGGCCTTCTGAGCGACCTGGCGGCGGTCCCCACTGCGCCGCTTCACGAGGAAGCGGTAGCCCGGATTGCAGCCCGCTACGCCGCCAGGCTCGGTCTGTCTCCCCGTCTCGATCGTTATGGAAACCTGATCATCGCCTACCACCGCGGATCCCCGGCGCACCCGGTCGCTCTGGTCGCGCACCTCGATCACCCGGGATTCGAGATTAGCGACGTCGGTCCAGGCTCTCACGCCCGTGCCATTCTCCGGGGAGGCATGCCAGCTGCCTGCTTCACCCGTGAGGTTCCCGTGCTGGTGGTGACCGACCGCGGTACGGTTCCCGGGGTAATTACCGGAGCCGCGGTCGAGCCAGGTGTAGGACGGGTGACATCGCTGGACCTCACCTGTGATGCCCCGGTCGCAGTGGGAGACTTCGCCGTCGCCGATCTGCCAGGTCTCCACCGTGACGGCGATGAGCTGGCTATGCGTGCCGCTGACGACCTGGCCGGGACTGCTGTTGCCCTGTCCGTTCTTCGAGCTGTCGTCCTGCGCGAACAGCCCGCTCACCTGTATGTCCTCTTGACGCGCGCTGAGGAAATCGGTTTGATCGGGGCCGCCCTGATTGCCGAACAGCGGATTCTCCCGGCTGAGACGGTTGTGGTATCGATCGAATGCAGCCGTACGCTTCCGGGAGCCGAACTTGGACAAGGGCCGGTAATTCGCGTCGGCGACCGATCGCGCTCGTTCCACCCGGAAGGCGAAGCCCTTCTCCTTGCCGCACGCGACCGCCTTCCACTGGTGCCGATCCAGCGCCAGCTGATGAGCGGAGGGACATGTGAGGCGACCGCCTTCGCCCAGTACGGCTACCGGGTCACTGGTGTTGCCCTTCCCCTGGAGAATTACCACAACGTCGGGCAGGGGAATATCATCGCTCCGGAACGCATTCACTGGCGCGACCTGGTCGGTGCCGTCGCGCTTCTCGATGCGGCGATAACGGTCGCGGGCACGCCGAGCATACCCGCCTCCGGCCGGCGTACCCTCGAGCAGCGTCTGGAAGAGCACCGGGCCGTCCTGGCCCGAACTGCCGAACGGTTCGTGAATGAAGCGGTAGAGCCAATAGGCCCATGACCGTCACCGCTCAGCATTGTGCCAACGAGATTATGCCAACGAGAATGTCATCATCCTGTGCCCGTGCCATCACGGCGATGACTGCACTGGACGGCTGGTGCCCAGAGCGAGGCTACTGACGTCGAGAGGAGACTGCGATGCCCGGTGAATACCGCGCTCATCTCCATGTTGGTCCGGGAGGACCATCGCCGCGCGGCACGTTCGAGATCCTTGACGGCGGCCGTATCCCATCCGCCGATTCGATGCGGGCCCTCCGCCGCCTGCATGCCGGAGCGGTCACTGTTGTCGCGACGGTGACCGCGGAGGGCTTTCGCGGCATCACCGTTTCGGCCTTCTGCATTGTCTCGCTTGCCCCGCCCGTTGTACTGATCTGCCTTGGCCGCCCCGGCGAGGCACTGAACGCAGTGCGCGCAGCCGGGCAGTTCTCGGTCAGCATCCTCTCAGACCACCAGGAGTTCCTCGCCGAGCGCTTCGCCGGGCGAGCGCCCCTGGTTAATCCTCGCTTCGAGGGTGTCCGCCATCGCGTCCTGCGCTCGGGGAACCCGGTCCTCGAGGAGTGTCTGGCCTGGTTCGACTGCCGGGTTCGGTCCAGCGAGGACGTCGGGGATCACGCAGTGGTCCTGGGCGACGTTGTAGAGGCTGGCCGCGGAACTGGCGCCTTCCCTCTCCTCTATTTTGATGGCAACTACCGGGAGCTCCAGATCGAATAGTGCTCCCCTTCCGCGCCCTGGATGCGGCATTATTACGGAAGTCTAATCACTGCGGGAGCCCGTTCCGGCCAGAGACAACAGGAGCCGATTTTCCGCGCATCGGCGCGGCATTCGCCGCGGGCCCGTCGCCGTTGCTCCGCACGGGCGATGCCCCGGCAAAGCGTCACGCGTTGAAGCTGACCCGGGCGGATGGTATAATGCGCCCGCTTCTTCAACTGGTCGGTGAAACGCTGGTCCTCACCCGTTCGTTATAGCACATGCTACGCGGAGGGATCCGCGCACGATTACCTGCTGCTTCACCTCCCTCCACAAGGAGGCTTTCGTGCATCCACGCGTCACCCGACGCGCGTTCTTGCAAAGAGGAACAGCTATCCTGGCCGGCGTGCCGCTCCTTCTCGCCGGCTGCGGATCAGGCGGCTCGTCGCCCACTACAACGCCCGTCGCGACCGCCCGCCCCTCCTCGCCGGCGTCGACCCCATCGCCGACTCCGGCCCCCCAGGGGATGACCAGCCCGGACTACGGCATCCAGGTGTTTCTCTGGGGGAGTGCCACCGCCGAGCGGGACCTGGGGCTGGTCAAAGAAATGGGCTTCCGATGGGTCAAGCAAAGTATCGAATGGCGGTACGTGGAGCCGCACAAGAAAGGGAGCTTCGAGTTCAACGAGCCGGACCGTCTGCTTGGCCTGATCGAGAGTGCCGGCCTCCGGCTCATCGCCCGTGTTGATAATCAACCCGTCTGGGCGCGTGCCGACAAGGTATTCCCCGGCAACGGACCGCCGGATCGCATTCAGGACTTCGCCGACTTTGTCCACGCCCTGGCCGTACGCTACAAGGGGCGAATCGCGGCCTACGAGCTGTGGAATGAGCCCAACCTGGCCCGCGAGTGGGGAAATGTGCCCCCGGACCCCAAACACTATGTCGAGCTTCTCAAGGCCGGCTACGAGGCGATTAAGAGCGCCGATCCTCAGGCCCTGGTGATCTCGGCCGGCCTTGCGCCGACGACTGCGTCGGGAGCGATTGCGATGCCCGATATCCAGTTCATCAAGGAAATGTATCAGGCCGGCGCAGCGAAGTATTTCGACCTGCTGGGTGCACACGGTGCTGGCTATAAAGCCCCGCCCGAGATGAGCCCGGACGCGGTGGCAAGCGATCCCGCCTTCAACCACGGCGAGGGCGCCGCCGGCCGTATCTACTGCTTCCGCCATGTCGAGGACGTACGCAAGGTGATGGAAGAGAACGGTGATGGCGCTAAACGCATCGCCGTCCTCGAATTCGGCTGGACAACCGATAACCGCCCGGGCTCCCCCTACCAGTGGCACGCGGTCACTGAGCAACAGCAGGCCGACTATCTCGTCGGCGCCTACGAATGGGCCCGGGCCCACTGGCAGCCGTGGATCGGTGTGATGAGTGCGATCTACATCGCCGCGCCCTACTGGACCCCAAATGACGAGGAGTATTACTGGTCCATCACCCGCCCTGATGGTACCGTTCGCCCGGCATACCGCGCACTCGCGGCAATGTCCAAATAACTGGCTGGATCGTGGAGGCCCATGTGACAAAGAGAGGATCCCTCGCGCTCCGTGTCCTCACCCTCATCGCGACACTGACGATGCTATTCGCGAACGTTGCCCCGGCCCTCGCGGCTGTGCCCGCGAGCCCTGCCCAGGCGACAGACCCCCGCTTCTTCCCCCAGACCGGCTACCGTATCGACAATGATCAGTTCTGGGATTACTTCCAGAAGCGCGGCGGCATTAACAACTTCGGCTACCCGGTCAGCCGCACCTTCACCTTTCTCGGGAAGACAGTTCAGTTCTTCCAGCGTCGGATCCTCGAGATCGAGCCGGACGGCAGTGTCGGGCAGATGAACCTCCTCGACAACTCGCTGATGCCGTATACACACATCAATGGCGCGACCTTTCCCGCGACAGACACGGCGCTGATCAAGAGCGCGCCCGCCGTCGGCTCACCGGGATACGCGACCAAGGTCATTGCCTGGATCCAGCAGGTCGCGCCGGACGCGTTCAATAACCTGCCGGTCAATTTCTTCAAGACGTTCTACAACACCGTAAGCCTGAAGCAGGCCTATCCAAACGGCGGAGGAAGCCCGAGCTTCATTCCGCTGCTCGACCTGGAGATGTGGGGCCTTCCCCTCAGCGCCCCGGCGGTCGATCCGAACAATCACAACTTCATCTACCAGCGCTTCCAGCGCGGAATCATGCATTATGACAACACGACCCACACAACCCAGGGGATCCTCCTGGCTGACTACCTGAAAGCCATTATCACCGGCACCAACCTCCCGCCCGACCTGGCCGCCCAGGCCCAGGCAAGCCCTTTCTACAAGCAGTACAATAACAGCAAGCCGAAGGGGCTGAACAACCCGGCGGCGCTCCCAAATACCGATATGACCAATGCCTTCGAGCCGCAAAGCCCCGCGGCGACGCCGGTTGGCCCCGCTCCAACGACAACGAGCGGCCTCCGCTACGGCTTCGCGGTTCACATGTTTTACCAGGATCAGCAGCGCGTGCTGAATCTGGTCAAGGGAGCGGGCTTCAGCTGGATCAAGCAGCAGATCCGCTGGGCAGACATGGAGCCTTCAAAGGGGAATATTAACTGGGGGCTCCTGGATCCGATCGCCAATATCGCCCAGGCAAACGGTGTCAAGGTCCTGTTCTCGGTCGTCACTGCGCCATCCTGGTCGCGCTCCGATGGCAAGATTGATGGTCCGCCTAACAATCTGAACGATCTCGGCGACTTCCTCGCCGCTCTCGCCCAGCGCTACGATGGGAAAGTCCAGGCGTACGAGGTTTGGAACGAGCAGAACTTCAGCCGCGAGTGGGGGGGAGGAACAATCAACGCCGGCGCTTATGTTGAACTCCTGAAGGTCGCCTACCACCGGATCAAGGCGGTCGATCCAAACATCATCGTCGTCTCCGGCGCCCTCACGCCGACTGGCGTGAACGACCCGAACGTCGCCATCGATGATGCAGTCTTTCTCGATCAGATGGAGTCGTATCAGAACGGCGTGTTCAAGACAGTCGCGGACGTCGTCGGGGTCCATATGTCAGGCTACAACAATGCACCGCAGGATTGGGTCGACTACCACACCGTCAATACCCCCGGCTTTAAGAACCATCCGAGCTTCTACTTCCGCCGGATTGATCAGCTTCACGACATTATGGTACGCCACGGCGACACACGGCAGATGTGGATCACCGAGTATGAGTGGGCTGCAGCGACACCTCCCGTTCCCGCTGGCTACGAGTGGACGACTCACCTGACCGAACAGCAGGTCGGCGACTTCTTCGTCCAGAGCATCCAGATGATTCAGCAGAGCCGGCCGTGGGTCGGAGCCATCTTCATCTGGAATCTAAACTTCCGGACCTTCCTCGACTACCACACGAACGAAACCGCGCTGTTCGGCATCATCAACCCGGACTGGACTCCTCGCTCGATTTATATTAAGCTGGCTCAGATGAAGAAATGAGTGGTGGGAACACAGCAATGGCACTCTCGATTGGCAAGCTAACCGGTCTGCGGCGACTCGCCGATGAGCGCGGAATCTTCTGCATCACTGCCATGGATCAGCGCAATTCCCTGAAGGCGCTGGTCAGCCCGGCGAATCCCCAGGGCGTGTCGCCCGCTCAGATGACAGCGATCAAGGCTGATCTCGCCCTGACCCTGAGCCCGCACTCGACAGCAGTCCTCCTGGACCCCCAGTACGGCGCTCCGCAGGCTGTCGCCGCTGGCGTGCTGGATCCGCACGTGGGGCTGATCGTGACGCTGGAGGGCGATACGCCGCGCCGCGTGGGGGAGGGCATCATCACCCAGATCGCCGAGGGATGGAGCGTCGAGAAGATCCAGCGCATGGGGGGCGACGCAGTGAAGCTCCTCGTCCGCTACCGGCCGGATCTCCCCGAAGCCGCTGAGGAAAACCGCGCTGTGATCCAGCAGGTTTCTGAGGAGTGTCGACGCCACGACATCCCCTTCGTCCTCGAGACAGTCGCTTACGCCCGCTCCGGGCAGAGTAAAGAGGACTTCGCGCGGGAGAAGCCTCAACTGGTGATCGAGACGGCACGGGAACTCAGCCGGTTCTGCGATCTCTACAAGGCCGAGTTCCCAGATGACCTGAGCTACGAGACGGACCCCGCCGTGCTCGACCAGCACTGCCGTGAGCTCGACCAGGCCGCGGCCGTCCCGTGGGTCATCCTGAGCGCGGGTGCAGACATTGGCCCGTTCTCCCGCATGGTCGAGATCGCCTGCCGGAATGGGGCCTCGGGCTTCCTGGCCGGTCGAGCGATCTGGAAGGATTTTGTCAGCATTGCGGACCCGGCCGAGCGCCGGCGCCAGCTCGAGAGCCATGCGGTGCACAACCTGGGAATCATTACCCACATCGCCAAGCGTGATGCGCGTCCTTGGACCGAGCACCCGGGGGTCCGCGTTCCCACCCCGAGCGATTTCTCACCGGAGTGGTACCGGAGCTACTAGCCAGGCGCGGTGGCTGATCTGTATGTGATGGTAGGCATTCCCGGCAGCGGGAAGACGACCTACGTCCGTCGCCACCTGCCCTGTGCCCTGCGCATTAGCCTTGATGATCTCCGGCTCATGATGTGCGGTCAGCCCTTTGACCCGCGCATCGAGCCGGCCATCGCTGTAGCGGCCGAGGCGCTCCTTGGGGCACTGGTTCCCTACGCGGCGCGCACAGGCACAGACCTGGTCTTCGACGCGACCAACGTCACCCGGGCGCGCCGCGCCCCGGTCATCGAACTCGCTCGCCAGCACGGCCTGTCGCCGGTAGCTATCTTCCTCGAGTGTCCGCTCGCTCTGGCCCAGCACCGCAACCGCCAGCGCCCCGAGCAGGTTCCCCCAGACGTCATTGATCGCTTCGCTCAGCGCCTGGAGCCCCCAACACTTGAGGAGGGGTTCGCGCGGATCCTCCGCGTGCCGGTCCAGCCCTGACCTTCTGTCAGACCGCCCCGTTCCGATCGCGCCGCGGCGTACTGAACAGCTGGCCGATCACCCCGGAATCTCGATCCACTGGCGGTTCCGCCCCGACCGCTGTGCTGCATCGAGAATCCGCTGGCACCGCAGTCCGTAGCGGAAATCCGGGAACTCCTCCTCGCCCCGGAGGCCCCGGACGATCCGATCCAGATGGAATGGTGGAAAGTCGTGATAACTGACCCAGAGGTCCGCCGGGATTGGCACCGTGCTCAGAATCCCCTCCGGTCGGCCGCTCCCGAAGCGGGCACACCGCACCTCGGCAGTATCGGTATCGAAGACGAGGGAAAGCATCCCGTCCGTACCGACGACTGAGCACTCCATACCATTCCGCCAGCCAGCAGCAACACGGTTCGCCTGAAAAGTCACCAGCGCTCCGCGATCGGTCCGCGCCAGCGCCGCCCAGATCGGCGGGGCCTCGTCGCGTCCCCCTTCCTGACTCACGATCGCCCGAATCTCTCCCGCACCGCCCACTGCAGTCCACCAGGTGGCAAGATCGACCAGATGAGAGCCGATGTCCAGCAGAGCATCACCTGGGGTAGCGCCTGGCAGACGCTGGCGCGCCTGCCAGTAGGTCAGGCTCACGTGCACGACTGTACCAATTGTTCCCGCCGTAATCTCCCGGGCGATGAGGCGATGGCCGGGGAGGGAATGGTACGTGAAGTTCACGGCTGTCCGTACCCCGGCTCGCTCGGCCGCCGCAACCATCTCCTCTGCCTCGGCAAGCGTGAGCGCGAGCGGCTTTTCGCATACGACGTGCTTACCTGCCGACAGCGCCGCAAGTGACATCGGGCAGTGGAGGGAATGTGGCGTACAGATGAAAACCACTTCGACTGCGGGATCGGCAAGCATCGCCGGGAACGACGCGTAGGGCGTACCACCGAACTCTTCAGCCGTCTGGCGTGCCTTTTCCAGATCCCGACTGCAGACAGCCGCCAGGCGCGCGAAGCGGGATCGTCCGAAGCCGGCCAGGATCGAGCGGCGCACTCGCTGATTAATCCCTACGACCCCAAACCC
>JADGGD010000098.1 GCA_019690095.1 Chloroflexota bacterium
GGGCCGGGGAGATCCGTTCGTGGACGGCCGAGGGCGACGACCCCGGCCAGCAGAATCAGTACGAGAGGCAGAAGGCTCGCCCAGCCATGCAGCCCTACGGCCATGCCCAGGTTCCGCGCGATATCCCCGACCAGGAGGCGAGGAAGGCTAAAGGTCATAAGCGGGTTCGGGCGATAGTCAGGATAGCCCTGACCGGCGATGCTCTCGGCCCAGACCGCGGCAAACGACCAGAGCGCGGCCGCGACGACTGGCAGTCGGAGCCATCGGAACTGCTGCCAGGTCCAGTGCATCCCCACGCCCATAGCCGCGGCCAGGAAGGGGAGCGAGGGGATCAGATAGCGCGGTCCGATCGCAAAGCCGCCCTCCCACATCGCCGAGGAGCTGTTGAACAGGAGGAAGGCGGTCGGAGCGAGGAGGAGAATCCAGAACTCCGGCCGATTCTGTCGCCGTCGCCAGAGCGCCAGGTAGCCGGGCAGAGCCAGGAGCAGGACCGGTGATAGAAAGAAGAGGCCGCGGTAACTGCTGAAGGTGATCCCCCAGAGCGCATCCAGATGCGGATAGGTGAGGCTGACGAAGCCTTGGTCATGGACGCTCGCCCAGAGGGTCGAGTGGAAGTAGCCCACCGGCAGGATTGTCCCGAACGCAGCGAGATCGTATGTGCCCAGCGCCACCAGCGGCGGCAGGGCACCGATCGCGAGCCGCGCGATGGTGCCCGGATCCCGGCCGATGACGATCAGGACATAGAGCCCGAGAAGGCCGCCGATGAGCACAGTCTGGTACTCGTTGATGGCTGCATATCCGAGGAGGAACCCGGCCAGCGGCAGCCATTGCCGACCGCAGCTCCCCCGGCGGATCGCCTGGAGCAGGCAGAAAGCCGCGAAGAGGAAGAATGCGCTCGTTTGATGGCCGATCAGCGAGTTAGCGTAGGAAAAGGCGATCGTCCCAAAGGCATAGATCGCGGTACTGACGGATCGGAACGGCTCGCTCACACCGAGTTCGCCGATCAGCCAGTGGAAGAGCAGGACCAGGAGTGCCGAGGGAACCGCGGCGGTGAGGAAGCTCGTGACCACCAGGGCGAGGAAGAACCACAGGCGGTCCGTTGTCACCCCCTCTCCTCCTGCCCGGAGGGTCGCCGCAAGCGCCGCATCGGTACTGGCTTGTGCGGCCAGCCGTGCGACGAGCGCCGGAGGGGTTGCCGTGCGCAGGGCAAGGTAGGGAAAAACTCCCAGGAAGACCATGCCGGGAGCCTTGTCGGAGTAGTAGTGACCGCGGTAAAAGGCGTAATCGCCGGTGTTTCCAACGTAGCGGTCGATTGTGAGCGTATGGTCATCCACGAGCGAGATCATGAGATCGAGGCGCGAGTTCTCGTTCCAGGCCGCCCAGCGGGGCAGGAAGTAGGCGTAGACCAGGAGCGCCAGGACGGCGAGGACTATTCCGCGGCGTGTCAGCATCAGAGCTGCCCCAGGAGCAGACGGTAGGAGCGCACCTGTTGCAGGGAATGCTGCCGTTCATCCCCTCGAGCAAAGACCCCCCGGAGCATCCAGGCACCGAGCTTCAGCCACGAGACCGCGATGAGAGCGACATGGAAGATGAACGCGGCGGCGGCCCCCCGGTGCTTCCGCATGAAGAGCCACTTGCTCCGGTAGAGCTGGCTCCGCTTGCGCTCCGGAGCGTTCTGCGCGCTCTGTCCGGACCAGTGGATGACCTCGGCATCGGGCAGGTAGATGACTGACCATCCCGCCTGGCGCACGCGAAAGCACCAGTCGGTCTCCTCGGTGTACATAAAGTACTCCTCGTCCAAAAGACCGACTGTCTCGATCGCCGTCCGCCGGATCATGAGGCAGGCGCCGAAGACCCAATCCACCTCCCGCCGTGTGCGGCTGGCCCGGTCCGGGTAGCTGGGGAAGGTGGGACCGTGAACGATCCGACTCAACCGCGTGAGGAGCAGGAACTCGCCGAGGAGGGTCGGGAAGTCGGCATAGGAGGCCTGGAAGCTCCCATCCGGGTTCACGAGTCGGGCCCCAACGATACCGGTCGCCGGATGGGTCTCGAACTCTCGAATCATGCGCGCGGCGGCGCCGGGGCGGAGGATCGCATCACTGTTCAGCAGGAGGATGTACCGCCCCCGGCTGGCACGAATGCCCTGATTATTGGCCCGGGCAAAGCCCTGATTCTCCGCGTTCTCGATGAGGATCGTCCCCGGGAACTCGGCGCGAAGCATCTCACGGCTCCCGTCGGTCGAGCCGTTGTCGACCACGATCACCTCGTAGGTAATCCCGTCAATTGTCTCCTGCACCGCGCGCAGGCACTGACGGAGGAGCTCCCGGGTGTTCCAGCTCACTACGATAATCGATAGATCCACCAATCTCTCCTTCCGGTTCGGCTGCGGGACGACCCTGCGTTCCGGTCGGTTGTGCCGCGAGTGCGGCGAGGTAGCCAAAAAAGAGCCAGCTGTACATCGTGTAGCGGAAGCCGGCAATCGTCTGGTTGTACACGAAGGGGATGAACCAGTCGCCCAGCATCATTGCTGCAAGAACGCCGAAGATGCCCGCGAAGCTACTCTGGGCGACCCCGCCGACGAAGCCGGAAGGCCAGCGACGACGCGCGGTCCAGCCGGCCCGAAGCAGGGCCAGAAAGAACCAGCCGAAGGCGAATGCCCCGACTACGCCGGTTTCGACGAGGATGTCCATGTAGTTCGAGTGAGTGGACATGGAGTACTGAGAATTGGGGAAGACGCTCATATAGTAGGCGGCGTAGCCGGCTGGCCCCGTCCCCAGGATCGGGTGCGCGTGGACCAGTTCCCACGCCTGCGCCCAGATGGCCGCTCGCGTGAGGTCGCCTTCCTCCACTTTTTGAGTGTATAGAACATATTGGACGGTAGACTGGTTGAGGAATACCCAGACCGCTCCCACTGCCACGACGCCAGCAAAGGCTATCCGCGACCGGAGCAGGGTCAGCACGAGCACGACAACCAGGGCCGGCAGCCAGCCAGAGAACCAGATCGACTGCATCACCAGCG
Source organism: Chloroflexota bacterium (assembly GCA_019690095.1). GTDB lineage: Bacteria > Chloroflexota > UBA6077 > FW602-bin22 > CADDYW01 > JADGGD01. The sequence goes on from JADGGD010000098.1 coordinate 3,020, forward strand.
CCTTGATCAGCCAGGCGATGACCAGTCCGATCAGGGCGAGCCGGAGCCAGCGGGAAAGGCCGCCGTTGAAGAGCGCCTGCCCGTATGCCAGGCTGATCCCCCACATGGTGAAGAGGCCGCCCGTGCTCAGAAACCGGATCGCGGTCTCGGCATGGAAGAAGAAGGCGGCAACGGCGACCGCACCGCAGATAATGAGCGTCCAGGTCGCGACCGCGAGCCAGTGCAGGTCACGACCGGTGTTCAGGGCCAGCAGGAGGACGAACGCCGAGACCAGGACCACCCCCAGCTGGCCCAGGCGGGGCAGGAAGAATGCATCCCAGAGCCAGACAAGAGCAGGTCGGTTCACACTACTGACCAGGAAAGCAACAATCCAGATCAGCATCAGAACGATGGTGGGCGCGACCACCGGTGATCGAACGAGGACCAGGTTGCGGGTGAGCGCGCCCCGAACGATCCACAGGGCGGTGAGGAGCATCGCGAACAGGAGCGCTGCCACAAGCGGGCTCTGGGTGCCTGTTCCGATGGAGAGTGGGACGACCGCTGCGACGAGCGGCAGCAGACCGGTGCCTACGCCCGGCCGCAGGAGCACGACAAGGGCAACCGGCCCAAGGGCGATTCCACCCAGCAGGAGCATCATCCCCTGCAGGGAGAGCCGTCCCGAGCCAAAAATCGCGCCTATGGCAGCTGCGGCGCACGCAGTCGTCCAGATGGCGGTGAGGGTAATCAGAGTGTTCCGATATAGCAGGGCCATCACACTCACACCCGACCGCTCGAGACGCGTGTCTCCTGCCTGGATGTGAGGCTGGCGTAGAGATCGAGGAGGTCATCGACCTCTGCCTCGATCGTGCGAACCGGTTCGATGCCACAGCGCAGGCGCTCGATTAGAGCTGGATCGTCGGTTAGCTGGCGGATCGCCCGGGCCAGCCCGTCCACATCACCCCGTTCGAAGAGCAGTCCGTTCACCCCGGGCCGGATAACCTCGCTCATGCCTCCGAGATTAGTTGCGATGACTGGCTTCCCTGCCGCGAAGGCTTCGGAGATCACAATCGGTGTGTTCTCATACCAGACTGAGGGCACGATGAGAACGTCGATCCCGGCGTAGACACCAGCGATCTCCGCGCGCTCGAACGGCCCACGGAAGGAGACCGCTGGCTCTCCCGCAGCAATCTGCCGGAGGAGAGCCGCGTACTGAGGATTCTTGGTGAGGTCGCCGTGAATCCGGAGCTCGGCCCGGTCCGCAACCCCGGCCGTCCGAAAGGCGCGGATGGCGATATCTACACCTTTCAGTGGATCGATCTGACCAATGTAGCCGAAGCGCAGGCGTCCTCCTGTCTTGGTTGCCCCCAGCGTGCCCAGCCAGGAGAGATCAAGACCGTACGGTGAATACCGTAAGCGCTCCGGTGGGAACCCGTGCCGCACAAAGGTCTCCAGCAGAAAACGGGAGGGGGCGAGGGCCACGTCGACCTCGTCGAATACTTCCCGCAGGTAGGACAGGCGCCGCATCGCGTCGCCAACGTAGCCGCGCAGTCCTGGAAGGCGGTTGGCGCCGGCGAGGTGATCGGCCAGGAGGAGCCCGCGTGCCACGACCGCTGGCGGGAGCAGGCGGGTGGCAGCCCGGTACACCCGTGCCCCTTGCCCCAGGCAGGAGAGGCAGATCACTGCGTCCTCGGGACCACTGCAGAGCGTTCCATCACCCCGAAGGAGAGTATGACGGGGACAGAGGAACCAGAAGTCGGTCAGGGTCAGCACGACGGGGAGACCGGCGCGCCGTGCAACGCGAATGATCCCCGCGCCCAGGGTATAGCAGGAGGTCACGTGAACGACATCCGGCTGGCTCTGCTGCAGGAAGCGGGCAACAAGGTCATTCACTGCGGGATGGTCGTAGAGCTGGACGAAGGGATCCGGAGCGCGCTGCCAGTTCCAGTAGAGACGGCGGACCGGAATCCCCTCGTACTCGCTGTCGATTGCGCATGGGTACCAGGTGTTGCCCTTTCCCCAGTCCTCAGCGCAGATCACGCTTGATGCATGCCCTTTCCATCGGAGCATCCGCGCCAGACCCAGGGTGTACGCCTCAGTACCACCGGGATGGTTGGGTGGAAAGAAGTGCGTTGCGATGAGAACCTTCATCGTTCCTGTCCAGCCGGTTCAGTCATCGGCACGCCCGGCGGCTGGCGATATCACGCACGAGATCGTTGAGGCGCTGTCCAATGACCTGCCAGTCGTACTTCTCTGCGATCAGACGGCGCCCCGCTGCGGAAAGCGCCTGGCGCCGATCGGGTGAGTGCAGGAGCTCGACGATCCGTTGGGCAAAGAGCTCAGTCGTGTCCGCGAGCAGGATCTCCTGTCCATCGGTCACCTCCAGCCCCTCGGCCCCTTTCGAAGTCGAGATGACTGGCGTGCCCAGGCCAAGCGACTCAAGGATCTTCAGGCGTGTTCCCCCGCCCAGCCGAATGGGCACCACCGAAATCCAGCTCCGCGCGACCAGTGGACGCACATCTGCCAGGTGGCCGGTAAACTCGACGCCGGCCTGGCGGGCGAGTGGGGTGAGGGTGACCCCGTCAGTGCGCCCGGTGATCCGAAGACGGAGACCGGGCGTGACGGCGAGGATATGCGGATAGATTCTCTCCAGGAAATAGCGCATCGCATCATAATTGGGGAAGTAGGTCAGGGCGCCGGTGAAGACCAGCGTATCGGGTACGGGAGGGCCGAAATCCCCGCTGAGGTCATGCAGGTCAACCGCGTTCGGGATGACCTCGACTGACCCGTAGCCGGGCACCGCTCGCTGGACAAGCGCCCGCTCGCGTGCCGAGACGACCGTGCAGGCTGACGCCGCCGGGAGGGTTGCGCGGAGGTAGCGGCAGAGCTTGATCCAGGTGAGCAGGGCTCGTGCCCGGTGGATCGGCCTATCGCTTCGGTGTACGGCGTCCCAGTATGTTGACAGCTCGACCTCCTCGAAGAGGAGGGGAATACCTCGGATTGAGGCGGTGTAGGGGATCATGTCGAGCTGGGAGGCGATCACCAGGTCATAGCGTGCTCGGTTCACGGTTTCGTTGACCGCCTGGGCCATCCGGGGGCTGTAGGTATCAACGAGAGAGCGCGGCCAGGGAGAAAGAAAGCCGCTCCATGCGCGCACGCTGGCCGGTCGGAACGGCCGGTACGGGATAATCCGGATGGAGTGGCAGAAACGACCCAGTGCTTCCACTGCGGCATGCTCGGTCGCATCATATGGGTGGTCCTGAAAGGCAAGCAGGGAAAGAACGTGCTGTGACGACAGCTGCCGGAGCAGGTTGAAGATCCGTATTTTAGAGCCGTTCTCCGGCGGATAGGGAAGCCAGCGTGAGAGAAAAAGGATGTTCATCCATCCTGCCCGCGGCTCAGGTCCTGTTTGGAGAGCGAGAGGCCGACTGGGGAAACCAGCCTTCCCAGCGTGTCGGCGATCTGATCGAGTTCCTCTGTCGTCAGGGCGGGATGGACCGGAAGGGACAGCACCTCCCGGCTGGCCTGCTCGGCGATCGGGAGCGAGTCGTGGTAGCCGAGCTCCCGGTAGAGCTTCTGCTGGTGGATCGGGAGCGGGTAGTGGATGCCGGTCGCAATCCCGGCGGCGCCCAGGGCACGTGCCAGCGCATCCCGTCCGGTGGGGATCCGCACCGTATACTGATGGTAGACGTGGCGGCAACCGGGGCGGGTTGTCGGTGTCGTGACGATCCCAGCCAGATGGCGGTTCAGGTAGGCGGCATTAGCGATGCGTCGTTGGGTGAGTTCCTCGATCCGATGAAGCTGTGCCAGACCGAGCGCGGCCTGGAAGTCAGTGAGACGGAGGTTGTAGCCGAGGATCTCGTGCTCATAGCGTGCCCTCTGTCCGTGGTCGCGGAGCATCCGCAGGCGCTCGGCCAGTGCGCTGTCGCTGGTCGTGATGATGCCCCCCTCGCCGGTAGTGATGTTCTTGGTCGCATACAGGGAGAAACAGCCGGTGCCGAACGTCCCTACTTTCCGTCCGTCGATCGCCGCACCGTGCGCCTGGGCTGCATCCTCGATGACAGCTAGGCCGTGACGCCTGGCGATCCTTTCGATCGCGGCCATGTCGGCCGGATGGCCGTACAGATGGACTGGCAGGATCGCTCGCGTGCGCGGGGTGATTCGCTCCGCGACCTGTGCGGGATCCAGGTTAAGCGTGTCTGGGCAGATGTCGGCAAAGAGCGGGCGCGCTCCCGTGTAAAGGATCGCGTTTGCTGTGGCGATGAAGCTGAAAGGGGTCGTGATCACCTCGTCGCCCGGGCCGATCCCGTGGGCTAGAAGAGCCAGGTGGAGGGCGGCAGTGCCGGAGGAGACCGCGATAGCGTGCTGTGTGCCGATATAGCGGGCGAACTCCGTCTCGAACTCCGCGACGACCCGTCCCTGGACGAGGTATCCCGAACGCAGGACCGCGACGACGGCCGCAATCTCCTCGTCGCCGATGACCGGGCGTGCCATGGGAATCATCCGAATATTCCTCCCGCGACGGCGTAGACGCCGAGACAGATCGCCAGGATTCCCAGAAGGCGCATCCACGAGATCTCCTCGCGGAAGAGGAGCCATGAGCCGATGGCGATCAGGACGTAGCTCAGGCTGATGAAGGGATAGGCATAGCTCAGCTCCACCCGAGAGAGGGCGAGCAGCCAGAAGAAGGTTCCAACTCCGTAGAGGATAAGGCCTGCCCAGATCCACAGGCTGGTGATGATGCGCCGCCCGATCTGGAGTGGCCCCTCAGCTTCCAGGGCTAGCGGTCCGATCCGTCCGACCCCTGCTTTGAGGAGAATCTGGCCCATAACCCCCAGAAGGACGCTTGCCAGAATAAAGGCGATTGGCGGCATGGGCAATCTCCCCTGACTGGTAGGACTGATGCCCCCGCTATGGGGCGGGGGTACGCTGCATTGGGTAGCCGCAGTGACTCCAGATACTGGCGACCCGAGCGGTCAGGCTGTGCTTGAGAAGCCAACCAGCAGAGACCGCCGGCACTCGGGATGCCGGGGGATTCCGCAGTCCTGCGGGGAAGGCTCCGCCATCGCGAGCTCCTGCGGGTACGGAGGAGACATCGCCATTGTCGGTGCTCTCTGTTCACGAGGGGTGCGATCCGGCTCCCCGTCCGGGGCTCGCGCGGACCGCGCCGTGCTCGCTGCCTGTGTCAGGCGGGTCGGCCGAAGTCGGCCGTCGCCCTCGGGTGTCACCTATAGTGTTGCGCTCGGGGTGGTGCGAAACAACCGCCCTCCGGTTGATCTAGGGCTCGGCCGGGGGATCGAGAGGGTGCGGTTGTGAAAGGGGCCAGTGTCCACCGCCGATCGACCGGAAGATCGATGGGGCCTCAACGCCTCGTCGAGACCGCCGTGTCAGCCGCTGCGGCGCCGATGTCCTCGAGCACGATCGGCAGTGTCCGAAGGGCATGCCGAACGCTCGCCTGGCAATTCGTAAGCTCCGGGTAGATCTGGCCGTTGTTGATCACGTATAGACCCGGGATCGCACTTCGGACCGGCACGGTCGGGCGCGGCTTCCCGAGGAGGTGGAGCGGCTCAACGAAACGTTCGCGGAAGATGAACAGGTGTTGGACCCAGTCTTCCCGGAAGTCAGGGAACATCTGCTGGAGCGCGGAGAGGTAGAGCGTGCGGAGCGCGGTGTCATCAAGGTGGGTAAACGGGTTGGTGGGCGTCACATACTTTGGAAGGTAGACCAGATGGTAGCCGCCGACATGCTCTGGAGCGATCAGGGTGGTGGTCTCGATAAGGCCGGTGAGCGGGATTCCCTCGTCGGCGATGTTCAGGGTGTAAAAAGGGGTGAGGGGACGATCGAGCAGAAGCAGGCCGCAGATCACGCCCAGGTACGCACTCGTGGGCGGCAGGTCCAGGAGCTCCCGATGTGGATCGGGGATAAGATGTGCGAGAACCGGCAGGGGGGTTGTCACGATGACCGCGTCAAGGGGGACGAGCTCACCGTCGAGCTCTACGCCAGATGCGCGCCCGTGCCGAATGGTGATCTGCCGAACCCGGGCACCCGTCCGCACCTCAGAGCCCAGCCGTGCAATCTCCGCGGTAAGACGGTCGACCAGAACCTTATAGCTTCCGATGAAATAGCCCATCCGCTCCTTCTGGCCGGCTGCGGCGCGCGTGGAGGAGGTGCGTTTGAGGCGTGACCAGATGTACGTAGCGGGGATATCCTGGAAGCTTCCGTCGAACTTCGCATTCAGGAGGGGCTTCCAGAGCTTCTCGAAGGTGCCGCGTCCTCCCAGGCGCACGAGCCAGTCCTCGACGCTCACCTCCTCCAGCCGCCGCCAGTCATTCTCCCGGAGCGCAGCGAGAATGGTCCAGCCGAGGCGGAACCGCTCGATGGGGCTGAGCGGTGGGAAGAGCAGGAAGTCCCGGGCGTTCGCCATCGGATAGAGGTGGCCGCGCGTGTAGAAGCCCTGCTTGGTTTCGCGGAAGCAGACGCGATCGGTCAGGCCGATCGCATCGACCAGGGCGAGGAGGTCGGTATCGCTACTCAGGATGCAGTGGTAATACTTGTCGATCCAGTGGCCGTCGACCTGAAGATAATCGAGTAGGCCGCCGGGCCGATCCTTCCCCTCGAAGACAATGCTCGTGATCCCCTGGCGGCTCAGAAAGTAAGAGAGGGAGAGGCCAAGGACACCTCCCCCGATGATACCGACCTTCACCTTGTTCCTCCGTGCCCAATTGGGATACGCCGGGTTCCCCGAGCATGCCGTCCCGTGGTTGGACGCGTGCGCGTGACTGCCCAGACCCCTACACCGATTGCGGCGATGCCGATGAGCCGCCCCAGGGTGGGCCGCTCCCCGAGGATCCCCCAGGACGCCAGCACGATTGCGATGTAGTTAAGGCTGGCGAACGGGTAGGCATAGCTGAGATCCAGCTGGGACAGGGCGAGCAGCCAGAAGAATGTACCGCTCCCATAGATCCCCAGGCCGAGAATGATCAGCGGGCTCTGCAGGATTGCCGCGGCGGTCGTGATCAGGGCCGTGGGGGATAAGCTCAGCGGGCCAAGGATGGTCACGCCCTGCTTGAGCACGATCTGACCGGCGACACCGAGGATTCCACTCAGCAGGATGTAAGCAATTGCGCGCATGGTTCTCTCCAGGTTGCGTGGCCCGGACAGGCCGCGCGAAGCGTGTATGCGGTGCTGGCTGCTTGCGGTTCCCCGATCATTCGGAACGCCGCGAGCATCGGATCATCAGGCTGGCGAGATCACCGCGCGGTCCGATGGCGACCGGGTCATCTCCACAGTCGGGTGGGAGGCCACGGCCGGCAGGCGTGGATAGGCCAGATGGCAGATCGGGCATTCCCATGTCAGCTCCCCGGCGGCGTGAGCGCGTACCAGGCGGTGCCCGCAGACGCAGACGTACCCGATCAGGCGCGCCGGTGTCCCGATGACCAGACCGTAATCGGGCACATCCCGGACGACGACTGTCCCTGCCGCGACCATCGCAAATCGGCCGATCACGACGTTTGGAAGGACGATCGCTCCGGCACCGAGTGAGGCACCGTAACAGACCCGGATCGTGCCGACCTCCCAGTCGGCATCGGTCTTGAGCCATCCCTCGGGGGTAATCGCCCGCGGGTACTTGTCGTTTGTCAGGCAGACCGATGGCCCGATGAAGACGCCGTCCTCGACCACGCTCCCGTGGTAGAGCTGAGCGCCGGTCTGGATCTTCACCCGATTGCCGATGATCACCTCTCGGTCGATGTAAACGTTGCTCCCGACGATGCACTCGGCGCCGACTTGCGCCCGGTCGCCGATCTGGGTGTGGTGCCACACGCGCGTGCCTGCGCCGATCGTGGCCGTGGGGCTGATATCTGCCGTTGGGTGAATCATGAATGGACCTCCTCAATCACGTGTAGCGCGGCCGTCTCGTCTGTATCCCCAGCGCCGGCGGCCTGCGCCGGAGCCAGACTGCCAGCAATGCGGCTCCGGAGCAGCACGCTCTGGAAACGGAGGTGTGCTAGGATCGTCCGGACAATCTTCGCCTTGGACTGGCCGTGGCGGCGGGACCGGAGGATGCACGGGAGTTCGGCCGTTCGGTATCCGTTCCACATTGCCCGGACGAGGATCTCGGTGACGGCAAGAAAGCCGTCCGCCGCGAAGGGCGTGGCCGTGATGACCGTGCGGCGGTATGCCCGGAAGAGGCAAGTGTACGTATGGACGCGCCGGTCCACCAGGGCCCGGTACAGCAGGGAAGCGCCCTTACTGAGGAAGACCCGGTAGGAAGGGACGTTCTCGATCCCGCCGCATGGGTGGTAGCAGGAGGCGGTCACGATATCGATCCCCGGCTCCAGTCGATCGAGGAGGTCGGTGATCAGTGGAAACGGATAGGTGGCATCGCTGTCCGTCGTAACGATCACTGCGCCGCGTGCGTATCGAAAGCCTGTGCGCAGGGCCGCGCCCAGCCCGCGGTTGCGCTTGTGCCGGACGATGCGAACCAGGGGATCGGAGCCGAAACGCTCTGCCAGGGCGTCTCCTGTGCCATCGCTACTGCCGTCGTCAACGAAGATGATCTCTACCGTCCGATCCTGGCGCAGTTGCTCGACGACGGGCATGAGCTCGTTCGCCAGGAGCGCGACGTTGTCCACCTCGTTGCAGCACGGGATAAGAATGGTGAGATCCATCGCTACTCCAGGTTGTTCGTTCCGGTGCGTGCCGCCGGCTGGCCCGCCTGCGGTCTGGCCCCTCATGGTGCCGCCGTGGCGGAAGCAGTCGCCGATGGGCTTGGCGACGGGCTCAGGGATACGGTCGGCGTGGTTGTCCCAGTGGGCGTCAGGGTGCTTGTCGTGGTTGGGGAAGCCGCTGGTGTTGCTGATGGACTGGGGGTCGGGGTGCTGG
>JADGGD010000099.1 GCA_019690095.1 Chloroflexota bacterium
GACCTCGGTGGTGTCCAGACCGGCACGGACTTCGGGACGTCGGGCCAGGCCGCCGATCGCCCCCCGCGTTCCCCCGGCGGCCGAGCCGCCGGGGCGCCCGGTCCGCCCCCGACACCTCCGGACCCCCGCTCCGGCGAAGGGATCGGCGGACGGTACATCGACTATCGCCTGTAATACCTGATGGGGAGGTGATGCATGACGATTCAGGCCACTGCGGCCGCGTCCACAGCCGGCACGACCGGAGCGACCGCCCAGGTCGGGGGGAGCCAGCTGGGGAAGCAGGAGTTCCTCCAGCTCCTGGTCGCCCAGCTGCGCAATCAGGACCCCCTTCAGCCGGTCGATAATACCCAGTTCATCGCCCAGCTGGCCCAGTTCTCAACCCTGGAGACGCTCCAGCAGATCGAGACGACGATGGAGAGCTCACTCGGTGCCCAGCTCCTCGATCATGCCGTGAGCTTGCTCGGCCGCCAGGTCACGGCGACCGGCCCGGATGGGCAGCCAGTCACCGGCATCGTCCAGAGCATTCACCTGCAGGGGACCGACGTCCTGCTTGACCTGGGAAGCACGACGGTCCACCTGTCCGACATTCAGAGCGTCCGCGCGACCACATCGAATGGAGGATAGATGCTTCGCTCACTTTTCTCGGCCATCTCCGGCCTCCGCGGCCACCAGACGTTCATGGACGTCGTGGGGAACAACATCGCCAATGTCAATACCACTGGCTACAAGGCCTCGCGCGTTACCTTCGAGGATGTCCTGAGTCAGACGACCCAGGGCGGTACGGCCCCAGATCCCCAGGCCCAGCGCGGCGGGATCAACCCCATGCAGATCGGCCTGGGCACGCAGGTCGCCTCGACCGCCATGACCATGGCCCAGGGGAGCCTCGAGGCCACCCAGTCACCGACCGACCTGGCGATCCAGGGGAACGGCTTCTTCATCCTGAGCAACGGCCAGGGCGGACGCGTCTACACCCGCGACGGCAGCTTCAGCATGGGTCTCGACGGCACCCTTGCCAACGCCAATGGGCTCCAGCTCCTCGGCTGGACGCCCGATCCGACCACCGGCCTGATCGATCCCACCCAACCGCTCCGGCCGATCACCATCCCGACCGGCGACCAGATGGTCGGGCAGGCATCAAGCACAGTCACCTTCAAGGGCAACCTCGATCAGCGGATCGATGCCACGGCGCCTTCGCCGGCCAACCAGGTGACCACAACGCTCAACCTCTACGACTCACTCGGCCACGTCCACCAGGTCACCGTCACCTTTACCAAGACGAGCAACGCGACCAACAGCTGGTCCTGGTCGGTGAGCACGACCGAGGCCGGGGTCAGCGTCTTGGGAAGCGGCACAATCGGCTTCGACGGCACCGGCGCCTACCAGGATACGAACGGTGCCGCGCCGGACGGGACGATCACCCTGACCCTCAGCAATGGGGCCACCTCGCCCCAGACGATCAATGTCTCCTTCGGCAGCCTGACCCAGGTCGCCGCGAACACGTCGGTTGACGGCGCGGCCGATGGGGCCGCGCCCGGCTCGCTGACCAACTTCAGCATCGGCGCGAACGGCGAGGTCACCGGCGTCTATTCGAACGGGCTTCGGAAGCTCCTCGGGCAGGTTGCCCTGGCCTCGTTCACCAATCCGCAAGGTCTACTCCGCCAGGGCGGCAACGTCTTCACCACCTCCCCGAGTTCGGGCGACCCGGTCATCGGTGCCCCCGGGAGCGGCGGCCGCGGTCAGCTGAGCAGTGGCTTCCTGGAGATGTCGAACGTCGATCTCGCGCAGGAGTTCACCAACATGATCCTGGCCGAGCGCGGCTTCCAGGCCTCGAGTCGGGTCATTACGACCTCGGACGAGATTCTCCAGGACCTGGTGAACCTCAAGCATCCGTGACGCGCGAGCCCAGCGCCCATCACTGGCGAGCACGGGGGCGGCTGTCGCTCGCTGACCGCCCCCGTGCTTATCTGATTGCGGCGCTAGCGATCATGCGGGCCGCGCCCCGGCGGCGTGCGGGCCGACCCGCTCCCGATGCCGGCGCTCACCCGGCGCAGAATGCGCCGGGGGTCCCGTCCGCCGAGCAGTTCCCCCAGCTGTTCGAGGGCGTCCTCAAGGCGGTGAGAAAGCAGGCCCGGCTCGGCCTGGAGCCAGCGCGCGATCTCGCCGGGACGGTGCTGGTGGCCGCCCTCGCGGCGGCAGCCGTAGGCCCGACAGGAGCGCAGGGTATCCAGCTCCTTGCGCGGCAGGGCAAAGGCCAGCCGAAGCACTTCGGCATCCCCATGCTGGAGCTGGTCGAGCAGGAGGTAGAGCATCCGGCGGGCTCGCTGGCGGCCTTTCACCACCGTTTCACCGTCTGCCAGGGCGCGGCCGAGGAGTGCTCGACGCCGCTCGGCCCGCTCTTCCTCGACCGCCGCAACCACCTGCTCCTCTGGCCCCGGCTCCGGCGCCGCGACCCGCTCGGCAAGGGTGACCGAGCGATCCTCGGTGGGCTCGGACCGGGTGCGGTCGAGGGAGAGCGGCTGATCGGTAGCGGCGAGCGCCGCGGCCAGGCGGGACGGCGTCACCCCCAGCTGGGCCGCGGCCTCCTCGATCGACAGATTCTCCTGGAGCGCGGCCAGGCGCGCATGGGCCCGCGCCAGACGACGATCGCTCTCCGGCACTGCAAGGCTCGATCGCAGGCGGCGCAGGTAGGCCCGGAGGTTCCACTGGAGCGAGACGAACAGATAGCGCTCAGCCTGAATCCGGGGCTCCGGCGCCCCTGGATCAGTCCGGGGGTGAAAGCGGTGCAGTAGATCGAGGGCGAGGACGGCCGCCTGCTGAAGCAGGTCATCCCGCAGGGTGGGCGGCGGGCGCAGGCTGGCCACGACGCGCCGGGTGAGAGCGGTGAGATCGATCTCCTCTTCCAGCGACAGGGCTATCACCTCACGGGATGAGCCGGTACGGCAGCCCGCCCGGAGGGCGTGCTCCTTCTCGGAGGCCCCGCCGGTGCGCCCCCACCTCCGACGCGCCGTCCTGCCCCGGTCGGCCGTTCACCGTGCGGCGGGGCCCAGTGACGGAGCGCCAGCAGGCCGAGCAGCGGCCCCGGGGCCCGAACCTGACAGCCGCCCTGTCCCCGGGTGCTCTGTTGCCGACCGACTCGCCGCGAACCGTCCGATCGTCCAGCCTTCATCCTAATCTCCTCGCGCGGCCCTTGTAAAGCAGGGATCCGCCACTTGACGGATCGCACTGCGGGGCCTATAGTTAGCGTACCCAACAGTTAGACAGAGACAAGGTGTTCGACTATTCGCCCCGGTCTGGCGCGGCACACCGACGGGCACCCGTCAGGGCGGCGTCCTGAGTCGCAGTGCTGACCCGGGCGGTCGCGGACCAGGAGAAGCGCGGGTGAGCAGGTATTCCTCACTGGAGCGGCCCGCCCCGGCGGGCGGGCCCTCTACCCCGGCCCTTGTCCAGCGGGCACGCGAGGTCGTCGGCCGGACCTTCCAGTCCCTGAGCGAGCCGGACTTCCGGATCCTCTGGTTCGGCTTCATGGGCTCGTGGTTCGCGATGCAGATGCAGCAGGTAGCACGGGGCTACCTGGCCTACCAGCTCACCGGCAACGCCCTTGCCCTTGGCCTGGTGACCCTGGCGATGGGCCTGCCGCGCATCGTCCTCTCGCCGATCGGGGGCGTCCTTGCCGACCGCTTCACCAAGCGCTCGGTCCTGCTCTACACCCAGGCCGCACTCGGCCTGATCGCCCTGTTCCAGGCCCTTCTGCTCAGCTTTCACCTGATGACGATCGAGTGGCTGATCGTCGCTGGCTTCTTCCAGGGCACTGCTTTCTCATTCAATATGCCGGCGCGCCAGGCCTACCTGCCGGCGGTGGTCGGGAAAGGGGAGAAGCTGGCCAACGCCCTTGCTCTGAATAACGCCGGCATGAACCTCACGCGGGTCCTCGGCCCCTCGATCGCCGGCCTCCTGATCGCCGTCCCCTTCATCGATGTCACCGGCATCTTCTACATCATCGCGCTCTGCTACCTTTGGGTCTGGTGGTCGGTCTATCGGGTCCGGAACCCCGGCCGTGCCGAGGGGGGACGCCGCGGCGTCGGCCAGAGCATTCGCGAGGGCTTCGCCTACATCCTCTCCCGCCCCCACCTGCTGGCGCTGATGAGCCTGGGCTTCATCCCGCTGGCGATCGGCATGCCCTACATCAGCCTTATGCCGGTTGTTGCCCTGCACGACCTCAACGTTGGCTCGGTCGGGCTGGGGATCCTCCTGAGCGCGGGCGGCATCGGCTCGCTCTGCGGGACGCTGGCAGTGGCCTACTTCGCGAACTACCCGCGGAAGGCGTTTCTCCAGCAGATCCTGGGGATCGTCTTCGGCCTGACCCTGCTTGCCTTTGGCTTCTTCGCCTGGCACGGCATGCTCCTGCCCGCCATCCCCTGCCTCTTCGTGACCGGCCTGGCTGGCGATGCCTACATGGCACTCAACAGCACCCTGATCATGATGAGCACCGACGCAGGCGTGTACGGGCGGGTCATGGGGGTCTATATGATGGCCCAGTCGATCCGTCCGGTGACTGTCCTGCCCATCAGCGCCATCGCCGATGCGATCGGCACCTCGCTCACCCTCCTGGGCTGCGGGGCCGTCTGCGCGGCCTTCGTCTTCTCGGTCGCGGCATTCTACCCGGGCTACCGTCAGATCGGGCTCCAGGAGACAGCACGGCGCGCACTCGCCTGATCGGTGAGTACGCGCCGGCCCTCAGACGGCGGCCGCCTCGGCGATCCAGACCAGCATCTCACCGGGAGAACGGTTATCCCAGACGCAGTAGGGGACAGCCCGTAGCGGCGCTGGCGCCAGCCGGGGCGGGTGGGTCCGGTAGAGGCCGTCCTCGTCCACCACGCACCGGAGCGCATCGCCGACGAGGGTAACGACGCCGCCCAGGAGATCGGGCTCGAAGCGCGGCACCAGCCGAGCCTCGCGCGGCAGGCGGAGCGCGGCGAGGTCCGGGCCGTTATCCACCTGCTCCAGACAGTAGACGATTGGTCCGCGCTGAAGCGCCACCCGTCCGCTGTCCGCACCGACCCGGGGGTCGGCGTAGATCCGCTCGATCGGCATCTCCAGCTCCAGCTCGACCACATCGCCGTCGCGCCAGGTGCGCCGTAGACGGGCGTACCCTCGCTCCAGCTCCAGCGGGACCTCCTCACCGCGGACCGCCAGCCGCGCCCGAGGGCACCAGCCGGGAACCCGGAGCTTCAGGGTAAACTCCGCCGGCTCCGCCAGGCCGAGGGTCAGGCGTACCCGCCCATCCCACGGGTAGCCGGTCTCCTGGCGGACGGTCACCGTCTGTGAACCGATCCGCAGGCGGGCCTCGCTCTGGACATAGAGATGGACTGCCACCTCATCAGCCCCCTGGCCGTAGATGTAGCCCCCCAGCGAGGCGATCAGGCGGGCGATATTGGGCGGACAGCAGGCGCAGTCGAACCAGGGCTGCCGGTGGTGGTCGCCTCGGCTGGCCAGTGGGTTCACGTAGAAGAAGCGCTCGCCATCGAGGGAGACGCCGCTGATCGTCCCGTTGTAGAGCGCCCGCTCCATTACATCTGCATAGGACCGATCGCCGGAGAGCTGGAGGAGGCGGTGGGCCCAGAAGACGAGACCGATCGAGGCGCAGGTCTCGCAGTAGGCCGTCTCGTTGGGCAGATCGAAGTCAGCGGTGAAGCCCTCGTTGTGCCGTCCGGCGCCGATCCCACCGGTCACATAGAGCAGGCGATCGACCAGATGTTTCCAGAGGCGCTGGCAGGCTGCCGCCAGACCGTGGTCGCCGACCTCGCCGGCGAGGTCGGCCATTGCGCTGTAGAGGTACATCGCTCGCACGGCGTGGCCGACCGGACGGTCCTGCTCGCGGACCGGTCGATGAGACTGGTTATACTCGTGGGTATACATGCGGGTGAAGGCCGGGCCGAAAATCGAGACCGTCTCGCCCCGAGCCTGCCGCTCCTGATCGAAGTAGTGGGGGGCGCGGCCGCGCTCATCGACGAAGTAGAAGGACAGATCGAGGTAGCGCCGCTCGCCGGTGTACCGATAGAGCTTCACCAGGGCGAGCTCGATCTCCGGGTGCCCCGGGTAGCCCCGCTTCTGGCCGGGCCCGCGCCCGAAGGTCCGAGCGATGAGGTCAGCGTAGCGGCAGGCAACATCGAGGAAGGTCCGTCGGCCGGTCGCCTGGGCGTGGGCCACTGCCGCCTCGATGAGGTGGCCGGCGCAGTAGAGCTCGTGGGCATCCCGGAGGTTCGTCCACCGCCGCCCCGGCTCGACGACGGTGAAGTATACGTTGACATAACCATCCGGCTGCTGAGCACGGGCGATGAGGGAAACAACCTCCTCGACGAGCGCTGCGAGGGCAGGATCGGGGGCAGTGGCCAGGGCGTAACTGGCGGCCTCGATCCATTTCGCCACATCGGAATCCCAGAAGATGTGTGGCACTGGTTCCCGGCCGGGGCGCCAGTCCAGACGGAAGGCATCGATGCGCCCGGTCTCCTTGCACTGGCGGTAGATCCAGGGGATGGTCCGCTCGCGATTGACACGCTGGCGCGGCGCCCAGAAGGCGTCGTCGATCGTTACCGCGGTCAGCGGGACTGGGTTCAGGATCATGCGCGGCTGCTCCATGGGAACCCTCTCCTCCTCTCGCCTCGCGTTCACCCGGCAAGAGCGGCTTTGCGCCGGGGAGGCCTCGCCAGCGGCCCGCCGTCTCTGGCAGCCGCCCGGCCCATTCTGGATAGTATATCCTGAGGGGCTGGTCGGTACAGTCAGAGGGGCGCACCGGGCCTGGGGCCGGGTGATCGTGCAGGCGCCCCAGCCGTCCTCTTCCGCCGAGAGGACAGCCAGCCAGTGCGCTGCAGACATCTCATAGATATATAACGGGTCTATTACGGATTCCGATCAGCTGCAGGCCAGGGGCATGCAGGCAGAGGCGCTTGTGGGCACCGGGCGGCGCGCGTAGAATGGCGGGGATTCTCGACCAAGGAGGGAGCATGGCCGACATCCGGATCAAGCAGCGTCTGCGGGAGGGACGCGCAGTTGGGGTAGTCAGCGGCCACCACACCAGCGATATGATCGACTTCCTCGGCCAGTTCGGCCTGGACGGCATCTGGATCGAATGCGAGCACGGGCCGGTGAGCTGGGAAGAGATCGGGGATATGTCGCGCGCCTGCGACCTGTGGAACATGGCCTCGATCGTTCGGGTCACTGCCAACGAGCCGTGGCTGATCACCCGAACCCTTGACCGGGGTGCGAGCGGCATCGCGGTCCCCCACGTCTCCACCCGAGAGGCGGCCGCGGCGGTCGTCCGCGCCGCAAAGTTCGGCCCGCTCGGCCGTCGGGGCATGTACGGCGGCCGGCGCTCCTACGGCGTCCCCGACTACTACCAGCAGGCGAACGACGAGACCCTGGTCGTCATCCTGATCGAGGAGAGTGAGGCGATCGCCAACCTTGCCGAGATCCTCACTGTCGACCATATTGACGTCTTCTTCGTCGCCCCGGCCGACCTCGCCCAGACCATGGGCTACACCGGCCAGCCGGACCATCCGGAGGTGCGGGCAGTCATTGATCGGGCGATCCGGCAGATCGTCGCGGCCGGGCGCACAGCCGGCGCGCTGGTGACCGACGAGACGATCGAGCACTACTACCAGCTCGGCGCCCGCTTCCTCCTGACTGGCTGGCCTGCCTGGGTCGCCCGGGCCGCCCGCGCCTACCGACAGCGCCTGGACAGCCTCGCCCACCAGTCATAACTCCTCCCGGCCGGCGTTTCCCAGCGCCGGCCGCTGTTCCTGATTTGATTCATTTCCAAAACAAATAAATTGGCTCGCATGCCCCTTCAGCCATACCGCCACCACGGGCAGGGGAGAGTGTTTCGATTCTGTGGACAGAGGATTCTGCGGCGCTCGATAGTGTTGCTTGTATGTAGACACTTGAGTGCTGCTGGTGTGTAGACAATAGCGCCATTCTGTTGCTCTCATGTATTGACGCGCGGACGGAGACCGACTATACTGGGGAGCGGGCAGGCCGACCCGCTGCGGCGGGTCGGTGCCGAGGAAGAGTAAGGACGCCGGCGAAGAACGGCACGATAGGGGAGAGCAGTACGGTGGAATCGTACGGCGAGACGCTCCGTCGCCTGCGGCAGGCGCGTGGCATGTCCCAGCGTGCCCTCGCCCGGGCCGTCGGCCTGAACCCCACCCTGATCAACCGGAGCGAGGCCGGCGACCGCCCGCCGCAGGGGCCGGCCGAAGTCGCGGCGATCGCCCGGGCCCTGCGGCTCACCCCTGCCGAGCACGATCTGCTGCTCGCCCGAGCCGGCTACTGGCCAGCGGTCTTTCTCGAGGTCGGCCCGGGTGATCCGACCCTCCGGGCGGTCGCCGATGCCCTGGCCGATCCGACCCTGCCGGCCGAGGTCCGGAGCGCCCTTCGCGCGGCGATCGAGAACGCCGTGCGGGCCGCCACACTCGGACGGGACACGGCGGGCGCGCGCCCGCCGGCGGAGTAGGAGACCGATGGCTGCCGCAGGCGTGGTGCGCCCCCGGCGGCCGGGGGGGCCGGCTGATGCTCCGGGCGAGATCGTTGTCACCGATCTCCGACGGAGCGGCTGGAGCTGGGGCTGGGATACCCTGGCACGCGAGTTCGCCGCGATCCTCCACCAGACCGGCGTGGGCGTCTACTTCACCTACGCCGCCTACACCGATAACCGCAAGGATTCCCCCTACCGCGGCAGCTCCTACACCGGCGTCGAGGCGCTCGCCGACTTCTCTGGGGAGTCGGCCGAGGACATCCGCACCATCAACAAGCTCCTCGCCGCCCTCGGTCTGGCCCGCTTCGAGACCTACACCGTGCCCACCGTCGGCAGTGACGGCCGCCGTGCGACCCGGAACCGCCTCCACTGCTACCTCCTGGAGCGGGATCCCCACCTCCGGTTCGAGGATGTCCTTGCGGTCCTCCGCCTGGCCCTGACCGACGAGAAGGTCTATCGCTACATCCGCCACCTCTTCCGTCCCTCTTTCCGCCCGATCGACCGCGCCGAGGATCCCCGCGGCGCGCCGCGGGAGCACCCCAATCCCTGGTACGAGATCCTGCCCCGCCTCAAGGCCACCCCGGAGTGGCGTACGCTCGCCCTCCGCGCCGAGCGCGACTACCTCGCCCTGCGTGCCCGGAACCTCCCCGGGGTCGAAGCCGCCGCCCGCCGACGGGGTGCTGACACCACCCTCCTCCCTGTCACGGAGGATGCTGCACCCACCTGCCTCCCTGCCACGGAGACTGCTCCGACCCTCCCTCCCACGGAGCCGGGTTCGGCCTTGTCCCTCCCTCCCACGGACGAAGCATCCACCGCCCGGCTCCCTCGCAGGGAGGGGAACCAGGACCAACCCCCGGTTAACCAGACCAACCCAGCTGAACCAGGGCCCAGCACAGACGGGGGCTCCTCCGAGCCCGGTGATCCGTGCCGAGATGACAGTGTACGTGCCGAATTGGCACAGATTGAGGGGCTCTTCACACAGATCAATGGGCGCCCGCTCACCCGGTCAGAGCGGGACCTCCTGGCCCGCACGGCCGCCGAGGTCGATGCTGCCGCTCGAGCCGCCGTGCCTGGTGCAACCGGCATCGACTGGGTCCGCGCGGCGATCGGCGAGGTGGCCGCTGGGGATGCGCGCCGCCTCTCGCCGCGGCGGATCCGTGCGATCTGCCGCGGCTGGGCGGCTGCGGCCGGTTGCGGCCGCGCCGCACCAGGGCCGCCGGTCCAGCGTTTGGGGGATCCTCCGGATGCGGTGGATGAGCGCGAGCTCTGGCGGCAGGTCCTGGATGAGTTCCAGCGTTCCCGCCGCGGTGCGGCCCTCCTGCGGCGCATGGCGGGGTGCGTCCTGGAGCAGTGCGACCGATCCGCGCGGGTCGCAGTCATCCGCGTGCCGGACGCGGCGGCCCGCGCGGCGATCGAGCGGACCTGCGGGCGCGCTCTCGAGCGCGCCTTCGCACGGGTGCTCGGCCGCCCGTTCGCCCTGCGCTGGGTTGTATCCTCGGATGACGGTGGTTCTGCGCCGGCAGGGGCCGGCCGCGCGCCGAATGCCCCGGGGCCGCCGGGCGGCGGAGCGGCTGGCCCGGTGGATGGGCTGGCAAGAGGCGAAGGTGAAGGGAGAGAGCAGGAATCGGGCGGATCGTCTGGGGAGCGTGGGGAGCGCCCGGCGGTTCCGGGGGTGGTGGAGAAGGGCCTAGCGGTCTCGCCGCTCGATCACCAGGTCTGGTCTCTTGCCCTGGCCGCCGTCGCGCCGGAGATCCCGTCTCCGCGCCGCCGCCTGCTCGAGACCCACGCCATGCTGGGCGGCCGCGCCGGAGATGCCCTGATCATCGTGGCGGCAAACAGCTTCGTCCGCGATCAGGCGCAGCTGTGCGCGCCGGCGCTCGCCCGGGCCATCGGGCGGGTCCTGGGGCGGGCGCCGCCGTCCCTGCGCGTGCTGACCCGCGCCGCCTACGAGCGCCTGCTCCGGGGTGGTCCAATCGCGGAGGAGGAGTAGGCCGCCTCAGGCGGTCGACTTGGCGATCCCGGCCTCCCGGCGCATCCGCCGCAGCAGCCACAGGCCGATCAGGCCGATCAGCAGGCTTGGGACGGGCAGGGCGATCGCCGGGATGAAGAGGTCGGCGAACCGCCAGTGAAGGGCCAGTCCCGGCAGCTCGATGCTGATCGGGATCGCTGAGGCGGTCCAGTCCCACAGGGCGTGCAGGACCACCGCGGTGAGGTAGCCACGCAGGACCCGTCGGTTCAGCCAGCCCCGGCCGGCGGCCCGCTCCCGCCAGACCGTCCCGACGACGATGGCGGTCCAGGTGCCGTGCGCCAGCGGGGCCAGCAGTCCGCGGGTGAGCAAAACCTGGCCGAGGATGTCCAGGTTGCCGCGAGAGAGCAGGAGGTAGGTGAAGCCGTACCCCATCGTCTCGAAGGCGGCGAAGCCCATACCGGCCGCGGCCCCGAGGACGATCCCGTGGCGCTCATCCAGGTACTCCCGGCGGCGGGCGATCCAGAGTACCCCGAGCGGCTTGGCCAGCTCCTCGGAGAGGCCGACAATCAGCAGCGGGACCAGCCCCATGCCGACGATCAGATTCTCCTCGAGGAGCTGGGCGGCGATGACCCCGAGCACCCCTCCGTAGAAGAAGGTCAGGGCGATGGTCGGGATCGTGACATCGTAGAGGTGTCCCAGCTCGTAGATAAGGGCGACGAAAACGACCGGCACCAGGAAGGCGCCGAGGAAGATCACGGTCGGGACGAGGTTGGGGTTGCCGGACTGGGCGAGCAGAGTTGCGGTCGCCCAGTTCAGGACGAGGCCAATAGCGAGGATTTTCCACCAGACCTGGTGGACGACTGCTCGGGAGGGAGCGAGGGGGCGGCCGCAGTAGGGGCAGTACTGGGCGTCAGCGGGGCCCACCCGCTGACAGCCCCGGCAGACTGGCAGTTCTGCCGCGCTCGCCATCGCCGTCTCGCTCCCCGGAAAGATGCAGGCGCTAGGATAGCAGATGTCGTGTCCGCTGTCGAGGCGGGCCCGATGGCACCTGGGGCTCCTTCTCCGCACGAGCCGCGCGAGAAGGAATTTCCCATGTACAGGGAGGTCCTATCAGTGTTCTGCTCACCTTCCAGGGAGAGGCGGGCCCGGGTCATCTCCCTCCAAATGGCATCCGTACCACCCGCATGTTGTGCGACGTGCAAGTGTATCCGATCCAGCCTCTCCACCGCTCCCTGGCTTCCGACATCCCCACCAGTGCGGAGTGATCGAGGACCGTCCCCTCCCGCATCCACCGGAGCGCTCGCCCCGTCTATCACTCCCTCCCTAACTCGTGAAGGTGGGGGTGGGAGTGGGT